>CBDUIJ010000055.1:0-23619 GCA_965367215.1 uncultured Granulosicoccus sp.
CACTTGCTCCAGACGATTGCCTACCTGCAACATCACCCTGTCCAGCGAGTCGATGTTGGACTCGATGAACCGTGCCGCTACCTCTCGGTACAGGGCGCTGGCATCTTCCACGATTCCGGTAGGTGCTCCCAGGGCCGAGGTGACCGGCAAACGATGCGCCAGTTGCGTTGCCAGTGAATCGATGGTTCGAAGGTTCAGACGTTGCGGGTTGCGTATCAGCTGCCATTGACGTTCGACATCGCGTTGCAAGACCTCGCGCGCCAGATCCATGCCTTCCCGCTCGTAATCATTGGCGGCCTCCACGCCACTGTCCGCCCTGATCAGCGTCTCCACCACACGCTGACGCATCTCGCTGGCCGCCTTGCGAGTGAAGGTGATGGCCATGATCTCTTCCGGCTCATCCACCGTCTTCAGCAGAGTCAGCACCCGGCGGGTGAGCAGTTCCGTCTTGCCCGAGCCTGCCGGTGCCTGCACGATGAAGGATTGCTCCGGGTCCAGCGCGCGCTGGCGAACATCGGCATCAATCGGCTGCTTCATGAGAACACCTCCATACTGTCATCCGCCTCGGTCTCGGTCACCAGAGCCTCCTCGTCAATCCGGCACAGGGATTTCAGGTCACAGTGCTGGCAGGCTGTCTTCATTGGAGTGACTGTCGCCAGCCCTTGCCGCACTTCACCAGCCACAGCATCGAGTGCTTCTCGCCAGTGTTCACGCCAGTCGTTCCAGTCCTCCAGAGGCCTGTCGGTTGCCTGCCCCGTGCGTGACCGCGTGACACTGGTCTTGACCTTCGGCAGTAGCGAATCGTCACTGGCCACGCCCTTGAAGGTGCATTGATGTCGCGCCACCTGGGCAAAGCTCGCCCCTTCGATCTCTTCGTTGGTCAGCACATACAAGGGCAGTTGCGGGTTGACGATACGCTGATCCGCCCAGGTATTGATTCTGCTGGAAGTGCCAGTCTTGTAATCGATGACCACCAGAGAATCACCGATCCTGTCGATGCGATCCAGCATCACGTTCATGACGATACCTCCGTGTTCGATGCTCTGACGTTGCTCCAGTGACACCACCTCGAACGCCTGACGTGGCATCTCGCATTGCACCAGCCATTCATCAAGCAGCCCCTTCAGACGAATGGTTTCCAGTACGCGCAGTGAGGATGGCACCTCATACTCAACGACAACCGCCTCGATCACGCGCTCCAGCTCCTGCATTCGCTGTGCATCATCCATGGCGACCAGCGCAGCATGGCTGCCAACCGACTTCCAGAACTGCTCCAGCGCACTGTGCAGCAGCGTGCCATGCTGGCGCGGATCCAGTCCCAGCCCAGCTTCCTCCAGCGGGCGAATGGCCAGACGGTGCAAGGCAAAGGCACGAAACGGACACAAGGCCTGATCCTCGAACAGACGTGCCCCGCCGCGCACTTCACTACCTTCAGGCAAGGCCGGCCCATGATCATCCATCACCGCCTCCAGCTGCAACGACTCCTGCAGGACTGTCGCGGGGTCGATCAACGGTGGCAGGGCATCCAGACGCTGCAGTCGTTCGGCGGCCAGTGCCAGACTGGCCTCGGCAGGATCGAATTCGGGAACCGACGCCACATCCAGCGACTTGCCATCACGCGCCTTGGCATGGCTGGCAATCAGCAACGGCGCCTGTGAACCCCACATGCGAAACTCGCGCTCCGCCAATGCCAGTCGCGCCGTTGCGGAAGCCACGGGCACGCCTTGCGCCTTCTGCGCATTGATGGATACAAAGGGACTGGGAGAACCGGTCGGTGGCCATTGCTCGGTATCCAGTCCGGCAACCCACAGACAGTCGAAGTCGATGCCATGACTCTCCAGCCGGCCCATGATCTGGATCGGCGTGCTGGGCGTCTCGAGCTGGAAGATGCGATCGCGCGCCAGTCGCTGGATCAGACGCAGAGCCTCGGTCACATTGACCTTTTCCCCGTCATCCAGTATCTGCATATCGTCCAGACACTCCATCCAGGCAGAGACCGCCTGATACTCTTCCGTGTCTATCGACTTGCCGGGCCAGCCAAGCAGGCTCAGACTGTCGCTGAACCGCGTCGCCCATTCGGTCAGCGTGACACTGCTGAAGCGCTTGCGTTGCAGCAACTGCTCGATGGGTCGCTTCAGACGGCTGCCGGCATACAGCCTTTCCTGGAATTGCTCCAGCGTCAACGAGCGGACCCGATCATCACGCAGGCGACGATCCAGCTGCTCCCGACGCCGCGCTTCCTCGGCCGAGGCTTCCAGATACGGGCTCAGCAACACGGCCGACAGTTCGCTGCCCTGAATGGTACCCAGGCTCAGCCTGATCAGCGATAGCGCCGCAGCCACCACAGCGGTATCTCGCAGCGGTGTACCCAGGGACAGGTCATAGGGCCGACCCCGCTGCCGAATTTCTTCCGGCGACATGCCCGGGAAGAACACACGGTCGAAGGCACGCATGACCGATGCACGTCTTTGCTGCAAGTCCGACACCACCAGCCCCAGCGATTGTCCGACGTCATGCTCGAGTTCCGCACGCATGTGGCTGGCTATGGACAACATCTCCTGTTCATCGTCGGCATATTCCTGGCTCAGCACCTGTGCGCGGGGCTGACGCTGTGCCAGTTCCACGCTCACACCGACCTCGGCCAGTACCCGGGTAAACTGCAACAACTGCGGAGGCAACTCGAGAAAGCCTTCGAAGATCACGGCTTCGGGCAACAAGGCGGCAGCCTCTGGCTGTATCAGCACCTCACACAGGTGATCGGCGAGCGAGGCTTCGTCAATGCGGCATTCTGCCTCCAGCGCATCGGTATAGCTACTGCACCAGCGCTGCCAGGTGTACTGATCGTGTGACAGGTAGTCATCTTCCGGATTGTGACACTGCCACGCACAGGACATCTCCCACGCCGACCGTGCAGACACGGTGGCCGCATCCTTGTCCAGAAGTTCCAGATGCGCATCGTTTTCGATACATTGCCGCCACAGCTTCTGTTGCAGCAGATCCGGCAGCAGAGTTCGCCGGCTCAGACCCGCAGCAAGCGCGCCATCATGCAATGTGCGCAGCCAGGCCCTGAAAGGCAGAATGGACGGCGTCTCCCACCATTGACGCCCCTGTTGCAATTGCCAACGGCTGTAGCGGGACAAGTGATGGCGTGCAAGGCGCTGATTGACGGTAATCAGTAGCGCGCCTTCAGCTACCTGTTCACTATGATCATTCACGATACTGTCAAACCCTGATAGTTCGGAGCACGGCGATGATGGCACAGCTCCGGCTGAATTAATCGGCGTCGGCAGATACAATGCAGGCCAACCTTTTCTGCAACCTCAAGGCGGCAAGCTTCCTCCATGAACAACAAGCCCATACTCGTAACCGGCGGTGCCGGCTATATCGGCAGTCATGTCGTCAAATTGCTGGGAGAGCGCGGCGAAACCGTTATCGTGCTTGACGACCTGTCTACCGGCAACGCCGACGCAGTCCTGCACGGCGAACTGGTCATCGGCAAGACCGGCGATATGGAGCTGGTCAGCAAGCTCATTGCCGACAAGGGTATCAATACCGTGATGCATTTTGCCGCACATACCATTGTGCCTGAAAGCGTCGAGAACCCGCTCAAGTACTACGCCAACAATACCTGCAGCACACGCAACCTGCTGCAGGCCTGTCAGGACAACAACGTTGCCAATTTCATCTTCTCCTCGACTGCCGCCACCTATGGTGTGCCTGACCCGAGCATCGGCGCCTGTAACGAAGAACTGCCAACCGCCCCCATCAACGCCTATGGCACCTCCAAACTGATGTCCGAAGCCATGCTGCGTGATCTCAGTGCTGCCAGTGATCTCAAGCATGTCGTGCTGCGTTACTTCAATGTGGCGGGCTCCGATCCGGATGGCCGCATTGGTCAATCCACGCCCAATGCCACCCTGCTGATCAAGGTCGCCGCAGAAGTTGCCCTGGGCAAACGTGAACAACTGTATGTTTTCGGCACCGATTACCCGACAGAAGACGGCACGGGTGTCCGAGACTATATCCATGTGTCCGATCTGGCAGCCGCCCACCTCTCCGCACTGGATTATCTGCGCAAGGGCGGTGATTCCACGCTACTCAACTGCGGTTATGGTCACGGCTTCAGCGTGCGCCAGGTCATCGATGCCGTTGAACGTGTTCACGGCTCTCCCATCAAGGTAATCGAACAACCACGCCGTGCAGGCGATCCTCCCGCCTTGATTGCGGCTGTCGACAAGATTCACCAGACCCTGGACTGGAAGCCGCAGTTCGACGACCTCGACACGATCGTCAAGACCTCGCTCGAGTGGGAGAAGAAACTGATGGCGCGACGCCACAACAGTGATAGCGCCAGCTGAACATCGCCTCGCGATTTCAGTTTCTCAAAGGACCAGGTCGCACTCTGCCGCATCGGCGAGTGCGTTCCCTGCTCTGAGCAGCTCGGACACATGTCGGTAGAAATGCAGATGAACCTTCGACGGCAGCTTGCTCAGCGAACCGGCTGACAATTCCAGAGCCTTGACGTCTGTCAGGGCAATGACATCGTGTGATGATGGCGCTCCACTGATGAAACTGCCCTCCCCCAGACTCTCGCCTTCCGATAGCAGGCGCAGATAACGATTCTGAGCGCGAACACAGGCAACCCCGTCGGTGATGACCAGCAGGCGACGCAGCGTCGTCCCACGCGCTGTGAGCGTGTCCTGAGGACTGAAGCGGCGTACCTGAACGCGATCCAGCAGCTGGCTGATCTCCGCTTCGGAAAACGAGCGGAAGAACGCCTGCTGCCGAAGACGACGTATGAGCTTCTGGCGGGCCAGAGGACGGCGACTCTGCAAACCGAATTTTTCAATGAAGGGACGAAGCGCACGCGCCATATCCTGACCCGACTGGTAGCGGGCTTCAGGCTTCTTTTCCAGGGCTTTCGCAAGCACATTGGACAATTCCTGGGGCAGGTCCGGTCGTATCTGACGCAAACGTGGCGCGGGCCGATGCACCACGGTCCGGAACAGATCCTTGACTTTCTTTGCCTTGAACAACTGACGCCCGGTGAGCAACTCGAACAACACGGTAGCCAGTGAATAGAAGTCACTGGGCGGACCCAGCTCGCGTCCCAGAATCTGCTCCGGGGACATGTAATTGGGGGTTCCCAGCGTCGGCCCCTTGCGCTTGAGCTCGCCTTCATCACGCAGACCTACCGCGATTCCGAAATCCAGCAGCTTCACCACGCCATTGTCAGCCAGCATGATATTCGCCGGCTTGATGTCTCGATGGAGAATGCCCTGCTGATGCGAATAATCCAGTGCGATGCAGCATTCGGCGATGACGCGCAAGGCTTCATGAACCGGCAACAAGGTCTTGCCTTTGCCATATTCCTTGAGTGATTTACCTTCAATCACCTCCATGACGAGATAATTGAGATCTTCAAACTGACCGGCATCGTGTACGGTAACGATGTTCTGATGCGTCAATCGTCCGGCGGCAATGATTTCAGTCTGATAGGCTCGCTGCGCACCGGGCACCTTGCCCGTCGACACATGCGCCTCACCCATTGGCGAGAGCTTGATCGCCACTTCGCGCCCCAGCAGGTTATCCAGTGCCTGATGCACCACTCCGCAGGTACCGGAACCGATACGTCGTCCGATGGTGTAACGATCGATTTCACCAGGCACCACGATATCCAGCGGCTTGATCGACACCGGCGCCATTTTATCGTCACCACTGGCCTTCACGACAGGTACACCCTTGTCATTCCCGGAGGAAGGCGCCATTTCCCCGCTGGAGTCAGGTACTTGCCTGGAAGCTGCAGGCTTCACCATGTCAGCATCCGCAGCGCTTTGCTGCAATCGAGGTTCATTGCAGGCAAAAGCGCGCCGGGCAAGACGTGAAGACGCTGAAGAGCGTTGTCGAACAGGCGCAGACACGAGTAACGTTGAAAACCTTTGGCACGACGAACGAATCGCGGATCATATCATTCTCGCAACAGTATCGAGCAAGCCTCTCATTTCACTCAGGCTCTCTCATTGAATACAGCTTGAGCCATCGACAAGCCATCCTTGCCGACCAGCAGTGAAACCTTCTCCCGGTCCGTACTCAGGGCCGGTGCAGGCCAGACCGAGGCCACCACGGCCGAGAGCACGATGAAGAACGCCACGGACATCACGACACTGACAAACATTCTGACCTCGAAGGTATGCCTGATGACATGGGCCATCAGCGACAGACCCCATACCAGCAGCACGAAATCGGCCACCGTGCTGGTCGCCATGACCGAATCGCCTGTTTCAGGCCGCAAGGCGAACAGCGGCAGGGCTGCCAGGTTGATAAAGGTCGATGCACCGCACAGACCACCAAATGCCTGCTCAAAGCGGGCTGTGTGGCCGACGATACTCAAGGCTATCCAGATTGCAACTCCGGTGCAGCTCAGATCGATCAGGGCCTGCAGGAATGCCCGTTCGACACCGAATGGCACGGCGACAGCCATGACATAACTGACCAGCGCCAGTCCCGCTCCGATTTGCATCTGCGCACGGCCGGCCGGCAGGTCTTGCGGCTTGCCCATGAGAAAAGCAATGTTGAAATACTGTTGAAGCAGGTTACGCACTGTGCAAAACGTCGCCTATTCGAGAGAGGTTCGATGGTATCACCTACACCGGCGTGTATGATTCTCGGCTAAGTTAACCTCCCTATCCTTTAATCCGCACCGCTCAGGAGCGCTTGGCGTATATGTATCAACCCGGAAAAGCCTATTCTCTCAGTGAACGTTTCAGAGGCTACCTACCTGTCGTCGTGGATGTCGAAACAGGAGGGTTCAACGAGCGCAATGATGCCCTGCTGGAAATTGCCGCCGTTCTGCTGGACGTGGATGACGAAGGCAAGCTGCGCCCGGTCAAGAGCTACACCACCCACGTGGTCCCGTTCGATGGCAGTAACATCGAGCCCAAATCGCTGGAAGTGAATGGCATTGATCCCTACCACCCGCTGCGCGCGGCGCGTGAAGAACGCGAAGCGCTGGCGCATATCTTCAACCCGGTACGCGAAGCGGTGTCAGCCGCCAACTGCACGCGCGCCATTCTGGTCGGTCACAATGCCTTCTTCGACCTGAAGTTCGTCAACGCGGCAGCCGATCGCTGCGGCATCAAGAAGAACCCGTTCCATCCATTCAGCTGCTTTGACACCGTATCCCTGTGTGGCCTCGCCTACGGGCAGACTGTACTGGCACGCTCGGCGGTGGCAGCCGGCATGGATTGGGACACGGCAGAAGCGCACTCAGCCATCTACGACACGCGCATGACAGCCGATCTGTTCTGTTCGGTCGTGAACCGTTGGGAAGAATTGCATGAAGGCATCGAAGCGCCCATCGCCGATGGGTCATACGTGCCTCGTTGAGGCTCCGCTGGCACCATGCTGAAGATCAATGACACTTTGTCCATACCACTCGAGGAAATCGAGTGGCAGGCCATTCGCTCACAGGGAGCGGGTGGCCAGAACGTCAACAAAGTGGCTTCAGCGGTGCATCTGCGCTTCGACATCATGGCCTCGAGCCTGCCGGAGCATATCAAGGCGCGCCTGATGGAGATCAGGGACAAGCGACTGACCAAGGATGGTGTCATCGTGATCAAGGCGCAGCAACACCGGCGCCAGGATCAGAATCATGCTGACGCGCTGGAGCGACTGGCCGAACTGATTCGACTAGGGGTTCATGTACCCCAGAAACGCCGACCGACCCGACCGACACGCAACTCGGTGAAACGGCGTCTCGACCACAAGACCCGTCACTCGAAACTCAAGGCTGGTCGCGGCAAGGTCGATTTCGACTGAAAAACACGATGGCACACGACAGCCGGGGTCGTGTGCCGATCAAACCCATGTACTCAGGCAGACTGCGTGGCAGCCTTGTCGATCATTTTCTGCAGTTCGCCGCTCTCGGCCAGTTCCATGACGATATCGCAGCCACCCACCAGCTCCTTGTCGATATAGAGCTGCGGAAAGGTCGGCCAGTCTGATACCTGAGGCAGGGTTTCGCGAATGGCTGGGTCAGCAATGATGTTGACGAAGGCGAATTCCTTGTTGCACTGCTTCAGTGCTTCCACGGTGCGCATGGAAAAACCGCACATGGGCAGCTGAGGTGTGCCTTTCATGTACAGGATTATCGGATTATCGGCAATCTGCTGTTCGATGCGGGTACGGACGTCGGATGCTTGATCACTCATGTTGCTGCTTGCTCACGGTCAAAAACGAAAAAATGGACAGACACGACAGTGTACCCCCGCCGCCAGGCTGGTACACCGGTATGGAGCGTAATCTGGGGAACTACCGACAAAACTGCAAGTAGCGCTGGAGCCTGAAAAGGCTTTTCTCATCACAGGCCAGGAGGTCGGTACATCCGGCAATGCCGGGAAGATACTGGTGGGTCAGCCTTGGCTGACCCACCAGGTGATGCTTTGGCTGAACTATCAGCTGGCAGCGGCAAAACGCTCTGAGGTCTTCGCCCAGTCAACCACTTCCAGCCAACCGTCGATGTAGTCAGGACGCTTGTTCTGATACTTCAGGTAGTAGGCATGCTCCCACACGTCCAGCGCCAGAATAGGTGTGCCCTGCTTCTCGGCAACCTGCATCAGTGGGTTGTCCTGGTTCGGTGTGGAGGTGATTTCCAGCTTGCCGTCCTTGACGATCAGCCAGGCAAAACCGGAACCGAAACGGCCAATACCAGCTTGCTTGAGGCCGGACTTCAGTTCGTCGATGGAACCGAAGGCAGAATCGATTGCAGCAGAGAGTTCACTGCTGGGAGCGCTACCGCCGTTGCACATGGAGTTCCAGTACAGGATGTGGTTGTAGTAACCACCACCGTTGTTGCGAACTGCCGGAGACGTGCTGGCATCAACGAGACCCATGACCTCTTCCAGGGACTTGTCAGCCATGGGAGTGTCGTCTACTGCACCCGTGAAGTTGTTGAAATAGGTGCGGTGATGACGGTCATAGTGGATTTCCATGGTCTGGGCATCCACATGTGGCTCGAGGGCCGTGAAGTCGTAAGGCAGGTCTGGAAATGAAAAAGACATGTAAAGCTCCTGAATGGTTGACCGATATGACTGCCGCCGCCAATCTGCACGCCGGCGCTATTGGTGATCGAGAGCATACCAAGACACAGCGGCACGTGGCAGCTTGGTGTAAATCGGCATCTCCCGGTCGCAAATACAGTGGGAATTACCGGTATATGGTCTCACTCGAGTTTCCGCCTTGGCAAGCGTGGGGACCACTGATTGCAGATTCTGCCTCCACAAGGCTCTCGGCCCCATCAATAAAGGCCTCCACAGGCCGCCGGATGGGTTGGCCTGCTGGCGCAACTGTAATAGTATCAAGCGCCTGATTCATATAACCAAAGGCTCTATCCAATGGCTTCACTGATGGCCGCTTACGGTCGCCTGCCTGTCACCATGCAACGCGGTGCAGGCGCTCGCCTGTGGGATGATCAGGGACGCGAGTATCTCGACGCCCTGGGCGGCATAGCCGTGTGTGCACTGGGTCATGCAGACCCCGCCATCAGCGATGCCATCGCCGAGCAGGCGCGCGAGTTGATGCACGTCAGCAACCTCTACAACATTCCTCAACAGGAAGCGCTGGGTGCAGAGCTGTGTCGTGTTGCCGGTATGGACAAGGCCTTTTTCTGCAACTCCGGGGCCGAAGCCAATGAGGCCTGCATCAAGATCGCTCGTCTGCATGGCCACGCCAAAGGCATCGAGACACCCACCATTCTGGTCATGGATACCGCCTTTCACGGCCGTACCATCGCCACCATCTCCGCCACCGGCAACCAGAAGATCAAGGCCGGCTTCGGTCCGATGCTCGACGGCTTTCAGGTCGTGCCGTTCAACGATATCGAAGCCATCAAGGCCGCCGCATCAGGTCGCGAGGATATCGTTGCCATCATGGTGGAGCCCATACAGGGCGAAGGCGGTATCAATATCCCGGATGCCGGCTATCTGAAAGCGCTGCGCGCACTGTGCGACGAGCACGACTGGCTGCTCATCTGCGATGAAATCCAGTCGGGCATGGGTCGCACCGGTCACTGGTTTGCCTTTCAGGCCGAGGACATTCAACCGGATGTCATATCGGTTGCCAAGGCGCTGGGCAATGGCATGCCGATCGGCGCCTGCCTGGCCCGAGGTAGCGCCGCCGAGCTGATTCAACCCGGCAGCCATGGCACCACCTTCGGTGGCAACCCCATTGCCTGCCGGGTAGGCCTGACCGTCATACAGGAAATGGAAAGACGCAACCTGGTCACCCGTGCCGGTGAACTGGGCACACGCATCCTGAACGGCTTCAGCAACACCCTGCACAACCAGCCGGGTATTCGAGACATCCGCGGCCGCGGCATGATGATGGGCATCGAACTGGACGTGCCCTGCGCCGAGCTGGTCGGCAAGGCACTCGACGCCGGCATCCTGCTGAACGTCACCGCTGGCAATGTCATCCGCCTGCTGCCACCCTACATACTCTCCGATGCCGAAGCCGACGAACTGGTGCGACGCATCAGCGACCTGATCATCGACTTTCTGCAACAGTCCGACCTGCCTGCAGGCAGCGACGCCGCTGCCAACGCCTGAATACCTCGACAACATGCGACACTTTCTGACAGAAAACGACCTGACCGCGGACGAATTTCGCGGCATCATCCAGCGTGGCAGTGAACTGCGCAAGCAATGGGAGACTCACTCCTGCGAGGCCACATTGCCACGCCGTGTATTGGGCATGATCTTCGAAAAATCATCGACCCGTACCCGCGTCTCCTTCGAAGCGGGCATGACACAGCTGGGCGGGCATGCCATCTACCTGTCACCGGAAGGCACACAGCTGGGTCGTGGCGAACCGCCCGCCGATACCGCCCGGGTACTGTCACAGATGGTGGATGCCATCTCCGTGCGCACCTTCTCGCAGGAGATGCTGGAGCGTTTCGCTGAAATTGCCACGGTGCCGGTCATCAACGCCCTGACCGACCTGCTGCACCCCTGCCAGCTGCTGGCCGACATGCAGACCTATCTGGATCATCGCGGTGACATCCGTGGCAAGCGTGTTGCCTGGATCGGCGATGGCAACAACATGTGCAATTCCTATCTCAATACGGCAGCCCTGCTCGGCTTTCATCTGACGTATGCCTGCCCCGACGGCTACGAACCGGATGCCGACATTCTGGCCAATGCCGGCAATCATGCCAGCCGCGCCGCCTCACCCGCGGACGCCTGCAAGGACGCCGATCTGATCGTCACCGATGTCTGGGCCAGCATGGGGCAGGAAGCCGAACAAAAGGCTCGAGAAGTCGCTTTCGAAGGCTATGAAATCACCCCGGACATGATGAGCCTGGCGAATGATGATGCCCTGTTCATGCATTGCCTGCCGGCACATCGAGGCGAGGAAGTTTCTGCCGAGGTCATCGACGGTTCGCAAAGCGTCGTCTGGGAAGAGGCGGGCAATCGCCTGCATGCTCAGAAAGCCCTGCTCGAATTCCTGTTGTTGCAAGACCAATGAACCTCCGTCAGACCCATGTACACCACTGAGCAGAAACTGTCATGACCATCAAGGATGCCTTCAACGACGATGAATGGTTCCTGCTCAGCGCCATGCCGGGCATGATCGGCGCGGCCATGAGCAATGCTGCCCCCAGTGGCATCATCGGCACCATCAAGGAGATGAGTGCCGGCATGCGTGCCTCGGTTCACGCTCGCGAGGAGCATCCCGATAGCGAACTGATCAACGCCCTGTTGAGCAAGGCCGAGAACTGGGATCAGGCAAAGGACAAGGTAGCCGACTATCGGGAACGTGCGCACAAGCGTGTCAGAGAGTCCAATATCAGTAGTCGAGAAGAACTGCAGGCAATGGCCATAGAGGACTGCCGGGCAGCGACGGCTCTGGTCAACGAACGCTGTAGCGAAAGCGAGGCCCATGCCTACAAGCAATGGACCGTCGATATCGCCCTGGCCGTGGCCGAGGCTGCCAAGGAAGGCAGCATTCTGGGATTTGGAGGAGAGCTTGTCTCCCCCCAGGAACTCGACTTGCTGCACCGTATCGAGGCGACTCTGGGCATTCAGTCCGGCATCCTGTTCGCCTGACGCCGGATTGATACCCTCGGGTGACTGTCGACTGGTCTCTCAGTCGGCATGCCCCTGAAACATGGCTTCCAGATCCACCGTATTGCGCTGACCGACATCGTCGTAGTGCCGCTCGAGCCAGGCGGCCGCACTCTGCCGGCCGATATCACGCAGCTTGGTCAGAAAACGCCATTCCGCGTTGAGCTTGGACGACGCCCCCAGCGGACGCAGCGCTTCCTGATTCTCGATGATGTGAATGTACTCCTGACGGTAGTGATCCCTGTCCACCTTGCCCTTTTCCAGCAAGCGAGCCACGAATTCGATGGAACGCAGCTCCTTCAACAGGCTGGCATTGAAGGTGATTTCGCTCACGCGATTCTGAATCTCCATGGGCGTTCTCGGCACGCCCTTGCGCTCGATGGGGTTGATCTGCACCACCACGATATCGGCCGAGTCCGTATGATGGTGAAAGGGGAACAGCACCGGATTGCCCATATATCCGCCATCCCAGTACGGCACATCATCGATGAGCACGGCCTGGGACATCTGCGGCAGGCAGGCGGACGCCATGACCATGTCAGCCGTCAGGTTCTGACTGTCAAACACCTTCACCCGTCCGGTTTCCACATTGGTCGCCGAGATGTAGAGCTTGATATCCGTACAGCTCTGCACACAGGAAAAATCGACACAGGACTCCAGTATCTCCTTCAGCGGGTCGATGTTCAGAGGATTGAACTGATAGGGCGACAGTGTGCGGGTCATGATGTCCATGGCCTGATAACCCAGGGAATTCTCCATTGACCAGTTACCCACCAGATAGTCCAGAGGCGAGCGCTGAATGGGGCTGCTCCGGGCAGCCTCACTGACCGAACGCCAGAATTCCTCCAGCTTCTGACGCGCCTGCGCCGCCCCGCCCTCCACGTAGCCATTCGCAAGCACCACCGCGTTCATGGCGCCAGCCGAGGTACCGGAAATAGCCGCGATCTCCAGTCGCTCATCAGCCAGTATCTGATCCAGAACGCCCCAGGTGAAGGCCCCGTGTGACCCGCCGCCCTGCAGGGCCAGGTTGATTCGTTTACGTCCGGCAGATTTGGGTTTGTTCATGGCTCTCGAGAATCTTCCTTAATGTTTGGGGACGGACAACGCGACAAGGATGCAGGGTATGAACCCTTGGCGCTACTGTTCCATGGACCACCAGATCTGCTGCGAGGTTTCATGAAGATGGCGTATTCGTTGCTTGACTGTTCGATGGTTCAACGCATCTTCGAGGATTCATCGCCATGACACGCTCTTTTCCCTGGCTGAGCATACGCCCGACGAGGGGCGTTGCCTTTGCCATTCATCTGACACTGAGCCTGCTGGTATTTTCTGCGCTGGTCATCATCATGCTGCTCTACTGGTTTCCCGGCGAGCTGTTCTTTCTCGATGGCGGCTGGCAGGGCCTGAAACTGGTCGCCATGATCGATCTGGTGCTGGGCCCGGCGCTGACTCTGGTTCTGTTCAAACCCGGCAAGCCCAAGCTGGTGCTGGACATGTCGATGATTGCACTACTGCAGATCGGCGCCCTGGCCTACGGCTTCCATACCACTCACCAGCAACGCACGGTGGCGATCGTGTTCGCCGAAAGAGGCTTCAATACCTTGTCGGCCAGGGACAAGCTGGCAGCCGATCAGCAATTACAGGCAATGGATGCGCAACCGGCTCCCTTGCCACCGGTATCTCTGCTGCAATTACCCTTGCTGCTGACGCCGGAGCCCGAAGACTATGGACGCTATCTGGCCGATATACTGAATGGATATCCCGGCCCCCAGGAACGCAGCGATCTGTTCGTGCCGGTGGCGCAGCATCACGATGCCATGCAGAAGGATGCGCTTGACTGGCAGACGCTTGCCGATCGGGGCGTGGAAGACGCCGTACGCACCGCCCTGGAAAAGCGGGAACTGCAGGCCGATAATGTCGAGCTCTACCCGTTCAAGGCCCGTTACGCCAATGGCATTGCGATCTTCGATCCGTCGACCATGAAGATACTGGATTTCGTACCCGACGAGGCACCACCGATAGCAGCGGCGGTGCCACCGAACGGCCAGGACAAGGCTCGACAGTCCAGTCCGGTCAGCTGAGAACCGCCTGAAACGCACCATGTGCCGTACCGCGGAGCCCTGTTGAAACGACAGGGCCTCGTGGCACTGATGGCATCGTCATCCCCCTCAAATTCGGGAAAGTCCGCTGTGCCCGTACTTACAGACCGCTGGCGTTGGCCGCGTCCCGTACTTCCGAGGCGGGCGTGTACTTCAGCGAAAACAACACGGCATTGCTTTCAGCCGATATCGGATCCACCTGCGCTTTCTGGCGACGATAACGATAAGCCGCAGCCACCGTCCAGTTACGCGCCGCCTTCCACTCGATCTTGGGCTCGAAGCTGATGAACCGGCGTGCAAAGCGATCTTCACTGATGGCGCCCAATCGATCGGGCTCATAGGCCCTGGCACGCAAGGCAAAGTTCATGCGTGGAGAGATGATGTGGTTGAGGGTACCCGTGAGTTCGTGGGTTTCCACCTGCGTACCGGAGCTGCTGGGCTCTACGTCCACGGCGAACTTGCCGACATAACGCGTGACACCGGCATCGTAGGTCAGCGAGATACTCGCCAGCCAGCCGTCGGTATCGGTCTTCAGTGCATCGATCTCGTCCTGAGATATCGGCTCATTGCCCTCAGCGACATCGTCGGTATGCAGCGTATCGGTCAGATCAGAGGTATTGGTATAGACCCCCCCATCGACAGCCAGCAGCAGCGTGGGTGTCAGGGAGCGCTCGATTCCGAGCTTGAAGGTCGCGGTGGTCGAGATCGAATCCCGTCGCGGCTTGCGCACGATGAATCGATTGTCCGGATCCGGAATGAGCGAATCATTCACATTCGCACGAGGGTCAGGCTCGACCTCTGCCGTAAAGCGACTGTAGGACACCTTGGTCGTCAGGGTCGTTATCGGGGAGTACTTGAAGCGAAACCCCATATCCAGCTCCGCCTCTTCGAAGTCATCCAGTTCTCCGGTGGGCGAAAACACGACATCCCCCGTGCTTTCCGGATCTGCCCTGAGGTCTTCGATTGTCACCTCGTTGTAGGGCAATGGCGATCCCTCGGTACCGTTGGCCACGAAGGTCCTGATGTACTGCTCATAGATCGCGTCCTGAGGACTCGGCAGCTCATGATCAACGATCGTGAACGTTGCCTGAGTATCAAAGGCCAGTCGACGTGTCAGATCGTATTGATAGGAAGGTTCAATGACCACTTCCTGACGAGCCACATTACTGGACTGTGTCAGATCGAGTCCGGTATCGCTGATCAGATTATCGACATCGCTCAGATCGGCAGCGATATCGCGGCTGGGGGTGTCCTGGGTATAGGTCACCAGTACACCGTAGCGAGCACGTGCGGTGCGATGTACCGCTTCGGCGGCAGCAATCTGGTTGGAGTCCAGACCTTCATCACCGTTGGCGTTACTGGTCGTCAACAGACCATCGACTCTGACCAGGCCACGGTATGAGGTGGCCTGCGACTCACGACTGAGCCCCAATTCACCGACAGCACGGGTGGCACTCAGCGAGCCATCACCTGCCGGGATCAGATAGTAGTTGTCGTCAAAGCGCTGATCCAGTGAGATCGAGGGTTCGAAGACCCAGACGTCCGCTGTCGCAGGCAAGGAGACCAGCGAGGCCGTCAGACCCAATATCGTCAAGGAACTGACGGTGTTGTTTCCAGACCTGTTGAACAGTGCCATGCGTGTAATCCCGGTGCGTTAGGAAGCCGAATTTCCGGAGACGCGCGGTCTCCGGGTTCCACTCAGGCGATGCTTTTTCCGTTTCTACCGAAACGGCTGATCATCGACTAGGGAACGAGGACGACATCTCCACTTTGCAGGATTATATTCTGTTCCAGGCTACGACCGCGCGATACATCGCGAAAGTCGAACTCATAGGTCACTTCACGACCGTCCTGACGACGCAGCACCTGAATATTGCGGTTGCTGGCATAAGGAGTAAAACCACCCGCCAGAGTCAGTGCCTGTACGACATCGACGTAGCGGCCCAGAGTGAACTGACCGGGCGACTCGACTTCACCGAGTACGAAGACGGTGTAACCGGAGATCTTGTCGACCGAGACCGTGACCTCAGCATCGGGTACATAGCGCTGCAGGCGCGAACGGATCTCGTCCTGAACTTCCAGAGGCGTACGGCCGGAGACCTGTATGTCACCCGCCAGCGGAAACGAGACGCCGCCATCAGGCCGGACGAGTACCTTGCGATCAAGGTCCTCTTCCTTCCACACGGAGATGTGCAGAACGTCTTCAGGACCGATTCGATATTCCAGACCATCGCCTACCTGGGCGTTGACCAGCGTTGGCAATGCCAGCAGCAGAGACAGCAGCGCACCGGCAAACAGGGACAAACGGGACTTCATGGAAGGCATGGTGGGCATTGCGAGGAGCTCCTGAGAGTAGACAGGCACCGTGGGCCACAAGGGCCCACTCATCTGTCGAAGATTCAATGCCGAGCAGTATAGCCGATCAATCAGAACTGCAAGTGAGAGCGATGGCACCTTACTGCATGATCTGGCTGTCAGAACCGATGACCTCATCACGCAATGTCATGTTGTCGTACATGGTCCGGAACATGTCGATCTGGTCGACCCGGTCGCCCTGAGTCCATAGTTTCTGCAGATGACCATAGCTGAGCGGCTGATAGCGCAACTCGGCGTAGACAGTGAATACTTCGTTGGTGCCGACGGCTACGCGATAACCCACCGTGTCCTCACCATTGTTGAAGTTGCCGTCCGTCAGTGCCTCACCAAAGACGCCAAAGGTGTCCGGCAGATTGTCATTGTTGAGGATTGCTCCCTTGTCCATACCAGACGGTGTCAGACGGTTGTCTTTCAGGTAAAAGCTGCTGGCCAGCAGTGAATGCGTGCGCTCGCCATCGGAATTGCCCGTGATGGCCTGGTAGACCTGAACCTGTGTCTCCGAGGTAATCAGCTCGTGATGCGGCTCCCAGGTTGACGAATTCACATCCTCGGCAACACCCACGATACTGCCATCGGGACGGATGCGACCGCTCTCGAAAACCACTTGCTCACTGCTGTCCAGCACCTGCACATGCAGGTAGACACGCCGCGAATGATAGCCCGTTGGCAGTCGATGTCCTGTCAGGTTCCTGACCTTCACATCAAAGCTCAGCTGGCCATCAATGACACCGCTGCCGTTGATGGTTACCTCAGCTGAAGTTTTCAGAAATTCACGATTGCGCAGGATGGATTCGTCGAAATTCAGCCCTGGCTTGATGCCCAGCTCGGCACTGTTGTCCTTCAGCATGGTCTGCATCACCGTATTGGCACCCAGAAACGTGTGCTCGGAGAAGTCCGGACGCTTGCCCGGCGCTCCCTGACCAATGATCACTTCCTGATCCAGCTTGGGCATGTGGCAACTCTGACAAGTGGCTTCCTGTGGACCGCCGGTGGCAAAATCACTGTTCTGCCATTCGGTGTAAATGGCCTGCTCGGCGAACAGGACATCATCCAGCGGTACGCCGTCCTGCGTGATGGCATGCACGTTCAGGTTATGACAGGTAGCACAGCTCTCGGACGTGCTGACATGCAAACCCTGCTGGGCCAGATACCCCGCCTGCTGGCGCATATAGCTGACCTCGGGATCGGCATACTGACCATAGGCCGGTCGATCCTTTTCGTCCCCGGTGGGCGAACCGAGAATGGTGTAACCGCCCGACATGCTCTCTTCGGTTCCCAGATTGGTACCGTCCATCTGATGGCACAGCGAGCAGCTGACCCCATCCATGGCATGGTTGAACACTTCATTGGTTTCATCCATGGAATACAAGCCCGGGTTGATCACCGTATCGCCGGCCTCTGAGAGCTGATCAAACAGGCGCAGGTCCAGTCCTTCCTTTTCCGTCAGGTCATAGGCCAGTGGCGCATGGCAGACAATGCACTCGTCATTGATCACTTCTTCCAGGTGCGGAAAATTGTCCAGCTCGGAGGCCACGACGGCATGCCAGTAGGGGTCACGGGTCGCATTGGCCATCATGCTGGTCTCCCACGCAGTGCCGATCGACACATTGCGGGTGACACCTGGCACCGGTGTCTGTATTTCCATTTCCGGATCGGTATGACACGAGGCGCAGGAGTCGCTCCCCGAGTGATGCTCACCTTCAAAACTGACATCGGAACGGGCCAGTGACGGCAGAGTGCCTCTGGGCTCCGGCACCACGTCCCTTTCGATGATGACAATGTCGCCGCCGTCATCGCCACCACCATCTTCGCCGTCCCCACCGCTGCCGCCGCAGGCACTGAGCAAGCTCACGAGCAGCAGCGCCATGGTGTTGCGCCAGGTGCTCGACACGGTTTTTTCGATATCCATAAATAACTCTTGATGACAATCACGACTCCGACACGTGCATGGCCGGAGCATCCATTGAGGAAAACCCTGCAACGCGCAAGGCTTCTGCTTAGACACAAGCCCTGTTAGCGGCAAGTGCGGCGCTGGTATTGAATGACTCAATAATCGCTGGGTTCGAGAATTCGAATGCTCTTGTCAATGTTGTCCACGATCCAGATGGTGCCGGGAAAGACGTCATCATCTCCCTGCGTGGTCAAGTCCAGCGGAGTCGTGCCCACGTCCTGTTTCAACACGGACTTGGACGTGATCGCCGTACCGTTATCATTGAGTTGCACCCGGTATATCTGCTTGCCGAAGGCCGCCGCAATCAGATCACCCTTCATGGCCCGGCCGAAGTTGGTGGCCGTGTATTCATCCAGACCATTCGTTGATGGATTGTTGGTTACCAGCGCACCATCGTTCTGACCAGGGATCTTGTAATTGCATTCCTGCGGATTTGCCGCCCCTTCAATGGGGGATTGACCACCGAACTTGTTGTCCTTGTTGCCGCGAGTCGGATTGGGGTGACCGCCGTAATAACCGCTCTTGATCAGGTGCAACCCGTCTTCGTACTTGGCGCCATCATTCGAGATCGTATTGGAGCAATTGTTCGGAGGCGTGCCGCCCCAGCCGGTATTCGGGCCGTTGTCCCAGGTATAGAATTGTCCGGATTCGGTGTAGACGATATCGTAGGCATTGCGAAAACCCGGAGCAAAGATCTGCACCGGACCGTTCTGCTCCAGGATGGCCTGGTTCAGGCCGTCATGTCCGCCAAAAGGGTCGTACTGATCATCAGGCCCATCCAGCGTCGGCAGATCATAAGTACCGTTGCCGATGGCCCCCAGATCGATGACCAGGATGGCGCCAGAGAGCGCATATTCGGACAGCTCTGCAAAGTTGTTCGACGGTGCCCCCATATTGGTATGACCACCGACGCTCAGGTACAGCTTGTTGCCAACCTTGATCAGACCATTGGGGCCGTGATTCTCTTCCGAACGTGACAAGCCGCGCACCAGATCCTGTTTCACCCAGTTGTTGCCGTTCTTGGTGAGCTTGTGCACCATGCCGGAGTTGGTATCCAGATTGGAGTCATTTCCGGAGGGACCAGCGGCCTGCCTGGGGTCACTCGAGGAGACATAGATCACGGGCGCAGCCGCTGTACCTTCGACGTACAGCCCCGTCATGGTGCGGGTATTCTGGTTGTTGTTGGGCGAACCGTCATCGTCATGATTGGGCACGTTCTTGACCAGATTGATCGTCTCCAGCAGAGTGCCGGTGTAGTTGTTCTTGCCATTGCGTGTGATGTTGAACACGTGGATGCTCCCGGTCATTTCACCGACATAGAGCTTGCCATCCGGCCCAAACTGCAATGTTGTCCCCCTGGTGATCAACTGACCGGTATTGAGCGTACTCATCGAGAAATTCACCGGAATCGATTGCGGCGTGATGACGGTTCCTTCCAGAGCCAGCTCAAGGGCGCCGTTGTTGCCATCATGGAAGATCTCGACCTGCGCCGATTTGAATCCCACGACATCGGTATCCAGATCAATCTTCACATCCAGGTTCTCGCCGGGGCTGAGCGTGACAGGTGAAAAATTGATACTGAAGGCATCCGCATTGGTACCACTGAGCTGCATGGCAGACACATTGATATCCGGACCACCCTCATCGCCTTCATTGCTGAGAATGATGTTCTTCTGCGGGTCGGTATCCTGAAGGGCCTCACCAAAATCGATTTTCTTGTCCGATTGCCCCAGATCCGAGGTCAAGGGGTAACGCGCCGTACCGGTGAACAGAACGACATAGGGAGAGGTCGCCCCCTTGATGTTGAGGCGCAGACCGGCAGACTTCTCACCCGGCGTCAGCGGTGCGAAATTGACTGACACCTCCACGGATTCCCCGGGATTGAGTGTCTGGTAGCCGTTGAAATTGGCCGAGAATTCGCTGGCGCTCTTGCCGAACAGCGTCGCGTCCTCGATCTCGATGGCAGATGAATTGTCGCCACCCATATGATTGAACACAAAGGTCTTGGTCTGCGACATACCGACATCGACAAGACCGGCCTCCACCTGACCGGGCGATATTGACAGATTGTCGATTCGGCTGACCGTGGCCGTGCCCGAAAGCGGCACCGTAATGCGCCCGCTCCCATCGCCTTCAACCACAGAATCAGACCCCTCCCCCGTATCCTGAGCCCAGCAGACACCCATAGACGCGAGCAACAGCACGATGCTCGCCAACGGCGCGCTACCACGCCTGACCAGGAACTTGTTCGCCATCTGTATTTATCTCTTACTTGATTTCACGACTGCGCCAGACGCAGCTTTCATATCCGAAGAGCCTGCAATATTCGTGACAAGATCGATAACCTCCTTGTGCAGTGGCCTCAAAACGTCCGATTGCCCCTGCCTTGTCCGTCGCAATCGGCCATAATCGGCCGCCATGCCTGTCAGTCCTCTATCGCCCATGCGCCGTTTTTCCGCCCTGTTTGCCGCCTGCCTGTTCCTGCCTGCCTGCCTGGGCAGCGCCCTGGCCGATACCGAGGTGGACGCCGGTCCTCTGGATCGACCTCTGTCGATCGATGGTGAGTCCGGAGGAGTCACCACCTCACTCAGTCCATCGAGCCAATCAGTCGAAAACCCGATTCACACGCAGGAAGAATTGCGCGTGGCCGTGGTTGAAGAGCAAGAGTCACTGGAGAAGCTCCCCCGCAAGGAGCTGGAGACCAAGGCAGAGCAGGGCGAACGCGCCGCTCAGGTTGTACTGGGAGCCGATTTTGCACGTGAAGCCATGCAGTTGTCGTTTGCCCCCGCCGCCGCCAATGATGCGCTGAGCGACGCGGCTCGCTGGTACTCTCTGGCAGCCAGTCGCGGCTTTCCAGGAGCCCCGTCACTCGATCAGGCCGGCATGCGGTTCTTCCCCATCCGAATCCAGCGCGACCCGGCTCCCTGATCCTGAACAATCAATCATTCAGGTGTTGATACACTTCCTGTAATCGTTGTTGCAGAATCGGACTATCCGGTTCCCATTGACGCCGATGTTCCAGCGTCTTGCGCGCAGCACTCCAGTCGCCTGCTCGCAATCTGGCGTCCAGTAATACCTGTTCGAACAGATCACGCTGCGCATGACTGCCCCCGATTCGCCATAGCTCATGACGCACGGACGCCAGCTCCTGCGCTGCCCGGTCATGCTCACCACGCGCATGCGCCACCATGCCCTCCGCTGCCGGTATGGCGACATCACGCCACAGTTCGCGATCCTGCGCCACTACTGGCGTTTCTGCCTGTGCACGGACAAGGTTCAGCAATTCCCCGGTCAATGGCGAACCAGCCCTGGCCAGACCGTACAGATACTGCAGACTCAGAAAAGGCTGAATGACATCATCCTGTCGCGTTTCCAGAAACGGCAGAAGCTGCTGCCAACGATCCCCCACATCCACCGCCGCCAGTTCCAACCGTGCCAGCAGTGACACCGCCCCGATCTGGTCCTGGCTGTAATCCGGCTGCACACCCCAGCAACGCTCATCATGGATCTGCAGAGCCGTATCGACCTCACCGCGCGCAATCTCGAACAGTGCGACATGCCACCAGTTGTGGGTGAACATGAAGGAATTGAGCCCCTCCCAGCTTGGCGAACTGGCGCTCAGTAACGCCAGCCCTTCCCGGGAAGTACCGCGCCCCAGATGCACATGCGCCAGAGCGTGATGCGCCCAGGGCTCGTGCGGGTCTATCGCCAGGGCCCGATGGGCAGCCAGTTCGGCCTCGGCAATATGGTGAGATTGCTCATGACCGAAGGCCACCATGCTGTGCATCGCTGCCAGATGAGCATTGTGAGGCTCCGCCGCCAGGGCAAGCCGCAGCATCAGTGCCGCGTTACCGGCATTGAAGGCGTGATATTGCACCACCTTGAGCAAGGCCAAGTCGCGTGGATACTCGCTGCACAGCTGCGTGCCGATGGCCAACACCTGCTGATGATCGTAGCGCTGCCAGGCCTGCAGCAGAGCCAGCATGCCGCGTTCGCGAGCGTTCAAGCCACCGGCGCGCTCGGCACGCAGTGCATAGGGAATCGATTTCTCCGGCGCTTCGGGACGCTCCAGAAACATCCATAGCATGCCGGCATAGATATTGGCCAGCGCGCTATCAGGATGGTTATCGGCAGTCTCCAGCACATTCACGGCCCGCGTCTGATACGACACGAAGCCTTCGGCGAAGTCGTTGATACCGGGCATGGCCGCGGCAGAGCTGGTGGTCGTCGAGCCGAAACTGTCCGTGACACCGCCCGACTTTGTGTTGTTGTTCATGAACATTTCCGTTCTGCGTTGTCTGTCATCATAGTGCCTTCATCGGAGCCCTTCTGCCCACCCATGCCGCTTCTCGATATCAATGGTATTTCACTGCACCTTGAGCATCATCAGGCCCACTCTTCGGCGGCGACTGAGCGAGTGCCACTGCTGATGCTGGCCGGCATGGCCAGCGACAGTGCCAGCTGGCAACCGTTGGTCGACACGCTGAGACAACAACAGACGCTGTTGATTCCGGACAATCGTTGCACCGGTCGGACTCGCCCGAACCCCGTCAGCTGCAGCCGCGAGACGATGCTCGCCGACATTCTGGCGATGCTGGATGAACTGGGCATCGAAAAGGTCAATGTACTGGGGCATTCCATGGGAGGCATGCTCGGCTGGGCGCTGGCTTGCCACGCTCCAGAGCGTGTCTCACAGCTGATCAGTGCCGCTGCCCTGCCACACGTCATTCCGGCGCGTATTGCGCTGTTCCGATCACTGCTGGCGCTGCGCTCCGAGACCAACGAATCACACTGGTTCAGCCTGCTGTATCAATTTCTGTTCAAGCCTGAATTCTTCGAACGTGCCGAGAACGTGCAAGTGGCTCTTGCCTCCTCGCTTGCCTACCCTCACAAACAGAATCTTGCCGCCTTCAGTCAGCAGGTGGACGCACTGGAGAGCTTTCTGCCAGAACCGCCGCTGTCCCAGCTGCGTTGTCCCGTCACCATGTTGACAGGCAGCCATGATGTGCTGATGACACCGCAGATGCAGGCCGATTTCCAGCGCCAACATCCTGCGATAACAGCACACGTG
>CBDUIJ010000056.1:0-23583 GCA_965367215.1 uncultured Granulosicoccus sp.
GCGTTATCTGCATGGGCAGGCAGAAGAGACGATCCGTCAGGCTCTGGCACCGTATGGCTATTACCGTCCGACGGTTACATCCTCTCTGGAACTGCTCGACGGCGTCTGGCAAGCCTCGTATGCAATCAAACCAGGCGATCGCATCGCGACCAGCAAGGTTGACGTCAAGGTCACCGGAGAGGCGGAGAACGACCCGGAGTTTCTTGCGGCCATCAAGAGCTCATCATTGAAAACCGGCGCACCATTGCTGCATGAGAATTACGAATCACTCAAACAGCGCTTTCAGGTGCTGGCCTCGCAGCGCGGCTACTTCGATGCACAGCTGAAGGAAGGTGCCATCCGTATCGACCTGAAGAAGTACGAAGCCAGTGTCACTCTGCACTTCGACAGTGGGGTACGCTATTTCCTGGGTGAGGTCAGTTTCAATCAGGACAAACCCTGGCTGAGCGAGGCCATGCTGAATCGCTATTCGGAGATCGAACCGGGGCAACCTTACCAGGCAGAAGACCTCCAGCAGTTGCAGGGCGACCTGAGCAACACCGAGTACTACCAGGAGGTCACACTCGATGTCTCGCCGGAGAATGCCAATGAAGACAACGAGATTCCGGTAATCGTGAACCTCGAGGCTCGCAATCCGACGCGCTATTCGTTTGGTGCAGGCTACGGCACGGACACGGGAGCCAGAATAAAGGCGGGCATTACCAAGCGTCGTATCAATCAGGCGGGACACCATTTCACCGGTGAAGCCCTGATTTCGGAGCTGAGATACGGTATAGCGGGTGACTACACCATCCCCGGGAGTGATCCGCGCACGGATTCCTGGGGTATACGAGGTTCGGTCGAAGACGAACACTCCGATACCAGTGACTACACGACCGCCAAGCTCGGTGGATACTATCGCCATCGGGACGGCCTCTGGATGAAGACCTATTCACTGGATTATCTGGTGGAGCGTTATGAGGTTCTGGGTGAGGATGAGAACAGCAAGCTGCTCATTCCGAGTGTGGAATGGACCCGCACCTACCCCCAGGAATTGAGTGAACGCATCTACCCCACTCGCGGTACCCTGTTGCAACTCAGTGTTCGCGGTGCCAGTGAAGATCTACTGTCCGACACCAGCTTCATCCAGCCGATGATCAGCGGCAAGTGGATCTATTCCTTTTCCAATTCGACTCGCCTGATTGCGCGCGGTGCCGCCGGTACCACCTCCGTCAGCGATTTCGATGAATTACCGACATCATTGCGCTTCTTTACCGGTGGCGACAAGACCGTACGGGGCTATGCCTATAACGTCATCGGACCCACGATTGGCAATGATGTCGTGGGTGGAAAACACCTGCTCGAGAGCAGTATCGAATACGAAGTACCGGTGAGTGAGAAGTGGAGTATTGCGGCTTTCGCCGATATCGGTGATGCCTTCGATGACGAGCCGGATTACAAGAGCGGTGTGGGCCTTGGCATTCATTGGCGTTCACCCATCGGGCCGGTGCGTCTGGACTTCGGTCATGCACTGGATGAGCCCCCGGGCAAGCAACTGCGTTTGCACCTGACTATCGGATCCGACCTGTGATCAAGCGTATTCTGAAGGTATTCGGTCTGACACTGCTGGTGTTGCTCCTGCTGGTTGTCGGGGGCCTGAGCTACCTTCTCGGCACTGAGAGCGGTCTTCAGCAAGCGCTGGCACTGGGGAAGAAGTTTGCACCCGGTACGCTTGAGTGGGACGAAGCCGATGGCAAGTTGACGGGACCACTACGGTTACGCGGTCTGCATTTTTCACAGGTCGATGGCATTGATGCTCGCCTGGGCGCGCTGGATTTCGAATGGCGCCCCAGTGCCTTGTTCAGCCGTGAGGTGGCTATCGATCAGTTGCATCTGGATGGTGTCGAAGTGCACCTGGCCGAGGCTGCAGAGCAACAGGAAAGTACCACTGAAGGTGGTGGACTCCCCGATATATCATTGCCGGTTTCCATCAGCTTGAAGGATATTGCGATTACCGATATCGCTATCTATCCGGCAGGGCAGGACACCGCCATCGAGATTGATCGAGTTGCATTGAGTGCCACTGCTGAAGAGGCCGATATTCATCTGGCCGAGTTTGAAGTCATCGCACCACAAGGCGAACTGCGTATCGAGGGTGATGTAACCACTCGGGATGATTACCCGATGAATCTGACGCTTGGTTGGTTGGCCGATATCGGTCAATCTTCACCGTTGCAAGGTGAGGGTACGCTTGCAGGTAGTCTCGCCCAGTTGCAGATCGACCATCAGATAAGCGGTTTTGCAAACGCCGATATTGCCGCTACCGTCAGCGATGTAATCGAGTCACCTGCCTGGGAGGCGTCGGTCGAGGCCAGTCTGCCGGAGCCCGAATCGTTGTCACCGCTGCTCAGCGGAACACCTCGGATCAATCTCAAGTCGAGCGGGACACCGGATGACTATCAGGCACAGGCCACAGTCAATGCTGCCACGACAGAAACTGGTCCGGTAACACTCGATGCAGACGTCAGTGGCTCGACGCAAATGCTCGACATTCATTCCCTGGTAGCCAGACTGGAGGAGAACGGTGGTGAACTGTCCGCAGCAGGGCAGGTGACCTTTGCTTCGTTGCAGAGTGATATCAAGGGACAGTGGAAAGCCTTGAGCTGGCCTCTGGAAGGCGAACCACAATTTACCAGCCCTCAGGGCAGTTTCGATGTCATCGGTTCTCTGGAGAGCTTCAAGGCAAATCTTGATGCGGAAGTCGATGGTGAGGCCATTCCCGAAGGCCAGTGGGCTGTCTCACTGGATGGGTCGGCTACGCAGCTCGATGATTTCACGGTACAGTGCCAGACTCTGGATGGGACGCTGACAGTCAATGGCATTGCCAGCTGGGAGAACCAGCCGAACTGGGACGTCGAGGTGGTGGCCGAGGGTATCAATCCGGGCAGCCAATGGAAGGATTTTCCGGGCAGTGTCAATCTGGAAGTCAGCTCGAAGGGGCAGATCAGTGAGAGCGGTCCGCAGCTGACAGCTGATATCAAGCGATTGTCAGGTCGACTGCGCGGTCAGGATCTGTCGGGTGGTGGTCAGGTTCAGCTGGACGGCAAGAAGCTGAATATCGACAAGCTCAACGTGACTCACGGCTCCACCCGGCTCGATGCCGATGGCGAAGTCGATGATCAGATCGCACTTGATTTTGAACTCGAAGCCCCCGATCTGAGCACCTTGCTGCCGGAGCTGGCAGGTTCGATTGCCATGGCCGGTACGGTGTCAGGAACCCAGGAGGCGCCCGTGCTCAGTGCACGCGGTAACGCGGACAAGGTGGCCTATACGGACAGCAGTGTCGGCAAGCTCGAGTTCAGTGTCGATGGCGGTCTTGCAGCCGATGCGGAGTCCAGCCTGTCGGTCGATGCCTCGGGAATCACGGCCGGCGGACAGGTCATCAGTAAAGTCGAACTGAATGCCCAGGGTACTCAAACTGATCACAGTCTTGTATTGTCAGCTGCGACTGATCAGGGAGACCTTGATACGCAACTTGAAGGGGGCTACCAGAACAGCGTCTGGAATGGATCCCTGACCTCGCTGCTGCTGGAGAAGACACCCGCCGGCACCTGGCGTCTGCGGAAGCCGGTAAAGATCAGCGCTTCAGCGGAAAAAGCCGATGCCTCGCAGTTGTGTCTCGATAACAGCGACAAGTTGGGCAGTCTCTGCGTCGACGCAAACTGGTTGGCGGCTGGTGACTCGACGGTGGCGCTGAACATCAGTGGTCTGTCACCCGGATTGGCAGAAGCCTATATGCCAGAGGGGTTCATTGTGGAAACAGAACTCAATGGTGATGTCACAGCGCAACTCGGTGCGCAGGGAAGCATGAGCGCCGATGCCCGGCTGGCACTTGAGCCCGGCAAACTGACATTGAATGCTGATACATCGCCGGTGGAAATCGGTCTGGAGAAAACGAATATTGATGCGTCCTGGGCTGGCAATGATGCCACTCTGGACCTGACTACCGCGTTCACGGATTTTGGCGATATCTCGGTACAGGCATCCATTGCGGATCCAGCCGGTGAGGGCAGGCTGGCTGGCAATCTGGATGCAGACTTCCCGGATCTGACATTGATCAGCGCCTTTGCACCACAGATTCAACAGGTGTCAGGAGCTCTCAAAAGCAATCTGTCGCTGGGAGGCACGCTGGAAACCCCCGAGATCGAAGGTGAGTTGAGCCTGCTCGATTTCAGTGCCGAGATTCCCGAAACCGCCATGTTGATCAAGGACACGCGGCTGACGGTCAAGGGCAAGCCCGGTGGCACCTTGCTCATCGACGGCGAGACGAGCTCGGGAGAGGGCAAGCTGGATATTCAAGGGAGTGTCGACCCAGGCACCCGAGCGCTCAAGATCAACATCGTTGGCGATGATTATCAGGTGGCCAACACCAGCATGATGCAGGCGGTCATCAGTCCGGATCTTGCTATTGCCATGGACGACAGCGGCATGCAGGTCAACGGCAAGGTCACCATTCCCAGCGCCTATATCAATGCGAACGGAGGCAATGAAGGCATAAAGACTGTCAGTTCCTCATCCGATGTGGTGTACGTTTCGGAGGAAGGGGAGCAGGCCGAGACACCTCCCAGTCAGCTCAGCCTCGATGTAGAGGTCATCCTCGGCGACAGTGTGGAAGTCGAAGCGGGTGATTTCCGCGGTCGCCTCGAAGGTTCCCTGCGGGTTCAACAGACCCCGGAACTTGCACCACGTGGTACGGGTACCATCAACGTGCTCAATGGCGACTACGTGATCTACGGCCAGCAACTGAACATGGAGCGTGGCCGTATCCTGTTCAGCGGTGGGCCGGTGGATAACCCCAGTCTGGATATGGAAGTCGCACGCACCGTACAGGAGTACGAAGTGGTTGCGGGTGCCAGGATCAAAGGTACGGCGCAGTCACCAAGGCTGGAGCTCTACTCGGAGCCACCGATGCCCGATGCCAGCATCCTGTCGTACATTCTTCTGGGTCAGCCTCCGGGGGCAACAGGTGGCAGCTACACACTTGGCAAATACCTCACGCCGGATCTTTACGTCAGCTACGGTATCGGTCTTTTCGATGCAATCAACACCTTCAACATGCGCTACAAGCTGACTGACAAATTGGCAGTGGAAGCCGAGAGCGGCAGTGGTAGCAGTGCGGATCTGATTTACACGATAGAGAAATAGCAGGGGCAGGAACGCCGCGTTTTCTCATGCTGGAAATTTCCGATGAAATGGTGAACACTGCCCAAGGCAAGTGTTCACCATCAGGGTGGGCGACCTTTCATCCAACCTTCATCGAAGAAGAGCAACATGAAAATCAGACACGTTTTGCGCTCGATTGCGGTCTCGGCACTACTGATATCAGGACTTGCAACTGCCGACAGCAGCCCTGAATACCTGAATTCGGGCACCGTATTACCCACCAATCTTCCGTTTTCGGAGGTGGTTGTTGTCGGGGATATGCTGCTGCTATCCGGCCAGATCGGAAACCTCCCGGGCACACTGACGCTTGCAGAAGGTGGCATCGAAGGCGAAACCAGGCAGGTCATGGAAAATATCAAGACGAGCCTGGATGCTCATGGATATTCGCTGAGTAACCTGGTCAAATGCACCGTGATGCTTGCCGATATCAAGGAGTGGGGTGCATTCAACGACGTCTACAAAACCTATTTCGAACCTGGTCGTTTTCCCGCAAGAGCCGCCTTCGGTGCGAATGGTCTGGCGGTAGGTGCCAAGGTGGAAGTGGATTGCCTGGGCGCGAAATAGGCGTCTCAAGGCGCGTCAAGGCTGGCGCTGAGGTGCGCCGAGCAGCAGTGGAGTAATCAACCGCAGATACACACTCGGGTTTCAGTCGGGTGCAAGGATGCCGATATCCAGCAGAACACATGCCCGGAATCCAGAGCACCCGATGCCACAACCTTGTGACCAAAAGCGAAGATAGTGGCAAGTCTGCCTGACTTCATCGCAAGGACCCTCCTGCGTCGCCAGACTGATGGTGCCGAGCCGATTTCGTGGCAGCACTATCTCATGGTGCTTGTATCGCTGATCGCCACCGTGATTGCCTGGCAAATGTCACTGGCGGGCGTGGAAGAGCGCACACGCCTGCAGTTCGACGCCCAGGCAGATGATGTCATCCATGTGTTTGAAGAGCAGATGCGGCGCTACGAGGATGTGCTGCATGCGGGGGTGGGGCTTGTTGCCGGGAGCGATAGCATCGTCCCCGGAGAATGGCAGCAGCTCACGGAATCCATGGATCTGGAGGGACGTCATCCTGCTCTGAGTAGCCTGAGTGTTGTCTATCGTGTATTGCCCGAGGAGGTGACCTCGTTCGAACAAAAACAACGCACGATGCGGCCGGAATTTCGTATCCATCGGGCTGTTGCCCCAGAAACGCCACAGAGTCCATCGTTCTATCTGCCATTGACGCATATCGCTCCGCGCCTGCTCGAAAAGACATTCCTGGGGCTGGATGTTGGCCGTGAACCGCGCCGCCTGGCGGCCGTTGAGCGAGCGATAGATTCTGGCGAAGTTCAGATCACGGAACCTATCCGGCTGGGTAAACAACAGGAGCTGGGGCTTTTACTGATTGCGCCGATTTACCGCTCTGCTGATCCTCTCTCGGTCGCACAGCGCCGGGAGGAATTCAGGGGCGCTATCGTCGCCTCCATATTCACTCAGAATCTGGCAGCAGGCCTGCTTGAAACCAACAGGCGTCAGGTTGCGCTCAAGGTCTCTGATGGCAGCGAAGTGATGTACAACGAACAGATCGCCGAGCTTGCGGATATCGATCCACAGCCCTTGCTGACCCGGTCTCGAGTATTACCGTTCATGGGGCGTGTCTGGCAGTTCGATGTTCACAGCACGCTGGCATTTCGTCAGACTCAGCAACGCCTTGAACCGACTCTGATTCTGTTCGGTGGCTTGATCATCAATGCCCTGCTGCTGTACCTGTTGATTCACATGGCGCAGGCCAATCGGCGAGCCACCGATTTCGGCCAGAGGATAGCGGATAAATACGATCGGCAATCAGATGCATTGCGCCAGAGCAATACGGCGCTTGAGGAGCTCAACGAAGGTCTTCGATCCTTCTCCTACGTGGTGTCGCACGATCTGAAAACACCGTTGAGAGGAATTGCAGCCCTGGCCCAGTGTATCGAGGAGGATCTGATCGATCATCTGCCTGCCGATGACCCATCACAGCCCGAATTCGTCAGAAGACTGGGGCTCATACGCAAACAGGTGACGCTCTCCCAGGGCTTGATCACAGGCGTTCTGGAGTACTCGGGCCTGGGCATGGATGTGGAGTATCCTGAAACCGTTGACGTGCATGAATTGCTGAACAGCATTCGCGTGATGCTGGCGGTCGAGGATAATCAGCTACAGCTGATCGGTGAATTTCCTGTTCTGGAGACTTACAGGACTCAGTTGTTTCAGGTGTTCATGAACCTGATTGGCAACGGCTTCAAATATCACCGCAGCCCGGAAGAGGCGGTGGTAACGGTAAGCATTCTGGACAGTGAACAGGCAGGCTTCCATCGCTTTGTCGTGTCGGACAATGGGCCGGGAATAGATCCGAAACATCACGAGAAGATATTCGAGGTGTTCTCCACGCTGCAGCCCAAAGACCATTCCATGAGTTCGGGTGTGGGCCTGGCCATTGTCAAGAAACTGGTGACCCGGCATGGTGGTTCGATCAGAGTCGAATCAGAGCCTGGTCATGGGGCAAGCTTCGAGTTCGACTGGCCTTGTGAAATTGGCCAGTCTGCTGTATCGCCGTCCGTGGATCTGCCAAAGGCCGCCTGACGCCATTCATGACGGTGGCGCAGAGCTGCCGTTTTCCCGAGTGAGCGCGAGTGGTATCCCGCTCTCACCCGGCCAGATCAGCAGGGTCCTTGTCGAGCGCGGAAAATCGTTTGGTGCTCCTCGCCGCTCGTCTGCGCTCTATCGTCCAACAGGTGCGCAATGGAATTGGAGTAATAGCGGATGATGGCCCGTTCAGTCGTCGCTGCGCGATAGATACCATCCTCTTCGATCAGAATGCCTCGCAGTGTCAGCATGCGAATACCGACATCCACGGCATAGTGATAATCGCTACGAGGAATATAGGCGCGATGGCCACGCTGCTCGAGATCGTTCAGCAAGGCGAGGACCTCGGCTTTCAACTCGATATCGGTGAACCTCTGCTCGGGGTTGCGTGCGAACAGCGTGGTCACCAGTGCCACAGGCAGTATGGGCGTGATATCGCCGATTCGAGACATCAGTTCTTCGGCCAGCGGCCCGACATCCTCGAGCTCGCCAGCGCCCAGGTCGCGTGCCCGCATCCAGTCACGTAATGATACGGGTTGACCGAAATTGACGCAGGCGTAACCGTTTCGGTAGCGCTTGCCACGCAAGGCCTGCCACAGCAGCTTGGTGCCGTAGGCAAACAGGATTCCGAGAGATTGAACGACGTTTCGGCGAGGCAGTTTTTCAGCAGCGCGCAACAGGCTGCGATCCTCGATGACACGGTCATAATTGATGCCCACCGGAACGAAAACGATATCGCGGCCTCGGTCAGGATCGAAACTGCGTGTCATGTAGCCCAGCAGCCCCAGTCGGGCCGGTCCCAATCGTCCGTCGCGGCTCAGGCGGCCTTCGGGAAACACGGCCTGCGGGACACCGCCTTCGGCGGCCATCTGGACATAGCACTCCAGCACTCGCCGGTATAGTGCATTGCCTGAATCTCGTCTGACGAAATACCCGCCCATGGCACGGATCAGCTGTTGCAGCGGCCAGATGCGCGCCCATTCGCCGACCGCATAGGACAGAGCGGTACGTTCGGCCGCCAGGTAGGTTGCCAGGATGTAGTCCATGTTGCTGCGATGGTTCATCAGAAAGACCACGCTGGCACCGGGAGGCAGCTTCTGCAGGGCATCGTCATCGGCAAACCCCAATCTGACACGATACAGGGCATGTACCAGATGGCGAGCGACAAAGTAGGCGGCCTTGAAGTACATCAGGGCATTGAAGGCAGGCACTATCTCACGGGCGTAGATTGCCGCCTTCTGCATCAGTGCTTCGCGCGGCATGTCCTCGGCATCAGCCATCTCATCCACCAGCTCCACAACGCGGGGGTGGAAGGTCAGACGATCCACCAGCACACTGCGTCGGGTCAGCTTGAACGAGGGGATCTGCAGCGCAAGCCTGGCGTTGACCTCGGTAATCAGGCGGTTGGCACGACGGCGCAGAATCCAGCGCAGCGATGGCAGCAGGAAGTGTTGCAACAACCACAGCGATGCCAGCAACAAGCCGAGCAGCACGATCCAGAGCGGTAGTTCGATGCTGGTATTCATCCGACGCTCATGGTTTGCTCACACGTATACCTTCTGACCCCAGAAGGGCTTATCAGGCAGAGTATACTGCTGAGTCGTTGTCACCCTATCCGTCAGGAGTTTGACCATCACCATGAGCATGCCCATTCAAGCTGTCTGCAGGCTGGATCATCGGGTGAGCCATGCCGGTGATATTGCGCAGGGAGTCGCTGATCCAATCTCGCTCCAGCCGGGAGAAACTCGACTGCGTGCAACACTGACAGTCGGCGTTTCCCGCGTCATTGTGTAAGCTTCAACCCATCGACATTTCGTGAACCCTACTCAAGGTGGTAAGTATCCATGACTGACCCTGTAGATCTTGGTGCCTGGAAGGCACTGTCCGAGCATCATGACCAGATGCAAGATGTTTCCTTGCGAGACCTCTTTGCCGCTGACAGCAGTCGATTTGATACCTTTCAGTTGAATGCTGCGGGCCTGTTTCTGGATTTTTCCAAGAATCACATCACCACTGAAACCCACCAGCTGCTGGTGTCGCTGGCAGAAGCCTGTGACGTGCCAGCTCGTTTCGAGAGCATGTTCACCGGTGACATCGTCAACCCGACCGAGCACCGTCCCGCGCTGCACACCGCCTTGCGCAATCGCAGTGGTCAGCCCGTCATGGTCGATGGCAAGGATGTAATGCCTGATGTACGAGCGGTGCTCACCCATCTGCGCACCTTTTCCGAGCGTGTGCGTGACGGTTCATGGACCGGTTTTACCGGCAAGCCCATTACCGATGTGGTCAATATCGGTATCGGCGGATCCGATCTGGGACCACTGATGGCCGTGGAAGCTCTGGCACCATTTGCTCATGATCGTCTGAAGCTGCATTTTGTGTCCAATGTGGATGGTTCGCATATCCACTCGGCACTGAGCAAGGTCGATCCGGAAACCACCTTGTTCATCGTTGCCTCGAAAACCTTCACGACGCAGGAGACGCTGACGAATGCGCATTCGGCCAGAAGCTGGTTTCTCGAAAGCGCAGCGTCGAAAACCGATATCTCCAAGCACTTCGTGGCCTTGTCCACCAACGCCGAGGCCGTGGGTGAGTTTGGTATCGATACCCGCAACATGTTCGGATTCTGGGACTGGGTCGGTGGCCGTTACTCACTGTGGTCCGCGATTGGTCTGCCGATCATTCTGTCCATCGGCATGGATCGTTTCGAGCAGTTTCTGCAAGGTGCACATGACATGGACAAGCATGCCCGTACTGCACCATTGAGCGAGAACATGCCGGTTACACTGGCACTGCTGACCGTCTGGTACAACAACTTCTGGCAGGCCCACAGTCATCTGATCGCGCCCTACGATCAGTATCTGCATCGTTTTCCTGCCTATCTGCAACAGCTGACGATGGAGAGTAACGGCAAGTCCGTGCATGTTGACGGATCACCGGTGAGCACGGCAACCGGACCCGTGGTCTGGGGCGAGCCGGGCACCAATGGTCAGCATGCCTATTTTCAGCTGCTGCATCAGGGCACCCACCTGATTCCGGCAGATTTCATCATGGCTCTGGAGAGTCTCAATCCCATCGGCATCCATCAGGAATTGCTGATGGCCAACTGCTTTGCGCAGTCCGAGGCGCTCATGATGGGCAAGAACCGGGAGGAGCTGGCGACAGAGATGCGAGCCGCCGGTGCCAGTGATGAGGAAATCGAACGCCTGTCCGGACATCGCACCTTTGCCGGTAATCGTCCCAGCAATACACTACTGGTGCAACAGATGACACCGCATGCCCTGGGTGCGCTCATCGCGCTGTACGAACACAAGGTTTTCGTGGAAGCGGCCATCTGGGACATCAACCCCTTTGACCAATGGGGCGTGGAGCTGGGCAAGCAGCTTGCCAAGTCGATTCATGCAGAGATTGCTGCAGCTGCTACTGTCAAGACGCACGATGCATCGACCAATGGCCTGATCAATCGCGCTCTGAAGTTCAAGAACATACTCGCCTGACCTGACTATTCGCTGAGACATGGCACAGAAAAAGAAGACAAGCAGCAAGAAACGATTATCAGTTCGGCGCTCCGGGCCTGTATCGGCGGCTCCCGTGCAGGAGATGGTGGAAGAGCTGCCACTGAGTAGCTACACCGAGAAGGCCTACCTCGATTATTCGATGTACGTCATCCTTGACCGGGCGCTGCCGCATATCGGTGATGGCCTGAAACCGGTACAGCGCCGTATCGTCTACGCCATGTCCGAGCTCGGGCTCTCGGCCGTGTCCAAGCACAAGAAGTCGGCGCGTACCGTCGGTGATGTGCTGGGTAAATTCCATCCGCACGGCGACAGTGCCTGTTACGAGGCCATGGTGCTGATGGCACAGCCCTTCACCTACCGCTATACGCTGGTTGACGGGCAGGGCAACTGGGGATCGCAGGATGATCCCAAGTCCTTCGCTGCCATGCGCTATACGGAATCGCGTCTGGCACGCTTTTCCAAGACTCTGCTGCAGGAACTGGGGCAGGGCACGGTCGATTTCGTACCCAACTTCGATGGCACACTGAACGAACCCTCGTTGTTGCCGTCTCGCTTGCCGCACATCCTGCTCAACAGCACCACCGGTATTGCCGTGGGCATGGCCACCGACATTCCCTCGCACAATCTGCGGGAAATCGGTCGTGCCTGTATCCACCTGCTGGACAAGCCCAAGGCCACGCTCGACGACATGATGCAGTACATCAATGGCCCGGATTATCCGAGCGAGGCCGAGATCATTTCCTCGCCTCAGGATATCCGCAACATGTACGAAACCGGCCATGGCAGTCTGCGTGCCCGGGCCATCTATGAGCGCGAAGGCGCCGACATCATCATCACGGCATTGCCTTATCAGGTCTCCGGTTCCAAGATCCTGGAGCAGATTGCGCAGCACATGAATGCCAAGAAGCTGCCGATGGTGGAGGATCTGCGGGACGAGTCGGATCACGAAAACCCGACACGCCTGGTCATCACACCGCGCAGTAATCGGGTCGATACCGACAGCCTGATGCAGCATCTGTTTGCAACGACTGATCTGGAGCGTACCTACCGGGTCAACATGAACATGATCGGCCTCAATGGCCGACCACAGGTGAAGCCTCTGCTGAACATTCTCAGTGAGTGGCTGACCTTCCGGGTCGATACGGTCCGCAGGCGTCTGCAATGGCGTCTGGACAAGGTCGAGAAGCGATTGCACTTGCTCGAAGGTTTGATGATTGCCTACCTCAATATCGACGAGGTCATTGCCATCATCCGTAACAACGACGATCCCAAACCGGTACTGATGGAGCGGTTCGGCATCAGTGACGAGCAGGCCGAAGCCATTCTGGAACTCAAGCTGCGCCATCTGGCTCAGCTGGAAGAGATGAAGATTCGTGGCGAGCAGGATGCGCTGGAGAAGGAACGTGAAAAGCTGCAGGCAACGCTCGGTTCCGAGCGTCGCATGAAGACACTGGTCAAGAAAGAGCTGCAGGAAGACATCGACACCTACGGTGACGAACGTCGTTCACCGCTGATACAACGAGAGGCGGCTCAGGCCATCTCCGAGGCCGATCTGATTCCCAGCGAGCCCATCACGGTTGTGCTCTCGGAACGTGGCTGGGTACGCGCCGGCAAGGGCCTGGAGCTGGATCCGCTGGCACTGAACTACAAGGCTGGCGACAGCTTCCAGGGGGCCGCTCGCGGTCGCAGCAACCGCAATGCCATGTTCCTGGACTCCACCGGTCGCGTGTACTGCGTTCCGGCGCATGGCTTTCCCTCAGCCAGAGGACTGGGTGAACCGATCAGTGGTCGTCTGAAGCCACCTGATGGTGCGAAGTTCCTGAGCGTCATGATGGGTGAGGACGATGAGCGTTATCTGTTCTCCAGTACTGCAGGCTACGGTTTCGTGGCCCGTCTGGGAGATCTGTTCAGTCGCAACAAGTCGGGCAAGAGTGTGCTCAGCCTGCCGGCAGGTGCTCAGGTATTGCCAGCGGCAGCGGTCAGCTCTCTGACCGACGATGTCGTCTGCGCCATCAGCAACAATGGCAGTCTGCTGACCTTTCCGGTGGGTGAGCTGCCGGAAATGGCCAAGGGCAAGGGCAACAAGATCTACAACATCCCGGGGCCGAAGTTCAAGTCGGGCGAGGAGTCGATGATCGCATTGTCCGTGGTGTCGCCAACGCAGAAGCTGCGTATCACCAGTGGCAAGCGTCACACCACCATCAAGTTCCGTGAACTGGAAGAGTATTCGGGCATGCGTGGCCAGCGCGGGCGCAAACTGCCTCGGGGCTTCCAGAAGGTTGACGCCGTGGATGTCGAGGACTGAGTCCATTGCCGGACCGAGTGAGCGCTGCTGTGGCGGCGCTCACTTGTGCGCCTTCGTCGGGTCGCCTTGTCGGACGGGCGCACGCAGACTCTGAGTATTACCTTATTTACAGATCGACCCACTAGACCCCAATTTCAGCGAAGATTTCTGGACACTTCTGGAGGAAGACTACTGTGACACGCATTCTGCTGTTTCTGGCGACGAACATGGCCGTCATGGTCGTGTTCTCCATCATCACCTCGGTGTTCGGGCTGGACAAGGCCATTGGCCAGAGTACGACGTCCCTGGTCATCTATGCCGCCTGCTTCGGCTTCATCGGCTCATTCATATCACTGGCCATGAGCAAGTCCGCCGCCATTCGCTCGATGAATGTGCAGCTGATCGAACAGCCTACCAATGCCACCGAACGCTGGCTGGTCGAAACGGTGCATGCTCAGGCGCGTAAAGCCGGTATCGGCGAGCCGGATGTCGGCATCTTCCAGCAGGCCGCACCCAACGCCTTTGCCACGGGCTGGAACAAGAACGATGCGCTGGTGGCGGTCAGCACCGGCTTGTTGCAGACGATGTCCAGGGAGGAAGTCGAAGCGGTACTGGGCCATGAAGTGGCTCATGTGTACAACGGCGACATGGTCACCATGGGCCTGATTCAGGGCGTTCTGAATACCTTTGTCATCGTCTTCTCCCGCATTCTGGGCAGCATGATCGACAATGCCCTGCGTGGCAATCGTGGTGGCGGTGGTGGTGGCTATGGCATGGGCTTTTTCCTGGGCAATATCATCGGTAACGTGGTCTTCGGTTTTCTGGCGAGCATGATTGCCGCCTGGTTCTCGCGCCAGCGGGAATACCGGGCCGATGCCGGTGGGGCGAAGCTGGCAGGACGACAGAACATGATCGGTGCCCTGGAGGCACTCAAACGGGGCAGTCCGGCAGACTCGACTCTGCCTGAAAAGCTGCAGGCTTTCGGCATCACCGGTGGGCATCTGGCGAAATACCTGTCTACCCATCCGCCGCTGGACGTCCGCATCGCACGTTTGCGCGCAGAGGCCTGATCCTCCAGAGGGTTTTGCACGGTAATGCACCGCGCAGCGCCCCTGGAATCAGGCGCTACGAACTGTGAGCCATGCAGGGCCATGGCAAGTGTCGCCGAGCGCAAAGTTGCCGCTCGGCACGCTGCCGAGCGTACGTGACAGGGCGCAGGCAGCTATAATGCCGCGGATAAACCACGGTTTCAGACAACGAGAACTACATGGCGAACTACGGCACCAACGAATTCAAGGGCGGACTCAAGATCATGCTCGACGGCGATCCTCATAGCATCGTCAGCAACGAGTTCGTCAAACCGGGCAAGGGACAGGCATTCACACGCACCCGCGTGCGCAATCTCAAGACCGGCCGCGTTGTGGAGCGCACTTTCAAGTCCGGTGAAAGTGTCGAATCCGCCGATGTCATGGACACGTCCATGCAGTATCTGTACTCCGATGGTGAGTACTGGCATTTCATGAACCCGGAAACCTTCGAACAGCTGGCTGCCGACAAGACGGCCGTTGGTGACGCCGCTCTGTGGCTGATGGACGAAGCCGTATGTGAAGTGACACTCTACAACGGTCAGCCGCTGGCCGTGACACCGCCAAATTTCGTTGAAATGGCCATCAAGGAAACCGATCCCGGCCTGCGTGGTGACACCGCTACCGGCGGTACCAAGCCTGCCCACATGGAAACCGGTGCGGTCGTCAAGGTGCCCTTGTTCATCGAAGAAGGCGAAAAGATCAAGATCGACACACGTACCGGCGAATACGTCTCCCGCGTCAAGTAGGGCCGTCAAAGCCCGTCTGGAGATATCAAAGCGTTGAACTGGCAACCCTCTGCCTCCCTGGCCAGTCTGCGGGAGGCGGCCAGGCTGCGGCGCAGTATCCGCTCGTGGATGGAACGACAACAGGTGCTGGAAGTACTCACACCGTCGCTGTCCCGAGCGGCTGCTACCGACCCGCATGTACTGAGCATGGCGACCGACGATGGTCGCTATCTGCATACCTCCCCCGAGTTTCCGATGAAGCGTCTGCTGGCGGCACATGCCTGCATCGCGGCGCAGACTCATGGTGACTCTGCACTACCGACGCAGCTGCAGTTGCCGGAACTGTCGGATTGTCCCGACATCTATCAGATTGCCACGGTGTTCCGATCGGAAGAGAGTGGACGTTTCCACAATTCGGAGTTCACTCTGCTCGAATGGTATCGGGTCGGTATGGATCACCTGCAGCTGATCGAGGACATGACAAGCCTGCTGAAACACGTCTGGCGCGCCTTCGACAAGCCCTGGCCCGGGCTGGAAATACGGCATTACGGCGAAGAGGTGCATCAGCGCCTTGGCCTTTGGCCGGAACAGCTCGATACCGGGACGATAGAGCAGTATTTTCTGGCAGCCGAGCGCAGCTATCCGCAGGCAATCGGAGATGATGTGGACGCCGCTCTGGACCTGTTCATGGATGAATTCGTCATGCCGGATTTTGCCGCTGACGCTTTCACGGTGCTGATGGATTACCCGGTATCGCAGTCGGCACTGGCTCGACTGGGCCAGGATGCCCATGGCCGCGCGGTGGCGCAGCGCTTCGAGCTGTACTTCGGACGGACAGAGCTTGCCAACGGCTTTCACGAGTTGAGCGATGCTGCCATTCAGCGAGAGCGTTTCGAAGCCGATCTGCACAAGCGCGATGCGCTGGACGTTGCCCGCGTGCCACTGGATGAGAACCTGTTGCAGGCACTGGAAACCGGTCTACCCGATTGCGCAGGCGTAGCCCTGGGTCTGGAGCGTCTGCACATGGCAGTGGCTCAGCATGCACACATCAGCGAGGTAATCAGTTTTGACGATCAACGAGCCTGATGTTCTGAGAATCCGGGATGTCGGCTGGGACTGTGTGGAATCCCTGCTGCAGCCGGCGGGTCTGAGTGTGGTGCGTGTAGAGGATGGCCAACCCATTCCGGGTAGTCACTGGGGTGACGAAGAGGCGGGCCTGATCGGCCATAACCTGTATGTACGAAGTGATACGCCGGTGCATTCGGCATTGCATGAGTCCGGACACTGGTTGCTGATGAGCGAGCAGCGACGCGAAGCTCTGCACACCGATGCCAAGGGCACGGCGGTGGAAGAGATGGCTGTGTGCTATCTGCAGGTGCTGATGGGGGACCTTGTCCCGAACATGGGTTGGCAGCGCATGTGTCGGGACATGGATCGCTGGGGCTACTCGTTTCGGCTGGGCAGTACGCTCGAGTGGCTGCGGGCCGATGCAGAGGATGCCCTAGCTTGTCTCACCCAGAAGCTGTCCCATGCGCACGGCGTCCCCGGACTGGATGTCACTGCGCCATACAGCCGGATTTTCCAGCAGCACGATGATGGTGGAGCCCATGTTGAAACGACCCATCTCGGCGCCTCTGGCCAGCTCGATAGCTGAATTGTCACCGGTCGCGTCTGCGCCCGGGTAGTCGATATGGCTGATACTGCTGCGTTGCGGTGGTGTGACCAGTCCGTGCCAGACCGTCTCGATGGCGGCAACATTCATGGCGCCCACCAGCACCAGCGCCATCAGGCCGTGTTCGGTTTCGAACTGGGCGATGACACGTTCGTTGCGATTGAACAGATCGGGCAGGGCGCGCACGGTATGAGGGCCGACGCTGAACAACCGCCCCGGAACGTGGGTCTGCTTGATCAGCCTGCCGCTCAGCGGCATGTGCAGTCGATGGTAATCACGCGGTGAGAGGTAGATGGTCGTGAAGCGGCCATTGCCCAGTCGTTCGGTGGCGGCACCATCGCCTCCCAGCAGGGACAGCAGCGAATAGTCGCGTCCCTTGGCCTGAAAGATCCGGGCATCGGCGATATTGCCGATGGCTGATACCTTGCCATCGGCTGGTGAGGCAATGTCCGCATCCCCCGAGGCGATGGGTCTGGCTTCGGGCTTGAGAGCCCGGGTGAAAAAATCATTGAAGGTACGGTACTTTGCCAGGTCCGGTTCGATGGCGTCATTCATGTCGACGTTGAAGACGCTGGCAAACTTGCGTATGGCCTTGGGCGTCAGCGCGGATTCCTGGCGTGTCAGCCAGTACACGGCGCGAGTCAGAGCATGCTGCGGCAGTGGATGCAGCGCATACGTCTTGAGGTAGTCCATCAGACTGGCTTCGGTTTCAGACATCCGTTATTGCGCTTCCGTATCCGGGGGTTTAAGGAGGGGGTTCGATCAGCTGGGTGAGGAGGTCACGTTCAGGTAATCGGAAATGATGTTGTCGACCTCCAGAGGCGGCGATACCTTCGCACGCAGGCGTCGTTGTGGATCGACCAGTAGCAGGGAAGCCGAGTGATCAACGATATAGTTGTCCGGATCTTCCTTGTTGGCAGTGAACGATGCCACGATGCCCAGTTGGCTGGTCATGTCATGAATTCTGTTCTGATCACCGGTGATGCCAATGAAGTCTTCATTGAAGTAGGCGATGTACTGATCCATCACCTCGGCCGTGTCGCGCACAGGATCGACCGTGACGAAGATGATCTGTGGTGCCTCCACGCCCTGCGATTCGAGTTTGGCAACCATGTTCTTCATGATCTGCAGCGTGATGGGACAGACATCCGGACAATGGGTGTAACCAAAGAACATCAGGCTCCATTTGTCGTCCAGAACCGCCTGGGTAATGGTTTCGCCCTTGGCGTCCAGCAGTTCGAAATCATTGACCGTCTTGAACCCGACGGGCAAGGCCAGCGTCGTATTCAGGGTTTCCTGCAAGCTGGCCAGCTGTTCGGTTTCTGCCGCTGTAGCCGCTGAATCGGTCCTGCTGCCGTCAGCCGCCGTTCTGTCGTTCAAAAGGCTGTAGAGAATGACACCTGCCGCCAGTGCAACGACACCGATGATGACAAGGGGCAGGGTTTTACCGGATTGTTTGTGCGCCATGGGGATGCTCGTTTCGATGATTTCCCGAAAGAAATCGATCGGAGGGGTCACTGGGTTAACCTCGTATTATACTGTCTGGCCGTGGTGAACGACCACTGTAACGAGGGAAATGCCGTGGTCTTGCTGCCTGATAATGATTACACGATAGAGTCTGCCATCCGGCTTGCAGCCGATGCATTCGAGCGGCATGAACTGCACTACGGTCATGGCACGGATTCCGCCGAGCATGAGGCAAGCTGGCTCATTCTCTCCAGCATGGGCCTGTCTCCAGCCATCGCTCCGGATTACAGCCAGACCTTGACCCAGGCGCAGGTGGATGCCTGCAATGCGCTGCTGGATCGACGTATCTCGGAGCGAATTCCTGCAGCCTACCTCACCGGGCAAGCCTGGTTTGCCGGGCACCCGTTCCTGTCGGATGAACGGGCTCTGGTGCCGCGCTCACCCCTGGCTGAATTCATTACCGAGGATTTTTTCGGGGTTCTCGATTCGATCGAATCCCCCCGTATTCTCGATCTGTGCACCGGCGGCGGCTGTATCGCGATTGCCTGTGCTCTGGCGCGACCCGATTCGCTGGTCGATGCCAGTGACCTGTCGGCAGATGCGCTGGCTCTGGCTGCCGAGAATGTGCAATTGCACGGCCTGCAGGACAGGGTGAAGCTGCTGCAAGGCTCCTTGTTCGAACCCGTGTCAGAGCGTTATTCGCTGATTATCTCCAATCCTCCCTATGTCGATGCGGCAGACATCGCTGCCATGCCGTCCGAGTTCTCGCATGAACCCATGATGGGGCTGGCTGCCGGTGAAGACGGGCTGGATCTGGTGAGGATAATGCTGCGTGAAGCCGCTGACTATCTGGAGCCCGAAGGCGTCCTGGTAGTCGAGGTCGGCAACAGTGGCGAGGCGCTGGAAGCGGCTTATCCGCAGCTGGACTTTGGCTGGCTGCAGTTTGCCCAGGGCGGGCATGGCGTGTTCCTGTTGACTCGCGATGAGTTGCTGGCACTCAAGGAGTAGCTGAAAAGCCCTGACAGGGGGAGGCATCGCGCTCGTGCCGCAGGGTGCGATGCGTTGCTGGCTCTTTGATACTGGATTTTCAACAAAAAGACGGCTGATCAATCGATCAGCCGAAAGGGGTAGTTCGTTGTATCCCGGCAAGGCCTTTGCAGCCTTGCCGGCAAGAAAGAGGGGCGGGGCTTACATCAGGTCCAGTTTGTACTGGAAGAATACGACTGCGTTGTTACGCTGGTTGCCGAAGTCCACGGCGGGAGAGCCGCTGACGTTCAGGACCGATCGCTTGCTGAGTTTGAGTTCCACCGCAGGGAAAGGCAGCAGTTTGGTTTCCGGATCGCCGTTTTTCTTGAACTGCTTGTGCACGACCGAGGCACCCACCAGAAAGCGAACACGGCTGAATACCATGGGCCGGGTGGCGTATACCAGACCACCGTAGTAAGACTGGTAACCGAAGCTGTCGGAGAGGGTACCGGCGTGCCAGCCCAGCTTGCGGCTTGGCGAGTATTCCCAGCCGATGCCCGGAGTAAAGGCGTTGCGCTCGTCGAAGTTTTCAAAATGCAGCGCCAGAGTGCTCAGAACCAGATAGCTGTTTTCTGTCTTGGCAGAGGCTTTGCCACTGAACGCACCGCTGGTCAGGATTACTGCGATAACGAATTTGAAAATTCGAATTTTCATTGCTTGCTTCCCCATTTACTGCGCTGATCTGATGCCAGCTTTGATTGAACCGTCGTTGATCGGTGTCAACAACATGCCGCGAACTCTACTGGGCCGGCAGGTGCGATGCAAATGGCGAAGGGGGAGTGACTAATTTCAATTGAAACAATGACTTACAAGGAAATCCACCGCGTCGATAAATTGGCGGCATGGTGACTTCGCTCGTAAGTGACTGTTATTGAATGATTTTCAGACAGAACGGACAGTCCATGATGTCATTCTCGAAGCGAGAGCCAGTTCAGATTGTCGTCAGCAGCCGTGAAAACTCTGTGAGGCTGTGCTCGTCTCGCCCGGTTCAGGTATCCGGTGCATTTGCCCAGACGGGCGCAGTTCCGATCTCCTCCAGCAGGAAATCGATGAAGACTCTCACCTTGGCAGTCAGTACATTGGACCTGGGGTAGACGAGCCACAGCACGGTTCGTGTGTTCATCGTGTAGTCCGGCAGTACACGCAGCAGAGACCCATCGTCAAGCTCACGATGAATACTCCACAGGGAGTTGGCGGAAATACCGGCGCCTGCCATGGTCGCAATCTTCTGACTCAGGCCATCATCGATCACCAGTCGGCTGCGGGCCTTTCGAGGGTTGAACTCACCGGTCGCGCCATTGAGGGCAATGAGGGGTTTGGCGGATGTGTCCTTGAAGGCAATCAGCTGGTGATCGTTCAGTGCCTCGGGCGTATCAGGTGTACCGAACTGCTCAAGGTAGGCAGGCGAGGCGCAGAGTACGCGTGTGTCATCGGCCAGCCGTCGACCTTTCAGACTGGAATCCTCCAGCGCCGAGTTGCGCAGGGCCAGATCAAAACTGCCGTCGATCAACGGCATGGCTGTATCGGTCAGACGCAGGTCCAGGCTGACACCGGGATGCCGGGCGATAAACAGGGGCAGTATCGGCGCGATGTACAGCTGCGCAAAGGTACTGGGGGCTGCAAATCGAAGGGTTCCGGTGGCAGCTGCGCTGCCATGGCCCAGGGCGGCAAAGGCTGCGTCTTCCTGAGCCAGTATTTCCCGGGCGTAGGGCAGGAACTCGGCGCCTTCCAGAGACAGCGCCACCTTGCGCGTGGAGCGGTGCAACAGATCGGCACCCAGTGCTTTCTCCAGTTTGGCCAGTCTGACGCTGGCCACGGCCGGTGCTAAGCCCAGCTCACGCCCGGCGGCACTGATGTTCAGTTTCTCCGCCGCCAGGACAAACAGTCTGAGACTCTCGGTATCCATCCTATTATATTGAAAACGCGAATTATGAGTTCATATATTGCCATCTTATATTTGATAGAGGAACAAACTATTGTATCTATCAACAAATAGTCGACCCGGTGTTGACTGATTTTCCCCGTATGGCTGATCAGCCCCTGCGGATATCGAGGCTCTGAAGACGCCTCTGGCAAGAGACACAAGAATGGTTCCTGACTCCGTTATCGCTGTTACTGCTGCCCACATCGAGTCGGCTGCGTGTGACGTGAAACAGACGGGCGCGGCACAGGACAATAGTCATGGATGATCAAGCCTTTCATGGAGCGCCTGTCTGGCACGATGTCGAAGCTGCGGCCTCCTACGCGCCAATCAATGCCGGTTACAACGCCGTTTTTCGTCCCGGCCGCCTGAGTCTGGGACTGGTGGTGCCGATCGAATCCTATCCGGGTTCGCCGGTTCCGACGATGGTCGATCACGTCGAGCGTGTGCGACTTGCCGAAGCGCTTGGATTCTCTGCGGTATGGCTGCGGGATGTCCCGTTCAATGTCCCATCCTTCGGAGATGCCGGACAAACCTTCGACCCTTTCGTCTACCTCGGACTTCTGGCGGGTCAGACCCATCGTATTGCACTGGGTGTGGCCAGCATGGTGCTGCCGCTGCATCATCCGGCACATATTGCCAAGGCCGCCGCCAGTGTCGATGTCCTGTCAGGTGGTCGGCTGATCCTCGGGGTGGCATCCGGTGATCGCCGGGAAGAGTATCCCGCGTTCAATATCTCCCACACTGCACGCGACACGCTGTTTCGCGAAAGCTTCGAATACATTCGGCGCATGGCTGAAGGGGCGCCGGTATTCTCCAATCACTACGGTTACGTGGGGGGCAGTATCGACATGCTGCCCAAACCGACCGGCGCAAGGCTTCCCTTGCTGGTTACCGGCAGTTCCCGACAGACGCCTGAGTGGATTGCCGAGCACGCCGATGGCTGGATGACCTATCCCCGGGAAGCTGCAGCGCAGGCTCAACTTGTCCAGGACTGGCATGCACGCCTCGAGGCTGCCGGCCGCCCGGCACAACCGGTCATGCAACCCTTGTACATCGACCTGGCTGATGATCCGTCGGCAGCCCTTCAACCGATTCACCTGGGCTTCCGGACCGGGGTTCGTGCACTGCGCACCTATCTCAAGTCTCTGGAAACGGCAGGTGTCAACCATGTTGCACTCAACCTGCGATTCAATCAGTCAGATGTCGGCAAGAGCCTTGAACGTCTGTCCGATGAACTGATCGCTGATTTCTCCTGACCCAAGGATACCGACTCATGCAAAAGACCATTCTGATAACCGGCGCGACCGATGGCATCGGCCTGGAAACAGCAAAGCGCCTGGTGAGTGATGGACACCATGTCGTACTGCATGGACGCAATGCAGCAAAGCTTGCCTCTGTCCAGGAAACGCTCTCAGCTCTGCCCGGAGCCGGCCCTGTCGAGAGTCTTGTCGCTGATCTGTCACACCTGGATGAGGTGGATGCTCTGGCAGATGCCGTCATCGATCGATACCAGAGGCTGGATGTGCTGATCAACAATGCCGGCATATTCAAGACGAACGAGACGGTCACCCGGGACGGGCTCGATATCCGTTTCATGGTCAACACCATTGCGCCCTATCACCTGACACGACGTCTGCTGGCACTGATGGGCACTTCCGGACGCGTCATCAATCTCTCGTCAGCGGCTCAGGCACCGGTGAATATTGCTGCTCTGAGCGGCAAGGTACATCTGGATGCAATGGGTGCCTATGCACAAAGCAAGCTGGCAATCACCATGTGGTCCATGGCGTTGGCAGGAGAGGCCGGTGCTCCGCTTGTCATTGCCGTCAACCCGGGATCGATGCTGGCCAGCAAGATGGTCAAGGAAGGGTTCGGTGTTGCCGGCAATGACATCGGTATCGGCGCAGAGATTCTGTGTCGGGCCGCGCTGGACGAGAGTTTTGCCGACAAGTCCGGCCAGTATTTCGATAACGATTCGGGTCGTTTCGCATCCCCGCATGCGGATGCGCTGAACCCGAAAAAAGTTTCTGAAACCGTTCAGGCCATCGAGTCTGTTCTGTCCCGACTCAACAC
>CBDUIJ010000057.1:0-23362 GCA_965367215.1 uncultured Granulosicoccus sp.
TCGGCATTGCTGTCGGCATACTCGACATGGGCGATCTCGTAGTCACGATGAAAGCTTTCGAAGGCCGCGAAATCATCAGGGATATCCTCGATATGCATTCTTGCGGCCAGGGCTCGATAGTAGTGGACGCAGGCATCGATCTCGGTGCGCGTCATGGCGCGCTTGCCGAAACGCGCCAGCCAGTGCACCGGTTCGACCACAAAGGTGGACAGCACATAGAGCATGTCATCGTTCGAGATACGATAGCGACCATGCATATCGTTCATCCGTTCAATGGCCGTCTGGCCGCGTTCACTGTCCTGACCGTTCTCACTGATCTCGGATAGCAGCAATTCGGTGTCATCGTAACGCTTGCGGGTGTGGTCCCTGAACTCACCGGTCCAGGACAGGAGCCCCGAGATTGACGGCACGGCGTAGGTACGAAACAGGGCGAATTCCAGTGCCTTTTCGATATCCCACGAAAATTCGCAGGTATTGAGAAGAAAGCAGATACGCTCGTAGTCGACTTGCGGATCCAGCGTTTCGATTTCTCTGGACCATCGCGACATGTTCCGAATTCCGGGCTTCAGTGTCGACGAATGATGCCTCAAGCCGGTGATGACGGCAAGAGACGATGGTAGCGGCACTCAGGTGGTCGAGTCGGATCCCGAAAGCCGCTCACCGTTTGATGGCAGCTCCTCGAAGGCTGTACCCAGCAGGCCTCGTATCGATTCCATGGGCACGGCTTCAGCATCAGCAGCCGGTATCATCCCGCCGCTGAACAGCTCGTCCGGTAACCGTTCCAGCAGTGACTGGTCTGATGAAAAGACATGCATGGGAACATGTGAGTTCGGTGCCCACCCGGCAATCACGCTGGCTGGCTGGTGATCACCCAGTACAATGATCAGGGCATCATCGGCGTATCTGGCCAGGTATTCACCCACGAGTTTGAGGTTCTGATCTACTGCAGTGCCATAGGCCTTGCGTACCGGTTCGGCCCTGGCCCAGCTATGCCGCTCGCCGTAGCGCTGCGTACCATCGAAGAGGCTGCCGTCGCCGATATCGTCCCAGTCCTGATGAGCTGGCAAAGGCCCCCAGGGGGCATGGGAATCCAGCAGACCGATATGTGCCATCAAGGGGCCCTCCGCGGTGGCTCGCACCCGTTGTTCGAAGGCGGTGAGTGTGTACTGGTCGGGCATGGTCACGAAGCCGAAGTCTTCGCCCTGATAACCGAGGGCGTCATGGTCGAAGAATCGATCGACCTGATACCAGGCACCCTCAACCCAATCTGACTTGACGACAGGCAGTACCACGGAAGTTGTCCATCCTGCCTGTTTGAACAGGCGGGCCAGTGATTTCCGTTCCGATGATATCAGTCGGTCAAAGCGTGCATGGTTGGTCAGGCGTAATCCGGATGCCAGCGTGGAATGTGCCAGCCAGCTGCGTCCGCCGCGTATGGGGGAGTCTACCCAGGCACTCCTGACGTGCAAGCCGGCGCTGACGGTCTCGTTCTGAACGGCCTGTAGTCTTGCCAGGGCCAGCTCATTGTATTGGGGGGCGTCGACGAATGATCGCCCGTAGGACTCGACGTAGATGATGATGACATCTCGCCCACTCAAGGCAGAAAAGGCAGGTTCACGATCGGCCAGTGTATCGCTCTGCAGGGCTGTTGCGAATTGCGCCTGATCCCGGATCGACCATTGGGTGTACTGAATGCGTTCCAGCAGCTCGTTGCCCAGAACCCATTGTGCCGACAGAAAAGGTGTGCGGCTGTGTGGTGTGATGGCCGTTGCCATGGCCATCAGCAGCGGCACGCAGCAAAGGGTGATGACAGTGCGGCGCCAGGGGCGATGCAGCTTCTCCAGATAGCCCAAGCCTCGATACAACAATACAGCCATTCCCATCAGCAGCAGAACGCCAAGTCCGGCCAGAGCCAGTGCTTCGAACAGGCCGAGTGTCTTGGAGGTCAGTGTCCAGCCTTGCTGTATGAGATGCCATTCAGCCAGTGGGTTGAAGGCACGGCCAAAGGCTGCACGAGAGATCAGATCGCCAAGTCGAAGCAGCAGCAAGACCAGAACAGAGAGGGTTACCAGTAATCGTGCAAGCGTGAACGCCCATCGCCGCAACAGCAATAGCAGCAGGACGATGAGCGGTACATCCAGTGGCAGGCTGCGCCAGTGTGACCATGTAAACTGATCAGGATGCCCCGGCACCATCAGCAAGGCCAGCAGCAGGCAGATAGCCAGTAAGGAGAATATCGCTGCATGCCGATGCGTCTTCATCGGCATGACAGTATGGGTTTGTGACATGTGCAGGCGTTGGCGAAAGGCGGCAATGAACAACTTGATTCAGGGCTCGGACCACAAGCGGCCTGATAAGTTTGGTCTGTCTCGACTTCATTGAGCGCGCATGCCTTGCGGTGATGCGCAACGCGAACAGCATCTCACTATCTTCTCTCGTAGCGGTTTCCTTGAACGGCTATGAATCCAGAGCCATCTGCAGCCGGCCCAGCTCGGTCAGGTCATCGATCGTTGCGCGACCCTTGAAATCCACCTCATAGTCCTCGGCGGCAAAATCCGGTGCACTGCGCCCGCTGATGAAGCTCGCGGCTTGCCGCAAGGCGTAGGTGCGGTTCTTGGTGCACGCCGGGCTGGCGCCGATATAGATGACGTTGGCGTAGTCCTTGCCGTGATGTTCGTTGCCCACGGCATGCACGACATCGGGATGCCACCAGACGGTATCACCGGGACTCACGGTCTGAATCGGGACGATACCGGGCATGAGGTCCGGGTGCCAGTGCGCATCGACGCCCAGTGCGCGTCCGGGTCTGGCCAGGCACAGTTCGTCTTCGGGGACATCCTTCTGCAAGGCGCGCAGCAACAGATAGGCGATGCCATTGGCAATCGGCAGCAACTCCAGGGTGCCATCTCCAGGGCCTTGTTCGGTCAGGGCTGTCCAGCCCTGGAAGGTGCGGAACATCGAGCTGACTGCCGGGGAGGCGTATTCACGAGTCTGCGTGCGGTAAGCGGCACGCCAGGGGTCATAGGCGTCCAGATCGCCGGCGAAGATACTGGCGTAGATCTTCTGGAAGGCCGGGTCGACCCATCGCTCATACGAGCCGGCATCGATATGGGGTGACAGCCCCAGAGTTGTATCACCCGGTGCGCGTCGTCGAGTGCGATCGGCATAGGCATAATCCAGGTTCGGGTCGAACTCGGGGCCGGCCGGTGCGCTGATATCCCACAGGCCGTTCAGAAAACGTTTGGTCTGGGCCATGGATTCTGCCTGTCGTGCCATGACTTGCGGGCGCGACCAGTACACGCCATAGATCTGCGGGCGTGCATCCTGCAGGTCGCCAAAGTAATCATCCAGACCGGCCTTCTCCTTTGCATGTGCCAGATAGTCGTTGCTCTCGAGGTAGTCGCCCAGTTCACTGTTCCAGTCTTCTGCCTGCTGGCGGGCGAACACGTTCTTGATGATGACGCAGCCTCGTTGTCGGATGGCCGCGATATCGCTTTTGCTCACCTTGTTGTCACGCACCGCGGCGTAAGAGATCTCGGGCACCACGGCGGCCGTGCGAGCCTGTGCGTCGACGACTTCGTCAACCGCCGTGCGCAGTGTATCGCGCACTGTCAGAAAGGCTTTTTCAAGATCGTTGTGTGCCGCCAGCTCACGTTTGGTCTGGGCAATGAAGGGGCCTGTGTCGATGCTTGTCTTTTTCATGTGGGGATGTCTTCAGGTAGCAATATCGGCGCGCGCCGTTTGTCGAAGTCGGGGTTCGGGTTGTATGAGGGTGTTGAGTTCGCCAGGCGGTGTCTGGCCTGCCAGCAGCTGGATAAGCGTCTCTCCCAGTCGACGTCCTGTCCTGTCGATATCTTCGTAAAAGGAGTCGATCGCCGGGTGCATGTGGTCAAGTGTGGCGGAGGTTTGCTTGGCGACGACATCGACATCGACTGTGGGTGTCAGGCCGGCATCACGAATCCCCGCCAACACGGCAATGGATGCTGTCTCGCCGGCACACACGATGCCGTCGGGATATACCCCGGATGAGAACAGCGTCCTGATTGTCTGCCGAAGTGCGTCCAGCGGGGTTTCCAGATTCGGCGCATCGTCCAGTTCGATGGATTGCAGGGCATTGCGTGTGACTACGCGACTGAATCCGTTCAGAAGATGCGTTTGATACGTGAGGCCGGCTGGTGCGCCGATCAGCATCAGACATCGTCGGCCTCGTTGCAGGAGGCGCGTGGTTGCCAACTCGGCAAAAGCTTCGTTATCGAAATCGACCGACGCATGGTGAGTTGCCAGTTCGGTGCGACCGTGCGTGACGAATGGAAAGTCGTTTTCCAGCAGATAGCGAACGCGCAGATCCTGCGGCGAGGTGCGCGACAGGATGATGCCGTCAGCGCGCTGATTCTCGACAATCGATCGCACCACGGCCAGCTCCTGCTGCTGCGGCAAGTCAGGGGTGGCTGAAAGCTCGTAACCATTGTCCCGACAGACTTCGCCCAGGCCGGAGATGATCGATGCGGTATAGCCGGTGATTTCCCCTTGGGGTGCCAGCACCAGACTGAGGGTATGCGTTCGACCGGTTCGCAAGCCGCGACCTGCGCGGTCGGGTACATAACCCAGATCATCGGCGACCTGTCTGACCCGTTGCCGAGTGGCCAGGGCAATGTCGCTGCGGTTGTTCAAGGCACGTGAAACCGTGGTCACGGCCAGCCCACAAGCCTGGGCAACCGTGCGCAGCGTCGGGCGTTCCCGGCGGTTGCCTGCGGCGGTTGTCGTAGGGCGTTTCGTCATGTAGACATGGTATCTGTAACGTTACAGATGTCAACGAAAATGTGCGGAGATACTTTGACGACAGGATTTTGTATCGTTACTATTCTGCACAGGCAATGTTCATTGCCACACCACGAGGAGACCGATCAGCATGAGATTGACGACTATAGCCGCGAGCCTTGCACTCGCAGCAGGTATGAGTAGTGCCGTAACCACGGCAGTTGCCGCAGATGTGGAAGTACTGCACTGGTGGACGTCAGGTGGAGAGGCGGCAGCGCTGGATGTTCTGAAGCAGGATCTTGAAACGCAGGGTGTCGGCTGGAAGGACATGCCGGTTGCCGGCGGCGGCGGTGAGGCAGCCATGACGACGCTGCGCGCCCGCGTCACGGCGGGCAATGCTCCCACAGCCGTCCAGATGCTCGGATTCGACATCACCGATTGGGCCAATGAGGATGTTCTGGCCAACCTGAACGACGTGGCTGCCGAGGAGAACTGGGACGCCGTCGTACCAACGGCCTTGCAGGCATTTTCCAAACACGATGGCAACTGGATTGCTGCACCGGTCAATGTGCATTCCACCAACTGGGTCTGGATCAACAAGTCAGCCCTCGATGCCGCCGGTGGCAAGGCGCCCGAGAGCTGGGAAGAGCTGGTAGCCGTGTTGGATGCCATGAAAGCCAATGGCATCACGCCACTGGCTCACGGTGGGCAGCCGTGGCAGGACGCAACGATTTTCGATGCGGTCGTGCTGTCGATGGGTAACGATTTCTACAAGCAGTCCATGATCGATCTGGACATGGATGCGCTGTCGGGCGAAAAGATGGTTGAAGTGTTCAAGCGTATGGAAACACTGCGCTCCTATGTCGATGACAATTTTTCCGGTCGTGACTGGAACCTGGCATCAGCGATGGTCATTGAAGGCAAGGCTGGCATGCAGATGATGGGTGACTGGGCAAAGGGGGAATTCCTGAAAGCCGGACAGACACCGGGTGAGGATTTTCTCTGCATCCGCTTTCCGGGCACTCAGGGATCCGTGACCTTCAATTCCGATCAGTTCGCGATGTTCGGTCAGGAAGGCGATGCGGATGCGCAACAGAAAATGGCTGCAGCCATTCTCAGCCCGACTTTCCAGTCCGCGTTCAATGTGGTCAAGGGCTCGGTGCCTGCTCGTACTGATGTCTCCGATGCCGAATTTGATGACTGCGGCAAGAAAGGCATGAAGGATCTGGCCGAAGCCAATGAAGCCGGTAGCCTGTTCGGTTCCATGGCGCACGGACATGCGGCACCAGCCGCTGTCAAGAACGCGGTTTATGATGTCGTGACTCAGCATTTCAATGGCGGGCTGAGCAACGAGGAAGCTGCCGAAGAGCTGGCCAACGCGGTCGACGCGGTTCTGTAGTCTGTCGCTGCCATCAGGCATGCACTGCGCGGTTCGCTGAACCGCGTAGTGCCGATGCCCGTTTGAGAATCCGAAGACTGGAGTCGGGAGGGCGCATTGACGCTTTTCCGATTCCGCTTCGATTCTCGTTTGCCTATCATTTTCTGAGTCTCTGATCCGCCATGAAAGAGCGCTTGCAGGCCTGGGTTCCCAAGCTGGTACTCGGTCCGAGTTTCCTGCTGATCCTGTTTTTCGTCTACGGGTTCATCCTGTATACCGGCTATCTGTCGGTTTCCGATTCGCGCATGCTGCCCTCATACGGCTTTGTCGGTCTGGAAAACTACGAAAAGCTGTGGAATCTGCGGCACTGGACAGGCTCCTTGAAGAACCTGGCCATATTCGGCACTCTGTATATCGTCATCTGCAGCGTATTGGGGCTGATGCTGGCCATCCTGCTGGATCAGAAGATTCGGGCGGAAGGCGTCTTGCGTCCCATCTATCTGTATCCCATGGCGCTGTCGTTCATCGTGACCGGCACCGCCTGGAAATGGTTTCTCGACCCGGGTATCGGTCTTGAGCAGACCATGCATTCCTGGGGCTGGGTCAGCTTCGAGTTCGACTGGATCAAGAGTCGTACCCACGCCATCTATACGGTTGTCATTGCCGCTGTGTGGCAGAGCTCGGGATTTGTCATGGCCATGTTTCTGGCAGGCCTCAGAGGGGTCGACCCGGATATCATTCGTGCGGCAGAGATCGACGGCGCCTCAAGGGCTCGTATCTATCGCCGCATCATCATTCCCATGATGCGCCCGGTCTTTCTGTCGGCGTTTGTCGTGCTGGCGCATCTTGCCATCAAATCCTATGATCTGGTGGTCGCGCTGACAGGCGGCGGACCCGGCAAGGCCACCGAACTACCGGCTACCTTCATGTATTCCTATACCTTCAGTCGCAACCTGATGGGAATCGGTGCGGCATCGGCCATCATCATGCTGATCATGATCTTCTCGATCATCGTCCCGTATCTGTATTCCGAACTTCGCGCGGACAGGCAGTCATGAGCAAGACATCCACCGATGCCATGAACCGCTCATCACAGCGGCGCTCGCAAGGGAACAGACTGACACCCGCCCGCATCCTGTTGTATGTGGTACTGGTGCTGTTTGCGATCTACTATCTGTTGCCGCTGTACGTCATGCTGGTCAATTCCTTCAAGCCATTGGAGGAAATCCGTGGTGGTGACATGCTTGCGTTACCACAGGCATGGACCCTGGCTCCCTGGAGCAGTGCCTGGTCAACGGCGCAGATTGGCGTGCAGGCCACCGGCCTGAAACCCTATTTCATGAATTCCATCGCCATGGTCATCCCGGCGGTGCTGTTGTCCACCATTCTCGGTGCCTTGAACGGTTATGTGCTGACCAAGTGGCGCTTCCGCGGCGATGGTGTCGTGTTCGGGTTGTTGCTGCTGTCGTGCTTCATACCGTTCCAGATTGTGCTCATACCGATGGCCCGCATGCTGGGCATTCTGGGTCTGGCGGGGACCACATCAGGCCTGGTACTGGTGCATCTGGTGTATGGACTGGGTTTCACAACCTTGTTCTTTCGCAATTATTACGCAGCCTTTCCGACCGAGCTGGTCAGGGCGGCGCAGATCGATGGTGCCGGTTTCTTTCGTATCTTCAGTCGTATCCTGTTGCCATCCTCCGGTCCCATCATTGTGGTATCGGTCATCTGGCAATTCACCAACATCTGGAATGACTTCCTGTTCGGCGCCAGTTTTGCCGATGTGGATTCAGTGCCGATGACGGTGGCCCTGAACAATCTTGTCAGCTCCTCCACCGGCGTCAAGGAATACAACGTGCACTTTGCCGGTGCTGTGCTGGCCGCTTTGCCTACGCTGGTGGTGTACGTCGTCTCCGGGCGATATTTCGTGCGAGGCCTGATGGCCGGCGCTGTCAAGGGCTGATCGGGAAAACGTAGATCATGACAATGAACAAGACGAGCGAACATTTTCTCGAAATCGATTCACTGAGCAAGCAGTTCGCCGGTGTCGATGCGCTGAAGAACGTCTCCATCGATGTGGAAGAAGGCGGCTTTCTGGTGCTGATCGGGCCATCCGGCTGTGGCAAGTCAACCTTGCTGAACATGCTGGCCGGGTTTGAGCCTGCGACCTCCGGTGACATACGCATTGCCGGGCGATCCATCGCCGACCTGCACCCCTCGAAGCGCGACATCGCCATGGTGTTCCAGTCCTACGCCCTGTATCCGAACATGACGGTGGCCGGCAATATCGGCTTCGGTATGGAGACTCGCGGCGTGCCCAAGGCCGAGCGGCTGAAGAAGATCGACGAGGTGGCGGCCATCCTGCAGATAGAACCGCTATTGAAGCGCAAGCCTGCGCAACTCTCGGGTGGGCAACGCCAGCGAGTGGCCATGGGACGGGCGCTGGTTCGCGATCCGCAGGCTTTCCTGTTCGACGAGCCGCTGTCGAACCTGGATGCACGGTTACGCGTGGACATGCGAGCCGAGATCAAGAAGCTGCATGCGCGTCTGGGTACCACCATCGTCTACGTCACGCACGACCAGATAGAGGCGATGACACTGGCCACGAAAATCGCCGTGCTCAAGCATGGTGAAGTGCAACAGGTGGGAACGCCCGATGATATCTATCATCGACCTGCGAATACCTTCGTGGCGGATTTCATGGGTTCACCGGCGATGAATCGGGTGACAGGGCATCTGCGGCAATCGGACAATGGCCTGAAGCTGTCCTTTGGCGACTATTCACTCAATCTGTTCGAGCCCAGCGCCGCCCTGCAGGAAAGAGCGCGCAATCAACCCATCATCGACTTCGGTATTCGGGCGGAGAACATCAATGACAGTCGCGATGATGCAATGACCACACCCGGTACGTCCACACTGCCATTGACCATCGAGCTGGTCGAGCCGACCGGGTCGGACACCTTCATCGGCACTCGCGATGGGGACGCTCATTTCACGGCGCGCGTGGCCAATCATCTGCACCCACGTACCGGTGAGAGCATCAAGCTGAATTTCGACATGAGCAAGGCGCACTTCTTCGACACGGAATCCGGCGTCAGGGTGGAGTGATCGCAGGCAAGCGCTGATCATCGACCCAGACGCGACATCCGCAGTGCAGGGAGCGTGAAGCTCTACGTCAACAATACAATCACGGAGCTTCCATGAGTACTCAGGTATTACGTATCGGGCTGGTCGGTTATGGTCTGGCTGGCAAGGTATTTCATACCCCACTGTATGCTGCGGCCGGGGTAGAGCTGGTAGCGGTCGCTTCCAGTGATGCGGCCAAGGTGCATGCCGATCATCCGCAGGTGCGAGTGCATCCTGATGCCTCAACACTCATGGCCGATCCAGAGGTTGATCTTGTGGTTCTGGCATCACCCAGTTTTACCCATGCCCCTCTGATGCTCGAAGCGCTGGCCGCTGGCAAACATGTGCTCAGTGACAAGCCGTTTACTGCAACGGTTGCCGAGGCCGATGCTGTGATCGCGGCTGCCAGATCGGCGGGGCGTATTGCCACCTGTTATCAGAACCGGCGTTTCGATGCCGATTTCCTGACCCTGCAAGACCTGATTGCTTCCGGGCGTCTGGGAGAGGTCGTGCATTACGAGTCGCACTACGATCGCTTCAATCCACAGACTCGTGATCGCTGGCAGGAGCAGGAGCGGCCAGGCGTTGGATTGCATTACGACCTGGGTGCGCACCTGATAGACCAGGCCCTGCAGTTGTTCGGACTGCCGGATTGGGTGCAGGGAGATGTGCAGAAGCAACGCGAAGGTTCGGCCATCATCGATAATTTCCATGTGCGCATGGGCCGCGGACGATGCCGCATCGAGCTCAGCGCCGGCATGCTGGTGCCGGACAGCAGTCTGCGCTATCGAGTGCATGGTACCGGTGGCTCCTGGATCAAACATCATGTCGATCCGCAAGAGGATCAGTTGCGGCATCTGGGGATCGGGCCTGATGATGAGCGATACGGCTGGGAAGAGGACTCACACCTGGGTGCGCTGACCGAACTGGTCGACGGGCAGATGCAGACGAGTCGCACGGCTGCGCTGCGCGGTGACTGGCCTCGACTCTATCGCGAGTTGAGCGCCGCGATCCGGCAGGGCACGCCGCCGCCTGTGCTCGGCGAGGAGGCTCGTAATGTCATTGCGGTCATCGAAGCCATGCTGGAGTCGTCGCGAACCGGGTGCCGGGTGAACGTTTCGGGCTGAAGGGGCTGATTCCCCGATATACTGCCAGCGAATTCACTGAAGCTGACAGAACGGATGCATCGTGACCTGAAAATACTGTGCATTCTGCTGCTGGCAATACTGGTCTGCGCCGGCTGCGCGCAAACCCGGGCAATCAGTGATCCTGAAATCGTGGCCGGACAGGTGCGTGCCGCCTTGCCAGGTGACGAGGCGCAAACGGTCGATTTCCTGAGCGATGTCAAACCGATTCTCGACACTCGCTGTGTCAGCTGTCATGCCTGCTTCGATGCACCTTGTCAGCTCAAGGCGACAGCCGCCGAAGGCATGGCCCGCGGAGCGACACAGGCGCAGGTCTACCGCATGACGCGTATCCTGCCGACAGCTCCGACGCGGCTGTTTGTCGATGCCCAGACAACGCAAGGCTGGCGGGACAAGGGTTTCTTCAGTGTTTTCGGCGAACAGAAAGACGGCAAGGTACAGGCCGGACTGATCAAGCGCTTTCTGCAACTCAAGAACCGGCGCCCGGAAAAACCTTCCATGATCCTGCCGGACACCTACGATGTCAGGCTGGGTCGGGAGAACGAGTGTCCGACAGAGGATGAATTCGAGCGTTATGCCGAGCGTCACCCGGAAGGGGGCATGCCCTACGCACTGCCGGCATTGAGTGATGAGGAGCAGGATATCCTGCTGCGATGGCTCGACAGTGGTGCACCGTTCAGCAGCAGTGCAAGCCCCGGCCCGCAGTTTCAGGGGGAGATCGATCGTTGGGAGACATTTCTGAATCGTGACTCCAACAAGGCACGGCTGGTGTCACGGTATCTGTATGAACATCTCTATCTGGCTCATCTGTATTTTCCTGACGTCTCGGCGAATACCTTTTTCAGGGTGGTGCGTTCGGCCAGCCCGCCGGGTGAGCCTATCCGCTATATCGCCACGCGGCGGCCGTTTGATGATCCTGGCGTGGAGCGCGTGTACTACCGGCTCATGCCTGAACGCGAAACCATCGTTGCCAAGACACACAACCCCTATGTGCTGGATGCCGACAGGATGGTTTGGCTGGAATCCCTGTTCTTCAACGATGACAATGAGCTAGCAGCCTTGCCGGGCTACCGCTCGGATAGTAATGCCAACCCCTTCGTGACCTTTGCCGACTTGCCGATGAAGAGTCGGTATCGCTTCATGCTGGAAGAATCCCGATTCACGATTGCCAACTACATTCGTGGCAGTGTGTGTCGCGGCCAGATTGCGGTCAGTGTGATTCGTGATCGTTTCTGGGTGGTGTTTCTGGACCCGGATTCGGCCATGAACGAGGCGCTGACGGGTTTCCTGCCGACCCTGAGCGATGAGCTGGCACTGGCCAACAGTAACGACTCGAGCAATGCACTGACGCCTTTGTTGCACTGGGGCCATTACGAGAAACTGGAAGGTGCTCACCACAAGGCCCGTGATGAGGCGATGACACGCTGGTTTTCGGATCACGAAATCTCGCTGGACCTGTTGTGGGATGGCGGGCAGGACATCAACCCGAATGCGGCGCTGACCGTGATACGCCATGGCAACTATGCAGCCGTGGAGCACGGTTTGCTGGGCCAGGCACCTCCTGACACTGCCTGGGTCATCGATTACCCCCTGCTGGAACGCATCCACTATCTGCTGGTGGCAGGCTACGATGTGTTCGGCACCCTGGGTCATCAGCTCACCTCCAGAATGCATATGGATTTTCTGCGTATGCAGGGCGAGAAGAATCTGCTTGCCTTTGTGCCAGCCGATACCCGCAAAGAGGTCATCGGACAGTGGTATCGAGGTGCACCCCGGAGTGCGCTGAGCTATATGGCGAACCCGAGCTATGATCAGGTGCCGTTGAGTGGTATCGACTACCAGAGTGACGACCCATTGCTGGAATTCTACGCGCTGATGGCCAACCATCTTGAGGTTGTGCAGCCTGCAGATCGGCAAGTCGACGACACCCTCGCAAGGCTTGAAACATTCGCCGGAGAGAAAACAACCCTTTTGCCGCAGATGATTCTGCTGCGTATCGATGGCGAGGAATCTCGTTACGTGTCGATTGTGAGAAACGATGCCTATCTGAACCTGAGTTCGGTATTCGATGAAGCCGAGCAACGGTTTCCCGTGGAAAACACGGTCACGGTTCTGCCGGGGATTCGTGGGTATTACCCCAACGCATTGATGCAGATCAGGGAGCAGGATGTCGCGGAGTTTGTCGGGGCTGTACTCTCGCTCAGCGACGAGCCGAGCTATGCACGATTGCTGGACGACTATGGCATACGCCGATCAGACCCGGATTTCTGGGCACTGAGCGATGAATTGCATGCGCAGTGGAAGGAACGTGACCCGACAGGGTTCGGTTTTCTGGACTACAGCCGGCTCGAGAATCGCTAGCGGTTTGATCGGCAAAGAAGGCGATACACGGAGTCTGTGTGCGCCCGTCCGACAAGGCGACCCGGCAGGGCGCGCAGCGCCGGATCTTGAGTCCAGCAACGGGCCAGAGGCAATCAGCACCACATTGCGACGACAAATGCGCGATAATGCGCACCCCGTGCGCGCAATATGAACAAGTGGTCAATGGATAAATGGGCAGAGCTTCGTACCGCCTATCAGGTTGCCAAACTGGGAACCGTGAGTGCTGCTGCCGAGGCGCTGGGTTTTCATCGAGCGACCGTCAACCGCCACATCGATGTGCTTGAGGAGGAGATGGGGGACCGCATTTTCATACGCCACTCCAGAGGCTATACCCTGACCGAGCTGGGTGAGGATGTCCTGAAGGTGGCGCGCCAGACGGAAGCGCTGATCGATGATCTGGCGGGCAGGGTGCAGAGCCGCAAGGCACAGATAGAGGGCGATATCAAACTGGCGATCCTGGTGCCGTTTGCGGGTCTGATCATGAAGCCGGTGGCCGAGTTTCGTCGCCTGAATCCTCATTGCCGGGTTTGCGTGACAGCGGCCGAAACTCTGGCAAAGCTGGAATACGGTGAGGCCCATGTTGCATTGCGAGCGGGGACTCGTCCCGAGCACCCTGATTACGTGGTGCGTGAATTTCTGCGCGTGAAATTCAATCTCTACGCTCATGACAGCTATGTCAGGCAGCACGGAATTCCGGCTGACGTCAACGATTTTGAAGGACATTGTTTTGTCACACCAGACACGGATGCGCCACGCGCCCCGTTCGCGGAGTGGGTTGTGCAGTATGTGAAGGAGGAACAGATCGCCTTGTCCTCCAATAATTTCCACGTCGGCTATGAGGCGATAGCTGCGGGCTTGGGAATAGGTGTCATGAGCGAACTGGAAGCTGCCAGCCGTGACGACCTGCATCGAATTCTTCCCGATGAAAATATCTGGGAGGTCATGGTATGGCAGGTCACGCACGTGGACCTGCACCGCACTGAAAAAGTGCAAGCGCTGCTCCGGTGTATCAGAGAACATCTCGACGTCAAAGCACTTCCCTTTACCTTGTAATTGGTGAAGCCGTCTCCATATTCGGCCGCCTGAACAAGCCTCGGTTTCGGCTGTGTCAGTCAGGTTTCGTAGGACGAGAGCGGCAAACTGCAATGGTTGACCATTCGCTGTAGCGTCTCTTGTATTACGCCTGCCTTGAAACTCTTGTCGCAGGAGCGCGCACACTGTGCGCATTCGGTTGGCATACGGATGTTACGGCGCCTGACATAATCCTGCGAACTGAGGTTTTGTGCATGCATGCATCTTTTTCATACGGTGAACCTCATACTCACTGTTTCGTAACAATACAAGCCCCGAGAAAGCTCCACTTAGCCATGAAATCCACTGACGTCCCTTTCCCGCGAGCCAGCAAGATACTGGCCGGTTCCATTCTCATCGCTCTGCTGAGTGCCAATTCACCCGTGGTGCTTGCTCAGGATGGACCCCCGCCTGCGGCAGTCAGTGTCGTGGAAGTTCAGCCACAGCAGGTCATGCTGACTGCCACACTGCCGGGTCGTGTCGTCGCCGCAGCGGTTGCCGAAGTCAGGCCTCAGGTCAACGGCATCATCACTGAACGCTATTTCACGGAAGGCAGCGCCGTTGAGCAGGGCGATATCCTGTACAAGATAGACTCCGCCACCTATGAGGCCACGGTTGCTCAGGCGCAGGCTGCGGTCGCTCAGGCACGCGCCCAATACAAGGCGGCAGAGCGAGAGGCCGAGCGAATCGAAGAGCTCAATCAACGCAATGTGTCCACACAGCGCGAGCTGGACGAAGCCATCGCCGCCCGGGACGTGTCCGCAGCGTCCATCGCGGTGGCCGAAGCGCAGCTGAAATCGGCTGAAATCGAACTGGACCGAACCACTATCGTTGCGCCGCTGAGTGGCGAAATCGGTCTGGCCATGACCACACGTGGCGCACTGGTCACGGCCGGTCAGGCATCCCCGTTGGCCACCATTCGCAACATCGACACGGTTTATGTGGATGTGACGGCTTCTGCCTCACGGGTACTGGAGTTCCGTCGCAACAACCTCGACACTGACTGGCGTAATTCCGATCGCAAGGTCGTGCTGCATCTGGCCGACGGAGAAGTCTATCCGGAAGAGGGTTTGCTGACCGCGGCCGAGCCGCAGGTAGACATGCAGACAGGCGTTGTCGTTCTGCGCATGCAATTCCCCAATCCTGACAAATTGCTGTTGCCTGGTACCTATGTCAAGGTCGACCTGCAGACCGATCAGGTCGATGGTGTCTTCGTGGTGCCACAACAGGCTGTGAGTCGAGATCGCCTGGGCAAACCCACGGCATTGGTGGTCAATGATGAAGAGGTCGTGGAGCTGCGGCAACTGGATGTCCTGCAGGCCTCGGGCAACAACTGGATCGTACAAGGTGGTCTCGCTGCCGGCGAGAGAATCGTCATGGAAGGAAGCCAGAAAGCCCCTCCGGGTTCGAAGGTGCAGGCTGAACTGATGGCAGACAGTGACGCTGCGGCAGAAGAAGCCCCGGAAGCCGCCCAATAGGCTTTGCCTTCTGACAGCACACAGAAGCTGTCACTTCACCCTTTCATCTGAACTCGCATACGATCACGCCAGAGAACCCTTATGGCTCGTTTTTTCATCAATCGCCCGATATTCGCCTGGGTACTCTCCATCCTCCTGATGGGGGTGGGGATAATCTCCATACTCAACCTGCCGGTTGCTCAGTACCCTCAAATTGCACCACCCACAGTCAGTGTCACGGCAGCCTATCCCGGTGCCTCCGCCGAGACGGTTGCCAATACCGTCACACAGGTCATCGAACAACAGATGACCGGGCTGGACGGGATGCGTTATTTCTCCTCCAGCTCGACCTCTGCGGGCACGGCCAACGTCACGCTGACGTTCGAGACCGGTACCGATGCGGATATCGCGCAGGTGCAGGTGCAGAACAAGCTGGCCAAAGCCACCGCCTTGCTGCCCGAGACGGTTCAGCGTCTGGGGCTGACCGTCGAGAAGTCATCCAGTGGCTTCCTGATGGTGGTGGCACTGGTATCCGAGGATGAAGATACCAGTGCGGCCGACCTGTCCGATTATGTGTCTACCAATCTGATAGATGAGATCAGCCGCATCGATGGCGTGGGCAGCGTTCGGCTGTTCGGATCGCCCTATGCCATGCGTATCTGGCTGGATCCCTCCTTGTTGGCAGCCTACGAGCTGACCACCAGTGACGTTGTTGCAGCGGTCAGTGCCGAGAACACGCAGATTGCGGCGGGTGCCTTCGGTGCCCGGCCTGCCGAAGAAGGACAGCAACTCAATGCCACGGTGACCGCGCAATCGTTGCTGCAGACGCCTGAAGATTTTCGTCAGGTGGTGCTCAAGGCCGAGACCGATGGTGGACTGGTCCTTCTGGAAGATGTTGCTCGAGTCGAAATCGGCTCTGAAGACTATTCGGTCATTCCACGTTACAAGCGCCAGCCTGCTGCCGGTTTTGCGGTCAGTCTGGCCACCGGTGCCAACGCACTCGACACCGCTGTTGCCGTCGAAGAGCGGGTCAAGGAACTGTCCGAATTCTTCCCGGCAGGTGTCAAATCCGTTGTGCCGTACAACACGGCCCCCTTTGTAAAGATCTCGATAGAAGAGGTGATTCAGACTCTGCTGGAAGCCATTGTTCTGGTCTTTCTGGTCATGCTTCTGTTCCTGCAGAATTTTCGAGCCACACTCATACCGACTCTGGCCATTCCGGTGGTTCTGCTGGGCACCTTCGGCATCCTGTCAGTGGCAGGCTTCTCCATCAACACCCTGACCATGCTGGCCATGGTCCTGGCGATCGGCCTGCTGGTTGACGACGCCATCGTGGTGGTCGAGAACGTCGAGCGAATCATGGAAGAGGAGGGCCTGAACCCACTCGAAGCGACTCGCAAGTCCATGGACCAGGTCTCCAGCTCACTGATCGGTATCGCCGTGGTCATTTCCGCGGTTTTCGTACCCATGGCTTTTTTCGGCGGGTCTACGGGAGTTATCTACAAGCAGTTTGCGATCACGATCGTCTCTGCCATGGTGTTGTCGGTCTTCGTTGCACTGACATTGACGCCGGCCTTGTGCGCCACGCTGCTGAAGGCTCCGAAAGAAGGTGGCCGGGAAAGCCGGGTCTTTGGTCCGTTCAATCGTGGCTTTGCCGCGGTGCAGAATCGCTATGCCGGTTCCATTGGCTGGATCACCCATCGTCCCATCCGAATGGGAATCATCTATCTGCTGCTGGCCGGCGCCATGGCTGTGCTGTTTCTGCGTACACCGACAGGATTCCTGCCCGATGAGGACCAGGGCATCCTGTTTACCCTGATTCAGACGCCCAGTGGCTCGACCGCCGAGCGCACGCTGGAGTCCTTGAAGAAGGTCGAGGACTACTACCTGGAGCAGGAAGCGGATTCGGTAGAAGCAATCTTCGGTGTGGTCGGCTTCAGTTTCGCAGGACAGGGCCAGAACATGGGTCTGGTCTTCGTGAACCTGAAGGACTGGTCCGAGCGCACCAGTCCTGCACAGAATGTGCAAGCCATCGCAGGCAGAGCCTTCGGCGCACTGTCAAAGATCAAGGACGCCTTTGTCTTTCCCATCGTTCCACCGTCGGTAATCGAACTGGGTAACGTCTCCGGATTCGACATGTATCTGCAGGGCCGCGGTGGCCAGTCACACGAGCAGTTGCTGAACGCCCGTAACCAGTTGCTTGGTGCGATGGCACAAAGTCCGCTGATTGCCTCGGCACGACCCAACGGCCTGGAAGATGCAGCGCAATTCAATCTCGATCTGGATTGGCGCCGAGCAGGTGCATTGGGCGTGACTGCCAACGATGTCAGTGCACTGTTGACGACTGCCTGGTCTGGCAGTTACGTCAACGACTTCCTCGATCAGGGGCGTATCAAGAAGGTCTATGTTCAGGGTGAGGCAAACTCACGTTCGAATCCGACCGATTTCGACCTGTGGCGGGTGCGTAACGCAACTGGTGGCCTGGTGCCTCTGTCGGAATTCTCTTCCGGCCAGTGGAGTTTCGGTCCGCAGGGCGTCACCCGATATAACGGTGTTCCTGCCATGCAGATACAAGGCTCGCCGGCACCGGGTGTCAGTACCGGTGAAGCTCTGGCAGAGATAGAACGACTCGCAGCAGACCTGCCTACCGGGTTCAGCGTTGCCTGGACAGGCTTGTCTCTCGAGGAACAGGCATCCGGTAATCAGGCACCAATGCTGTTCGGTCTGGCACTGGCAGTGGTATTCCTGTCGCTGGCAGCACTGTACGAGAGCTGGAGTATTCCGTTTGCCGTCATGCTGGCCATGCCCATCGGTATCTTTGGTGCGCTGGTCGGTGCCATGTTGGGCAGTTTCGACAATGGCGTGTTCTTCCAGATCGGCTTGCTGGCGGTCATGGGCTTGACGGGCAAGAACGCGATTCTGATCGTGGAGTTTGCCAAGGAGCGACGTGCCGAGGGCATGGAGTTGTATCAGGCGGTGACCGAGGCGGCCCGACAGCGTTTCCGTCCGATCCTGATGACCTCCATTGCCTTCTCGCTGGGTGTGTTGCCGCTGGTCTTGAGTAGTGGTGCCGGGTCCGGTGGACGTACGGCAATCGGCTCCGGCGTGCTGGGTGGCACGATTTCAGCAACGGTTTTGGGCATCCTGTTTGTTCCATTGTTCTTCGTTATCGTGTCGCGCCTGTCGGGCAAGAGCAAAGACTAGGGCGGTATTCGTTCGAGAGCCTTTCTGCCGCGTTGGAGAGGCTCTCCAATTTTCTGATCAAGACATACCTGGAATTCGATTTCCGATGACACCACTATCTCTTCTCGTTAAACGTTACATGGCCGGTTCTTCCGGCAAGGCCAGAATTCTTGGCACGACCCTGCTGGCAGCCCCCTTGTTATGGAGCGGCAGCAGCTCTGCTGCCGGGCTCAAGGAAGTCTATGAGCTGGCTCTGCAGTACGATGCCGAGTATTCGGCAGCACAGTACGATCTACAGGCGGCCCGCGAATCTCTGCCGCTGGCACGCTCTACCTTTCGACCGCAGGCGGCTTTCGTGGGTGAAGCCGGTCTGGGAACCCTGGCCGATGACGGCGAGGGACCTTACGGCGAGACCTCACTGGCACTGTCAGTCAGTCAGTCCCTGTTCAACCGGGCCAACAGCAAGCTGGTCGATCAGGCCGAAATCGGTGTCATGCAAGCCGAGGCACAGTACGCCGCATTGGGGCAGGCTCTGATTCTGCGTGTGGCCAATGCCTATTTCGATGTGTTGCGGGCAGAGGCCAATCTCGAGTTCAGTCAGTCGGAACTGGAGGCGATCAGACGTCAGCTGGAACAGGCTGAAGGTCGTTACGAGGTTGGACTGGTACCGGTTACCGATGTGCGTGCCGCACAGGCTCAGCGAGATCTTGCCGTGGCTCAGGAGATCGATGCACGCAATCAGCTCTCGACCGCGAAGGAAGCTCTGTTGCTGATCAGCGGCGTCAACCCCGGTGAGCTGGCCACGCTTGCCGATGATCTGCCTCTGGAGCCACCGAGTCCGGCCGACATCGACAGTTGGGTGGATCTGGCCAAGGATCAGAACCTGGAACTGGTCATCGCGCGGTTTGCCAAGGACAGCAGTGAGGCGCAATTGGCCATCCAGCGTGCCGGTCGCTACCCGACACTGGATCTGGTGGGCTCGGCCGCGTCGAGTCAGACAGACAGCATCAGTAGTTCCGATGCCGATGTCGCCACGATCTCCCTGCAAGTGAGCGTACCGCTGCTCACCGGCGGTCGAATCAATGCCCAGGTGGCGCAGGCGCGCGCCGAGTCCCTGTCGTCCGGAGAAAATGTCATGGCTCAGGAACGTGCCACCGTGCAGCAGACACGAGACGGTTATCGCGGCGTGCAGGCATCGATCAGCCGCGTCAAGGCGTTGCGTCAGGCGCTGGTATCCACCCAGAAGTCGGCAGAAGCGACCGAAGCGGGATTCCGTGCCGGTACTCGTACATCGGTAGAGGTTCTGCAGGCACTGCGTGATACCTTCAGTGCCCGGTCGGATTACGCCGGTGCCCGCTACGACTACATCCTCAACAGGCTCAACCTGCAGGCTGCGGCAGGCACTCTGTCAGAGAATGACATTGCAGCGGTTGATAGATACCTGCTGGAAGAGTCCGAATAGGTTTCGTTGAAGTGACGCCTTCAGGCCCGAGCGGCCTGAAGGCGAGTTCTACCTCGGCGACGTTATGCGAGAGCTTTCTCGGCTACCACTTCATGGCGCTCATCTCGCTTGAAGAATACGTAATACAGCACCGGTGCGGCAATGAGTGTCAGCACAGAGCCGAAGGCCAGGCCGGCCATGATGGTCACCGACATCGACACGAAGAATGCGTCCCCGAGTAGCGGGATCATGCCCAGAATGGTGGTTGCTGCCGCAAGTACCACCGGTCTGAACCTCGAGACTGACGCCGACACGACCGCCTCCTTCAGATTGACTCCCTCGGCTCGCACGATGTCGATTTCTTCAACCAGCACAATGCCGTTCTTGATCAGCATGCCAGCCAGACTGAGCAGGCCGAGCAAGGCGGTGAAGCTGAAGGGCAGGCCGGTACTGAGCAAGCCGATGACAACGCCGGTCACCGCCATGGGCACGAGTAGCCAGATAACCAGTGGCTGACGCAAGGCGTTGAACAGAAGGATGGAGATGATGACCATGATCAACAGCGCAATGGGCAGCTGTTGAGCCAGAGAACGCTGGGCATCACCTGAATCCTCATATTCGCCGCCCCATTCGATCCGGTATCCAGGAGGCAGCGGCATGGACTCGACCGCGTCCTTGATGTCGGCATGCACCGCAGCGGCAGTCGTTTGCAGATTGATGTCCGCTGATACCGTCAAGGTCGGTACCCGAGCACGCCGGTGAACCAGTGTGTCCTGAATTTCGTAATCGAAGCCGTTGATGACCTGACCCATGGGAATGGGCGTGTCTGCCGAGCCCGACTGGGTCATGTGATCGATGAGTCGGTACGGTGTGTTTCTCGGAGCCCGGATGACGATGGGTATCTGGCGTTCATCCTCACGATAGACCCCGGCTGCGACGCCATCGGTGGCGAAGCGCAAGGTCTGGGCAATGGTCTCCCGAGTCACACCGGCAGTCTGAGCCCGATCTTCGGCGTATACCGGCCTGATGACCAGTTCCTGCTCGTGCCAGTCGGTGCGCATGCCGGTGAAGTCGTCAGATGATGCCTGCATGATATCGGCAGCGGTATGCCCCAGGTCTCTCAGAACTGCCGAATCGGGGCCCGAGATACGCAGTTGAATGGGATCACCACCACCGGGCCCGAAGACCAGTCGTTTGGTACGAAACTCACCGTCAATCAGCTGCGATTTGCCAAAGTCCTCCAGTTCCTGCTGCAGCCTGGGGATATTATCGATACTGGCAGTACGAACGATCAGATGTCCATAGCTGGAGTTTGCTCGCTGAATGGGATAGGTCAGCATGAAGCGTGAGGCGCCATTGCCGATGAAGGCCGTCACCGACTCCACATCTTCTCTTTCCAACAGCCAGTCTTCGACCAGTTTCAGGTCGGCAGATGTCGTCTTGATATCCGTGCCCTGAGGCAGCTTGTAGTGTACGAAGAACAGCGGTGTATTCGAATCCGGAAAGAACTGCTGCTTGACCTGAGCGAACCCTGCAAAGGAGCCGACGGTAATCAGCACCAGAGCGGGTATGACCAGCCAGCGTATCTTCAGTGAACCACGCAGAATGGCGGCATAGCTTCGAAATACTGCACCGGTATACGCTTCATCATTGCCACTGGTGTCCTGTTTGAAGAAGTAATGTCCGAACAGTGGCGTCACGGTGACGGCCAGTAACCAGGACAGCATCAGAGAGGTTGCGATAACGGCAAACAGGGAGAACAGAAACTCACCGGTGGCGTTGGAACTCAAACCGATAGCGGCAAAGGACATGATGCCGATGACGGTCGCACCGAGCAGCGGTATCTGCGTCTTTGAGGCTGCCTCGTCGGCTGCGTCTCTGGAAGTACGGCCCCGGTGCATGGCAGTCTGCATGCCTTCGGCCACGACGATGGCATTGTCCACCAGCATGCCCATGGCGATGATCAGGGCGCCAAGAGAAATTCTCTCCATCTCGATGGCGAACAGTTTCATGAACAACAGCGTGCCGAGAACGGTCAACAGCAAGGTGGTGCCGACCACGACAGCGGCGCGCCAGCCCATGAACAGGGCCAGAACAATGACCACGATGCTGACGGACATGGCCAGATTGACCAGAAAGGCGTTGGATGCCTCTTCAACCACCGTGTGCTGCTGGTAGATGGGTTCTATCTGTACGCCATAGGGGATGTCTGCCCACAACTCACTCAGTCGTTGATCGACTCGCTGGCCGACTTCCACGATGTTCTCGGTCTGCAGGCCAGCCACGCCGATGGTGAAGGCTTCCGCGCCGTTGAAGCGGATCATGATGGACGGGTCTTCCACTCGGGTACGGGTCACCGTGGAGATGTCATTGAGCCCGATGACCTGGCCGGCAACGCCCAGAGACAGACTGGCGATTTCATCGACACTGTCCGAGCCGATCGGCGCCTGTATGATGACGTCGTCGATCTCCCCGGCGGGCACGACGGAATTGGAACGCGCAATGGCATCCAGGAAAGCCAGCGGGGGGATACGCTGATTGGCGATCAGTGCCAGATTCGGCTCGACGAAGATGGCCTCTTCGGGAAGACCTGACAGTGTCACGTCGGCAACACCGGGCACGGCCAGCAGTTCCCGTCGCAGAAAGGTGGCCAGGTCATGTCGTTCGGCATCATCATAGCCTCTGGCCATGACGGCGAAATACAAGCCGAACACATCACCGAAACTGTCATTGACATAAGGGGTGGACACACCCGCAGGCAGTGTCAGGCTGGCGTCGGAAATATGTGCCCGCAAGCGGGTCCAGATATCCTTGAGTGCATCTCCCTTGATCTCGGGTTTTATCTCGACCTCGATCAGCGATTGTCCGGGCGTGTTGATCGATACGATTTCATCGACCTCGGCCAGTTTCTGGATGGCACTTTCCAGAGGCTCCGAGACTTCCAGGGCGACCTGTTCAGCCGATGCCCCCGGGTATTGTGTGACAATCGCCGCCGTCTTGATGGTGAATGCGGGGTCTTCGAGCCGGCCCAGGGAAAAGAAGCTCCAGATGCCGCCGATGAGGCAGATCAGGATGAACATCCAGGTGAAAATGGGCTTGTCGATGCTTGTACGAGCAATATTCATGTTGAGCTGGCCCGTATCAGAATGAGGTAAATCGACGTACGGGCTGCCCATCGGTCAATTCGTCGACACCGGATGCCACGACCTCGCTGCCAGGTTCGATACCGCTGAGTATCTGTATCTTGCCGCCAGCGTCAACACCGATTTCCACGGGTACCTTGACGACGCGAATCTCATCGCCTGTCTGTTCCACTCGCATCACCGCTGTGCTGCCATCGTTGTTCTTGAAGACGGCGGTTGCGGGTATCGTGATACCTCCGGGAACATCCAGTATTCGTCCGATGACGGTGACAGAGGCG
>CBDUIJ010000058.1:0-23043 GCA_965367215.1 uncultured Granulosicoccus sp.
GTTCGAACAAGCGTGTCAAGAGTACGACCCTCCCAGACTGAAGTTTGGTAGACATCTAACCTGCGAGTCATTGTATACTTGTCTTACAAATATTTGTTTGACAAATTTTGATCCTGTTTCTGCATGGCCTTGATACGCGACGCTGAAAACCATCATGGCGTTGATGACAGCGGACTATGAAACCGGGTCACCAGATATCGAGTAGCGCACTTCCCGGAGGAACGACGCGATGCCAGATTTTCCGATCATTGATACACATCTGCACATCTGGGATATGCAGCGCCTGAAATACTCAGCGTTCGCCGGCCATCCGATATTCGGCAAGAGCTGGCTGATTGAAGACTATCAGCGCGACTGTGAGGCATTGAACATTGAAGCAATGGTCTTTCTGGAATGCTATGCCGACTTCGATGAAAGCGGCGGGCAATACCTTGAAGAGATCGAATTTGTGGAAGAGAGCGCCCGACGTGATCCTCGCATCAAGGGTATTGTGCCCATGGCGCCGCTTGAACGGGGTAGCCGCGTTGTACCCATGCTGGAAACAATGCAAGCCAATCACCCAGCGGTGAAGGGCATTCGACGTATCATGGAGTTCGACAAAGACCCAAGGGCGCTGACCTTGTCCAGGGACTTCATTGACGGTGTCAATCTGCTGGAACAATACGACTGGCATTTTGAAATCAACGTCAATTACACGCAGATGGACATCATTCACGAATTCGTGCAGCACATTCCCAATGTGCGAATGATCCTGGATCATTGCGGCAAACCCGGAATCAGGCAAGGTGCCATCGAGCAGTATCGTCAGGACATTCGCATACTGGCCGAGCATCCGAACATATGGATCAAGCTGTCAGACCTGCCCGCCTGTGCGGATACCGAGCACTGGACCGATGCCGATCTTCGACCCTATATCGACGCCACCTTCGATACCTTCGGTTTCGACAGAACACTGTTTGCCGGAGACTGGCCCATCTGCCTGCAGGCGACCAGTCTGACGCGATGGGTCGATACACTCGACGCTGCACTGGCCGGTGTACCAGAGACCGATCGCCGCAAGTTCTACCGCGACAACGCCAATGACTTCTACCGGCTCGGACTCTAGCCTCCGAACCGAATACAACAACATGCATACCCTGCCGAGACTATGAAGCCAACAGCCATCGAAACCGATTTTGCCGCCATGGTTCAGGCTCAGAACACGGACACACTGAGCCATCTGTTTTCAGGAGAACCCCTGGTTCGTGCGCCCATCGCAGAACAGGTTTCCGGCCGAATACTGGCAATGATCAAATCGGGCAATCTGAAATCCGGTGACAAACTGCCCACCGAACAACAGATGTGTCTGGCTTTCGGCATCAGTCGGCCACCACTGCGCGAAGCCTTGAAGTCGTTGGCACTGATTGGCGTGCTCAACAGTCGGCAAGGAGGCCGATACGTGATTACAGATCTGACGCCCAGCAGACTGGTAACACCGTTCAACGTGATGCTCTCCGTAGCCGAGCATGACCTGAAGGTTCAATTCGAAGCACGTGCCGTCATTGAACTGGAATTGGTGAGATTCTGTACCGAACGCGCCAGCAAGGAGCAACGTGAGCGAATCATGGAGCTTGCCAGGGACGGCCATGCATTTCGCGATGATCCTGTCGGTTTTCGTCTTCTCGATGTCGAGTATCACCAGGCTATCAACGCCGGTGCAGACAATTCGATTCTCGCCACCCTGTCGGAAGGTTTGTATAACGTGGCCATCGATGCTCGACGAGTGGCGAGCACCAAACCAGGAGTGATCGCCATCTCCATCCAGCAGCATTGTCATGTTGCGCAAGCTATTAGTGCAGGTGACGCCGAACAGGCCGTGAAGGCTTATGAACAGCATCTCATACACGTTAGAGATACAACAATCAGCGCTATCGACGAATTACCGGGGACACTCAATGATTGAACAGATCGCTTTTCGTATGCACAGGCAGATTCCACTCAAACGCGCTTTCCTGTTGTCGTGAACCACTCATTCCGCATCAAGGATATCCGCGTCTGGATGGTATCCAGAGAGAGCAAGGGTGGCGACTACTTCAATCAGGGAGCAGGCGAACACTGGCTGGTAGACAGTCTGATTTCCAATCCGATGTCAGCCTATGATGATTACAAGGCCCGCAGGACTTCGTGGGGGATCGGTGTCCTGGGCTCCATCGTCGTCGAGATCGAAAGCGAAGACGGCACAATCGGTGTGGCGACCGGAACCGGCGGTGTGCCGGCTGCCTGGCTCATCCAGCATCACCTCAGTCGTTTTCTGGTGAACCAGGATGCACGTAATACCAACCTCATATGGGATCAGATGTATCGCGCATCCCTCCCGTACGGACGCAAGGGCATCACTGTCATGGCAATCAGTGCGGTGGATCTTGCGCTTTGGGATCTTCTGGGCAAGATCAGACAGGAGCCGGTCTACCACCTGATTGGCGGGTTGGCACGCGACACCATCGACTTCTATTGCACTGGTCCGCAGCCGTCAGCAATCAAGGAGCTGGGATTCTGGGGGGCGAAGGTACCGCTGCCTCACGGACCCGCGGATCGCGATGCAGGGCTCGAGAAAAACGTCGCGTTTCTGCAGGAGCACCGCGATCGAGTGGGTCCGGGTTATCCGTTAATGGTCGACTGCTATATGTCCTTGACGGTCAGCTACGCCATCGAACTGGCCGAAGCCTGCAAGGCACTGGACATCTACTGGTGGGAGGAAGTGCTCTCGCCTGAAGATGTTGAAGGCTATCGCCGTATCCGACAGGCACACCCTGCTGTAAAATGGACTACTGGAGAGCATGAATACACGCGCTACGGATTCAGGCCATTGATTGAGGAACGTCTGATTGATGTGCTTCAACCCGATGTCATGTGGGTAGGTGGGCTTACGGAAACGTTGCGTATAGCGGCCCATGCCAGCACGCTGGATATTCCAGTCATTCCACACGGCAGTGGGCCTTATTCCTACCATTTCATTGCCAGCCAGACTGGCTCCGCCCTTTGCGAGTATGTAGCATCCAGTGCAGATGGACGGTCAATACAACCCGTGTTCGGTGATCTGTTTGACGGCGAGGACGTGCCGCAAAATGGCAGGCTGACATTATCCACGGAACCCGGGTTTGGCATGCAACTGAACGATCGAAGCAAATTGACGGCTTTACCAGTGTAACCGATTGGTATCGCCAGACTCCGGTCGCGAGCCTCAACGCAAAAGGGACCAAACACACTGTTCGGTCCCCTTGTCCTTCATGCAACGATCAGCACACTGACCACGCAACTAGCGCATGAACAAACCCACTATTTGTTGGCTATTGCCTCGTTCATGATTTCAGTGGCTTGCTGAACCCACTCTTCACCGCCGATGTCAGCTGAAAAACCGGGCCACAGAGCCTTGGCCGCTTCCTGCCATTTGGCTTCGTCTTCCGGTGCACCGCTCAGTGTCATGCCAAGCTCAACCAGTTCCAGCTTTGCCGCTTCGGTCTCTTCTGCAGACACTTCACGCTCATACTGTGCCGCTTCTTCACCCGCCTTGTTGACGGCTGCCTGAAGATCCTCTGGCAGACCTTGATAGAAACGCTCGGAGACGATGATCGGGCCGGACCAGATCAGGTAATGCACTTCGGTTATATATTTTTGCACTTCATAGAACTTGGATGAAATTGCGGTGGTGTAGGGGTTTTCCTGGCCATCGATAACACCTTGTTGCAATGCAGGAAATACCTCTGCCCATGCCATCGGAATCGGGTCCAGTCCCCAGGACTTGAATGTTTCGATGGCAATGTTGTTCTTCGATACTCGCACCTTCAGACCTTGCAGATCTTCCAGGGTCTTCACTTCACGTTCGCCATTGGTCAGTACTCGAAAGCCCTTTTCGAAATAACCCAGAATTCGCACACCGGCCTCTTTGGGCAGACGCTCGTTCAATGGCGCCTTCAAGGCATCCATGGCGGCATGTGCATCTTCATTCGACGTGAATGCATAGGGCAGCATCATCACACCAACAGACGGTGCCAAAGGCACCAGATTACCGGTATAGAGAATCTCGGACTCGATGGAGCCCATGCGTAGTGACTGCGCCACTTCCTGCTCTGAACCCAGCTGGTTCGATGGGAAGATCACAACGTCAATGCGACCGTCCGAGTATTGCTCGACCAGCTCTTCGAATTTCAGAGCACCCTTGTGAGTCGGGTTGTTTTCATTATCACCGTGACTGAGTCGCATGGTGAAATCAGCAGCGGCAGCAGGCAAGGCGACAGACAGGGCAATCGCCGCTGACATCAGTGTTTTCGTGAATAACTTCATGGTGGTTTCCTCCGGTTAAAAACTGTTTTTCAAAGCTACTTTATAAAGCCCAGAACGCCGGGCAGCCAAAGCGTGAGTGATGGCACAAAGGCGACAAGCACCATCACGGAAATTTCGGCAAACAGAAAAGGGATTGATGCCCTGGAAACTCTCTCCACGGTGGTTTCCCCGATCTCCGAGGCGACAAACAGGTTCACCCCCAGAGGCGGCGTTGAATAGCCGATCTCGCACGCAATGACAAAGATGATGCCGAACTGAATAGGGTCGATACCCACATTGACGACCACGGGCAACAGCAGTGGCGTCAGAATGATGATCTGCGTCAGGGTCTCCATCCACATGCCGATGAACACCAGCATCAGAAGCACCAGCAGGATGAGCATGACGGGATCCGAAATGGCTTCGATCATGAAGCCCGAGACCATCTGCGGCACTTGAAACATGGACAACATGCGGCCGATGATGCGCCCCGTGACCAGCACCAGCATTACCGTGCCCGTGATACGGACGGAATAGACCACCGAGTCGATGAACGGCCCGAGCCGAATTTCACGGTAGATGAATATGCCGACAAACAAGGCGTAGAGCACGGCTACAACAGATGCCTCGGTCACCGTGAAGACACCGGTGTAGATACCACCCAGAATGATGATCGGCGCGGCCAACGCCCATTTGGCTTCCCACGCAGCCTCTCGGATATTGCGAAGATTACGCTCACCCACATTGCCCGAGCTGTAACCACGACGCACGGAGATGAAGCGGCTGGTCAACCACAACGCGACCGCCAGCAACAAACCGGGAATGACACCGGCCACAAACAGCGCACTGATGGACGTCTCGGAGGTAATGCCATAGATGATCATCGGAATGGACGGTGGGATCACCACCCCGATGCCACCTGCGGACGAGGTAATCGCGGCGCTGAAGCCCTTGTCATACCCATCCTTGATCATGGCGGGGATCATGATCGAGCCAATCGCAGCGGTGGTTGCTGGGCCAGAACCCGAGATAGCGGCAAAGAAGGTACAGGCAACAATTGTCACGGTAGCCAGGCCACCTGGCGCGGGGCCCACGATAGCTCGACTGAAGCCGATCAGGCGCTGAGTCAGCCCGCCCTTCTCCATCAGCGTACCGGCCAGAATGAACATCGGCACAGCGATGATCGTGAATTCGTCCACCGCTGAATAGGCAGTCTGAACGAGGTAGGACATCGGCATGTTGGCGGCGAGCATCGACAGTACCGCCGCCAGTCCAATCGAGATACCCACAGGCACCCCGATCAACAGCAGTACGACGAAGGCCAGCCCCATTATCAGTGTTGGATCCATGAGGGTCTACTCTCCGATCCGTGCGTCGGCCGGACTCTCGCCGGTACGCCAGCGCCGTACCATCACCTGAATGATGCGCACCGACATGAAGGTGAACCCCAGAGGCACGATCATCTGCACCCACACCAGATTGATTCCTGTGGTCTGCGATATGTAGGGGAATTCGAACATCGACATGGTGAATTCATAGCCATACCAGATCACCACCGCGTTGAAGACCAGCCACAGCAGATCGGCCAGCGTCAGCATCAGCAAGCGCGCCTTTTGCGGTAACAGATTCAGGTGCAGGGAGACCCGTATATGCCGATCACTCTCGGCGGCGATCACGAAACCGAAATAGACCGCCCAGACGAACGCGAAGCGACTGACCTCTTCAAGCCAGCTGAACGAGCGTCCCAGGCCAAATCGAGCAATGACCTGAAACCCCAGCAGTGCCACCACAGTAGTCATCAGGATCGCACCCAGCCATTCCTCCGGCGTTCGTCCTCCCAGATACTTACGCATTGCTTGCCTCCCTTGAAAATTGCCGGATATGTGCACGGCGTTCCTCGGCAGAAGCCCCTGCAAACAGATGCACCCACTTGCTCGTGCTGGCAGCAAAGCCTGCGTCTTCTCGCAGTCGCTCCGGCCACAGAGGCAAGGCGAGGAAGGCCTGAGCCAGGTCGGACGCGGATCCCTCATTGGCCTTGCGCAGCGCTGACAGTTGCGCGCTCATCGGGTCTGTCGTCACGACACCGTTGTCATCAGGATCTGTATTACCGGCTTGCAGCGCCCAGCCCGCCATGACCATCGCCTGAGTCTCGGCTGGTAATCCACGTTCCAGCAACTCGGCCGCTGGAGCCGCGATACGTTGCGGCAGTTTGAAACTTGCATCACTGGCAATCTGATTCAAGGGATGGTGGATCGTCGGGTTCTGCAAACGTTTCAGACTCGTGCGCCCGTAAGCCTCGAGGTTCTCACCAGCAGGACACGTAAGCGTTGCCGCCTGGGACGCCAGAAACACACTCGCCCAGCTCTGCAAGTCCTCATCGGTGGAAACACCGTGGGAACTGTCATGACCACACAGTCGACCCAACTCGGCAAAGGCCGATTGCAGTCCGTTCAGAAGCCGATGCTTCATGTGCTCATAGGGCGCAAGCTCGGCCACCACCTGCACGCCCACTCGCTCGAAAGCGGGACGCTCGGCAGCGAAACAATCCTCGATGACCCATTGGCGAAAGGGCTCTGCCACGACACCTAATGCATCTTGATGACCAAGAGCCGCTTCCAGCGCTGCGCGGCTCCGACAGTTCATGGCTGGCACGATACGGTCGACCATGGACGTTGGAAAGGCAACGTTGTCTTCGACCCAGGCCGAGGTCTCGGGGAATGCAAGTGCGACATACTGTCGCAAGACCGAGCCCAGCAACACACCGTTGTCAGCCACATTGTCGCAACTTGCCAGCGTGATCGGCCCACCCTTTGCCAGGCGACGTTGATGCAGCATCCAGGCAAGATAGCCGATGGCGGTGCCTGGCGAATCGGGCGAGGCAAGGTCTTCGGTTATCTTTTCCGGATCCAGCTCCGTGCTGCCGGAGCGATGACAATAGCCTTTCTCCGTTATCGTCAGCGTGGCGAAATCAATCGTGGACCAATCCACTGCAGCCGCATGGTCTGCATCGTGAATCTGGCGCAAGGTTCCGATATCACGAGTTTCACTCACCTGACCGTCTTCGGTCATCACGCTATAAAAACCGTCCTGGGCGAAGTGCGCCGCGGCAATATCGGGCGGAGTCAGATTGATGCCGATCACACCCCACGCGTCTTTCGAACCTGCGCACAGCCTGGCAAGATCATCGTAATAGGTTTGTTGATGCGCACGGTGAAAGGCCCCCACGCCGACGTGCACAGCACGCATTGCAAGACCGGCACGATCGTAAGGAAGATTCCAGTTCATCGAAAGTACACCATACTGTTCGATGTATCCCGCTGGACCAGCACACATGCCTTCACGCTTCGTACTCCCTCGACACTGAAACTTTCATGCGACATTCTACACCTTAGAACATATAACTCATACTCTAGTCAAGATAGAATGTTTATTCCAAGACAGTCGAACCTCAATGAAGGAGGATTTTGCAAGTGCAAAAAAAGCCAGAGAATACCAGGCCAGCGAGCGACTTCGAAATATTGCGCAACGAGATAGCGGAGGCTTACGACGAACTCAGCAATCGCCTGAAACTCATCGCCGGTTTCACGCTACGCGACCCATCAGGATTTGCCCTGCGCACAGCAGCAGAGTTGGGTGATGAAATCGGTGTTGCCCCGTCCGCGATAATCCGTTTTGCCAAACATTTCCGCTTTTCAGGATTCTCCGAAATGCAGGCCGTGTTCCGGGCGGAACTGCAGGCCAGCTCCACGCCCTATCAGGACAGAATCAGAAACCTTGAGAAAAGCGGCGCGGCTCGCAACACCAGCGAGATGACCGACAGATTCGTCGAAGCGGGTATCGCCTCACTTCGCGAGCTGCAACGCACCACCCCGGTGGAAAAGATCGAGGCTGCTGCCAGGCTGCTCGCCGAGGCGAGGATCGTTCATGTGCTTGCGCAGAAACGCACCTTCACCGCCGCCACCTATCTGACCTACAACCTGAGCCGCCTGGAAGTACCTGCCAATCTGCTCGATGGTGCCGGCGGAACTCTGGAACAGCAAATGACAATGGTGAACCCCGCCGATACGGTGGTAGCCATCTCGTTCAGCCCCAGCTCGAAGGAGACGAAGCAGGCTTTTGAACGTGCTCGTGCCATCGGCGCCCGCACCATTGCCATCACCGATCTTGCCCGTGCACCGTTCACACAGGCAGACAGCTGGTTTCAGATATCCGAAGCCAGCGTCGATGGTTTCCGCTCGCTCAATGCCACCATTTCACTGGCACTGATACTCTCCATTCGCGCTGGCACCCTCTGCGCCGAAAAGCCATCGCCCAGAACCAGAAAAAGAAAGACCCGGTGAGCTCCCTGGCCGTGACTTCACCACGTGATTCTGATCACAACAGCCACGCCATTGCCTGACGCCATGAACGTCTACAATGTGCAAAACAAATGCAGAGTACCCGTGAACGGTAACGACGAGCCTGATAGAAAGAACGACCGGGAAGCAACAGCGCGTATCCTGCTGGCCCATCTGGGAGCTGCCATGATCGCCACGGGTCAGGCAGTGCATGAGATCGAGGCAGAGCTTGTCGAGGTCGCCGAGTCTCTGGGGTATCCGCAGATTCAGGTGGCGGCCTCCCCGACGGGTCTGATTCTTTCGCTTCGCAGTGGCGATCCTGCAACCTACGAATCGGTAAGCGCACCGGTGCGGCTTGATCAGGCCGGCGAGGTACGCCGCATACGCCACCAACTGGTGGAAGGTGAATTACAGGCCGACATTGCACTGGATCAACTGTCGTCTCTGCGCGCCCGGCCCACACGCTATCCTCAGTGGCTCGTCCGTCTGGCCTGGGTCATGATGTGTCTCGGGATAACACTCATCCTGCAGCCCGGGTGGGCCAATGCGGCTGTGGTCGTCGCCTGTTCCGTCGTGGTCTACGGCCTGATGGCCATGGCGAAGCGGGCCCGGGTGCTATCGAACCTGCTACCCACAGTCGCCGCCTTCGTGATTACCGCCATCGTTTTCGGTGCAGCCGGCGCGGGCTGGATCGAAGGCCCACTGCGTACCCTGTTGCCACCGCTGGCCCCTCTGCTGCCGGGTGCGCTGATCGTCACCGGCATGTCAGAACTGGCAGCCGGACACATGCAGGCAGGCACATCCCGACTGAGCTACGGCTTTGTCCAGCTGGGTCTGTTCGCCGTCGGACTCATCGCCGCTACCACCGTACTGCATGTACCGGTGGAAATGATGAGCAATGTGCGAATCGACACCATCGGCTGGTGGGCAGCGCCAGCAGGATTGCTACTCATCGCCCTGGGCATCTGTCTGATGGAAAGTGTCGAACTCTCCCTTGCCCCCTGGGTGCTACTGGTGTTGCTGGCAGCCTTCGGAGCCCAGCTGGGTGGACACCTGTTGGGCTCAGCGGCCATCGGCGGTTTCTTCGGTGCCATTGCCGCAAGCCTCGGCGCCTCCCTCGTCGAACGCATACGGCCACAGACAGCCAGACTTGTACTCTTTCTGCCAGCCTTCTGGCTGCTGGTCCCCGGAAGTCTCGGACTCATCGGTGTGACCACCCTCGTCGCCGATCCCGCTCACGCCATAGAAACCGGTCTCGAAGTCGCCACGGTCATTTGCACCATCGCCCTGGGACTACTGGTCGGCTCGTCTGCAGGTCTTGCCTTGCGGGGCCGTCAGGGCTGATTGAACCGCACGGAGTACACCTCCGGTTCGCACTCAGAACTGTCTACATGAATCTGAAATTCATGCTCACTACCCGACTCCAGATCATCGAAGAACCAGCTGATGGCCGTGGTTGACTGCAGCACCTGGCCGTCCAGCAAAAGCTGATAGGCAGGCCCGCGCGAGTCACGATCCCAGAAGACTTCGGCAGCGGTGTGACTGTAAGTGCTCGCGTGCAGATTCAGCACCCGACACCGATCATCATCGCCCGACGCCGACGGATTGTAGAATCGAACCTGAGCCGAGACAGGCTCGGCGCCATCGGCATCCAGCGCAGCAACGACAGCCACATGTTCCTCTTGCGGAGCGTAGCCATCGAAGAACCAGCTGGTGCCGTCCGTTTCAGCCATGAGCTCCGAATCGATGTATACGCGGTAGCGTGCACCCGGTGTCTGCGACCGGTCCCAGAACAGTTCGGTTGCGGTGGGGCTGTAGACTTGCGCACGCAGGCCGGTCACGGTAACTGCTGGCTCCGGTGAATCGACAGCACCTCCCGGTGTATCGATCCATATGTGTGTCAGCAACTCATCGTAGACATTGTCCCCGTAGAACCCGGTTTCACCCACGGACACGCGCGAACGGGTACCAGGGGACAGTGTGTCGAGATACTGGCTGTATCCTTGCGTCCGCGCCACCAGCACACCATCGACAAAGACGTTATAGGCTGTCGAACTCCCACCGGTATTGCCCCAGAAAACTTCGCCGGACGTTGGCCCATAGACGGTGAATTCCAGATTTTCGACCGCCGAATAACCCGGCATGCCTCGAGAGACGGTGCCAGCAGGCTCCCGCGTATCAACCAGCACGAAGTCCGGCTGCCGACTGCTGTTACCGACAGTATTGCCAACCGTTATGCCAACCCAGGTAGCAGCATTGGCAGGCAGGGTGTCGATAGTGAACTGCGTCTCGTAGGTACGCGCAATTCCGCTACTCTCAACCCACAGGTCATACACATACTCCAGGGGTTCCGTGGCAGCAGGCACCCAGAAAGACTCGCCGGCATCCCATGACAATATGGCCGTGGTTTCATCGACGATTTCTGCCGTGAAATTGGTCAAGGGCGGCAGCATCGCATTGCCTTCATCAACGTCCCCCGGCAATGGCGGCAAATCGATGGACACACGGTTGCTGCGTCGCGTCTCCACACCGGCCGACGTCAAAGCCGACACGGAGAAGTCATACATGGCATCCCGGCTGATGTCATCCATGGTCCAACTGTTATCAGTCACCGTGGCAACGTGTCTGTCGCCATCACGGATGAGAAACCGATCAACCGGCTCGCCGCTGAGCAACATATCGTTCCAGCTGAATGACAGTGTGGAAACGTCGATCAACTCCACCCTGAATTCGGTGGGAGCTGCAAGACGGGCAACATCATCGCCCAGAGGTTCATTCGCCTGAACCGGCGTCATGAGATTTGCCACTGAAAACAGGCAGGCAACTGTTAGTGCGTTGATCAGTTTCATGCGTTTTTTCACCGTAAGATTGCCACTCTTCTTACAGCATAGACACACGGTCGCTGCGGACATTGACGCAAATCAACGCGAAGGTCATCAAGCTCATCGATGATGCGTTGCTAGCCTTGTTTCCCTGCGCCCACGAAAAATGCTCTCGTCAGAGCAGCTGCCTTATCGATCTTGTCAGCGCACGAAATGCTTCTACAAGGGCGTCCCCGTCAAACACGAAAGCCTCAGTCGTAGGCAGCAGTCACGATGATCTCGACCTTGAGGATCTCTCGTGCAAGCTTCACTTCACCACAGGCTCTGGCAGGCGCATGTCCGGTCGGCACCCAGGCATTCCAGATTTCGTTGAATTCAGCAAAATACGCCATATCCGAGAGCCAGACAGTTGCTCGAAGCATCTGCTCTCTGGATGAACCGGCCTCCTTGAGCAGGCTATCGACACGCCCAAGGCAATCATGTGCCTGTTCAGCAAGGGTGTCGCCTGCACCAACCTGTCCCGTCAAATAGACAACACCATTGTGCTTGACGATCTTGCTGCTGCGCTCATCGGTCTTCTGTCGTTCAATAGCCATGGGTAATCGATATTCGTTGTGATGGGTGGTCGCCGAGTCTACCGCAGCTCGCCTCCCTGAACACCACGCGGGGTGGAGAAACCCTCCACCCCGCAGGCGCGATTACGCAGCAGCTGTAGAGCTCTTCTCCCAGGCAAACTTCTCGAATACCTTGTCGACTGGCGTCTGTGCAAAATGGTTGGTGTAATTGGACATCAGTTTCTGAGCAGCGCCCAGAATCACTTCCAGAATATTCGTGTGCGTGAATCCGGCGTCCAGGAATGTCTGAGTGTCAGCTTCGGACACGAAACCACGGTCGCGAATAACCAGCAAGGTAAAGTCGCGCAGTGCTTCCAGCTTGGCAGTTGGCAATGGCGTCTCGTTGCGCAGCGCCTCGGTAATCGCATCATCGACCTTCATCATCTTGGCAATACCCGTGTGCGCAGGTACGCAGTAATGGCAGTCCTGTTCGACGTTCACCGTCTGCCAGACAACCGTTTTTTCCTCATCCGTCAGGCTGGTGGCCATGAACTGCTGGTGAGCAAAATTGTAGGTGGCCAGCAGGCTGGGTGAATCAGCCATGACAGCGTGCAGGCCGGGGATGCGGCCATTGTTCTTCAACGACGTTTCCAGCAGTGGCTTGGACTCTTCCGGAGCAGATTCGATAGTGTGTTTGATGAAATCAGTCATGGGTATTCCTTCAGGTTTGCAGTTGGATGGATTTGGTGGGTGATCGATACCGGGAAACCCGGCCATCGTCACCGTTGATGGCCTGTATCTCTCAACCGTTGAGAGATCATTATTGAATGATCGTTCAATTATAGGTTGATCCTGATTGCAAACAAGAGGGAAGTCAAGCTAAAATTGAACGATCACTCCAATTTACAAACCACAGGGGTTATCCAACCCTTGTCCGAGGACTCGCCATGGCCCGTACAGCTCGCTTTGATCGCCAGGTTGCCCTGGACAGAGCCGTTGAGCTTTTCTGGAGCCGAGGCTATTACGCCTCCTCCATGAAGCAGATTGAAGGCGCTCTGGATATGCGTCCCGGCAGTCTGTACGCCACCTTTGGCAACAAGAGTGGGCTCTTTGCCGAAGCCCTGCGAACGTACGCTCAGCGGTCCGGTAATGATTTTCAACAGAACATCAGTGCATCGCAGAGCCCTGTAGAGGGCTTGAAGAGCTATTTGCGCTCGTTCGGCAAACCCTGCGACGACGAGGCTGGCGCGCCGGCGAAGGCTTGCATGCTGGTCAAGACCCTGCTGGAACTCAATGCGGAAGATGCCGAGCTCAGGACTCAGGTTGAAGCCATGCTGGAAACCGTCGAACGAGGACTTTGCGACATACTCGAAAGAGGCAAACAGGCAGGCGAATTACGCGCCGATGTCGATTGTGCACGCCTGGCTCGCCTGCTACAGACCCAGATCATCGGCCTGCGGGCCTTTGCCGAGCGCAATGTGCCACACGAGCAGGTAGAAGCACTCGCCGAGGACATGGTCAGCCTGCTCGATACCTACGCCGCCAATCGACAATGACCGGGACTGCGCCCAGCTCAGCGTAAACGTGCGGCGCGACGCCTTTCAAACCCTCCAGACGCAGGACTGGAAGCGATGAGCCCTCGGCTTGCGTGAGGGATCTATAATTCCCGTAACAAGCCAGTTCATCATCGACCGACAGCGCCCGTATCATGAAAGCCATCACCCGTGCCATCTCGTCAGCCATGCAGGATTGCGAGCTGACCCATATGGAGAGACAGGCACTCGACTTGAACCGAGCCCGCCAACAGCATGAGGCCTACAATCAGGCCTTGAGAGACCTGACTGTCGAGGTCATCGAACTGCCAGAGCAAGCCGAGCTTGCGGACTCGGTCTTCGTCGAGGATGCCGCACTGGTCTTCGACGAGGTGGCTGTCATTACTCACCCGGGCGCAGAATCACGCCGTCCGGAGACCCGTAGTATTGCCGAAGCGCTGGCGCCGCATCGTCAGCTGCTGTACATCACGGCACCGGCCATTCTGGATGGTGGCGACGTCCTCACCATTGGCAAGAACGTCTACGTGGGCTTGTCCAGCCGCAGTAACAGCGAGGCGGTTGCACAGTTGCAGCAACACTTGCGGCCCTTCGGCTACACCGTTCACGGTCTTGAAATGGGGCAGTGTCTGCACCTGAAAACGGCCGTCACAGCTCTGGATGACAAGACCGTCCTACTCAACCCGGATTGGGTCGATGCGGAGTTGTTCAGCGGCTACGACGTGGTAAGAACCCATCCCGAGGAGCCCTTCGGCGCCAACGTCGTGCGTGTCGGCAACAGTCTGCTCTATGGCGCCGGCTACCCCAACACGCTGGCCAGTATCGAGGCTCTGGGCCATACCGTGCGGGTCGTTGACATGTCCGAACTGGCCAAGGCTGAAGGTGCGGTGACCTGCTGCAGCTTGTTGTTCAAATAGGTCTGCAACTCGACACGCTCTATCCGGATCATCGTGATCCAGGCATCAGGCCCTGCATTGATACACAGGGCCTGGTCAGTCTGGATGGACTTACTTTCCGAACAGCAGTTCTCGTTGAATCACGGGCGTAGCCTTCGGATCCAGGCCAAATTCCGTCAGGAACTCTTCATACCAGGCTTGTACCTGACCCGTCTCGTACCAGAACAACAGCGAGACATCCACCCAGTCACGAAAAGTCTTGTCGTCTTCCTTGCGGACGCCGACAGACGTCGGTGAGGAGAATGCAGGTGTCGGAATGACAAGTTGACCGCGTCCCAGCTTCTTGCGGGCAGCCAGTAGCGGAGGATGGAACAGGGATACCGCGTTTACACGGCCCGACTGAAACGCGGCAATGGATGCACCGTTATCGGGAAAACGCTGAATGTCGGCATTCGGCAGGTTTGCGGTAATGAAGCTGTCCATGCTCGACCCCTGCGGTACTGCAATCTTGACACCTTCCTTGTTCAGATCGGCCCAGGTACTGGCTGCCAGGTCTTCATCCGCCAGCACCGCCAGAGAAATGTAGAGCAGTGGGTTCTTGGGGAAATCGATACTCATGGCGCGTTCGGGCTTGGGGTCCAGGATCGGCATGAAATCGATCTTGTTGGCTTGCAGGGCGGCAACCGCCGTGCCCCAGGTGACCTCGACCATTTCAAGTTCGGCGCCCAGCACTTCTGCCATGTTCTGTCCCAGTGTCACACCGAGCCCACTTTCCCATTTGCCTGTTGCCGGGTTCTTGCTGAACCAGGGCGGCGCCTGCAAAACACCCATTCGCAGCTTTCCTGTGGACTGAATCTGCTCCCACGTGGACTGCTCCTGGGCAACAGCCGGTGTTGTACCGATGGTCAAGGCGGTCGCTACAATAGCGACGCCCTTCATCAGTCCTTTCATTACTTGTCTCATGGATGATTCTCTTTGGTGGATGGGAATTGGGTTGTTGGTTAATTGTTCTAGTCGGGCAGCTTGAACAGCGAATGGCCCTCCAGAAATTCACGCATGCGCGCAGTCTGAGGGTTGCGCAACACCTGTTGCGGATTGCCTTCTTCCAGAATGGTCCCTTCGTTCAGAAACAGCACCCGGTTTGCCACGTGGTAGGCAAAGCCCAGCTCATGGGTCACACAGATCATGGTCATGCCTTCCTGAGCCAGTTGACGCATGGTCTTCAGAACTTCACCGACCAGTTCGGGGTCCAGTGCGGACGTCACTTCATCAAACAACATGACACGCGGGTCCATTGCCAGCGCACGAGCAATGGCGACTCGCTGCTTCTGCCCTCCCGACAGGCGAGACGGGTACTCGGAAGCCTTGTCAGCCAGACCGACGCGATCGAGCTGCGACAGGGATTTCTCCTCTGCCTCCTTCTTGCTGCGTTTCAGTACGGTCATCTGACCTTCCATGACATTCTGCAACACCGTCATGTGAGGAAATAGATTGAAGTGCTGGAAAACCATGCCGACGCTGGCGCGCAGTTGGCATAAATCGGATTCGTTGTACTTTACCTTCCCTGCACGCTCGGTCCCGACCGCCTCACCCCGTAGATACACTCGTCCGGATGAAGGGGTTTCCATGAAATTGATACACCGCAGCAAGGTGGATTTTCCCGAGCCACTCGAACCCAGCAAGACCACTGTCTCGCCCTCACTCACGCTCAGGTCGATGCCCTTGAGAACCTCGAGATCGCCGAACTGCTTGTGCAGCTTTTCCGTACGGACAAGTTCAATCATCGGTCACCTCGCTTGAGCACCCGCTCCAGAGCATAGGTGGCTTGTACAACAGGAAAGAGCACGACGAAGAATATCAAGGCCACCGCCGTGTACGATTCAATGGGGTTGTAGTTCAGATCGGCGATGAGTTTCGCCTGATTCAGTGTCTCGACATAGGCCACCACAGAGGCAAGCGTAGACATCTTGAACACCTCTATGCCGCGATTGGTCAGTGCCGGCAGTACTCGCTTGAGTGCGACCGGCATGATGATGCGCCGCAATGTTTGCTGGAAGTTCATGCCAATGGCCTTGCCCGCTTCCCACTGCCCGGCGTCTATCGACTGGATTCCGGCGCGGTAGATCTCTGCAGAGAATGCCATGGTGTTGAGCGAAATACCCAGCACTGCGGCCATGAATGGACTCGTCTCGATACCAGTCAGGATGGGAAAGGCATAGTAGAACCAGACGATCTGCACCAACACGGGCACATTGCGAAAGATCTCCACGAATGCGCGAGCCGGCCAGGCTATCAACGGGCTCTTCAGATAACGCATGACGCCGATGATGAAACCACCCGACATACCGAGCAGGACGGTCACGCCGAACATCAGCAGCGTACCTTGCAAGCCCACCCAGAACACGCGCCAGTTCTGAATGATGGTGGCAAAATCCCAGTTGTAGTCCATATCAGTGCACCGTTCCTTCGCCGGAGCGAGCAAGCCTGCGTTCAATCAGAATGGAGAACTGACTGACACTGAATATCAGCACGAAGTAGATCAAGGCCACCACCGAATACACCTCAAGTGGCCTGAAGGTCCTTTGCGCCAGGTCGTTTGCCTGATACATCAGATCCGTATAGGCAATGGTCGATACCAGAGTTGTAGTTTTCAGCAATTCTATCGAGCGCTCCATGAAGGCTGGAATCATGCGCTTCACCGCTTGCGGGAGAATCACGCGCCTCAGGCTTTGCTGCCGGGTCATGCCGATAGCCTTGGCGCCCTCCCATTGACCATGATCGATTGACTGGATACCGCTGCGGAATATCTCTGCAAAAAAGGCCGATGATTGAATGGAGAACGTCACGACGGCAGCCGTGAACGCCGTCATGTTGATATCGAACAGGATCGGAAAAGCAAAGAAGAACCAGAACAACTGCACCAGAGGAGGTGTGGTGCGAAAGAACTCGATGATGAATGCCGCCAACATCGACAAGGGGCGCAAGTGCGTCAGTCGTGTCAGCGCCAGCATCAACCCAAGCGGTATGCCCAAGGCCAGAGCCAAACCCGTGACTTTCAGGGTATTGAGCAGACCCAGCAATAACAGGTCGATGTTGCCGAATGCCGCTGTGAAATCCCATTCCATGATCAGCGCTTCTCCGCGGCAGCTTGTGTCAACAGAGGTGGCGGCGTCGGTCGGCGACCCGATTGCTTGAAACGATCAATCCGGTACGCAGACATGTCGATTTCCGGTGACCTGCCTGCAATCAGCTCTGCCAGCAGCTGGCCTGTTCTGGCGCTACCCGTCAGTCCGACATGCTGGTGCCCGACACCGATGAAAACACCCTTGATGGTCGATAGCTGATCGATGACGGGAATGGAGTCTGTCGGTGCGGGCCGGTGACCTATCCACTGTGTTTCCCTGTCGAACTTCAGCCCGGGGATGAGTTGTTGCAGACCGGCTCTCAACAATGCACGGGGTTGCTCGCGACCCTGATTGCCCAGACCACCAAACTCGACCGCACCGGCTACCCGCAATCGACCTTCCATCGGCGTGACAATGAACTTGCCACCGGGGAACAGGGTAGGCGATCTGGGCATCTTGTCTGCGCCCCAGAACTCCACGTGATAACCGCTTTCTGCTTCCACCGGAATATTGACCCCCAGCTTCTTCGTCAAGAGTGGCGACCATGCACCCGCGGTGATGGCAACAGCACTTGCAGGTAGCAGGTCGGTGGCGGTACGAACACCGCTCACCTGCCCATTCTCATGTGCAATATCGCGGACCTCGTCCTTGATGCGTATTCCACCCTTGCTGATGAAATGCTCGATCAGGTCTTCGAGGTATGCCCCGGGATCAGTGATCTGACCGTGCCCGCCGAGTACCGCCATGAAATTGAATGATGGATCGAACACCGGGTCGTACCGGACACGTTCGTCTGCGTCCAGCTCAGTCCAGGAGAAGCCGTTGCTTCGACGAATGTCCCACGGCAAGGGGTCTTGCAGAAACGTTGCCTTGTCCCTGAACAACACGGCAAAATCTGCTGCCTTGATGCGACGCTCTGCAGCACTACCGGCAGCCAGCGCCAGGTGGTCATCGAGGCTGTTCCCGATGATGGGTGTCAGCGCTTCTGCGATACGCCTGGCATCGGCTTCATTGGCATGCGATAGATAGCGGGCTGCCCACGGTAGAAGTTTCAGCAGGTAGGACCAACGCAGGAACACGGGTTGATGCTTGCTGAGCAGCATGCCCGGGGCCTTGGCAATCAGCCCGGGCATTGTCACGGGCACGACTGACGATGAAGCCAGCACGCCCGCATTGCCATAGCTGGCTCGATCCTCGAGACCGCCCTTGTCGACCAGCGTGACCGCTTGCCCATCGCGCTGTAACCACAGCGCGGTTGCGACGCCCACAAAACCCGCTCCGATCACGACCACCGGAGAGTCCTTGCTTGCTCGATTCTGACAGGCCTTTTCGGGCATGATGTCCTAGTTTCCTGAGTTCTGTTTCTCGACGTCCGCGAAGCTCTGGTCAAGCGCATCGAGCACCGGCTGCACATCCTCGGCACTCAGGCAGAGAGGCGGCACCATACGCAACACATTCTTGAACGCGCCGGACTTTGACAATATCAGACCATGCTCACGGGTGCGCTCGAAAACACTGGCGGTATATTCCGGAGCAGGCTCCTTGCTATCGCGATCCTTGACCAGCTCGATCGCCTGCATGAAGCCACGGCCACGAACATCACCAATGATCGAGTACCGATCCTTGAGTTGCATCAGACCCTCGGACAGCATGCTGCCGACGGTCCTGACATTCTCGATCATGTTATCTTCACGAATGACCCGAAGTACCGCCCTTGCAGCAGCGCAGGCAACCGGGTTGGCGCCATAGGTATGAAAGATGAATTTCCCTCCCATGCTCTCGGCAATTTCCTTCTTCACGACAACGGCGCCTATCGGGATACCATTTCCCAGCCCTTTGGCAATGACCATCACGTCCGGCACGATGTCATGACTCTCGAAGCACCACATCGAGTCACCGGTTTTACCAAATCCTGACTGAACCTCGTCAGCGATCACCAGCCCGCCACAGGCGCGAACACGTTCGGCTGCGCCTTTCATATAACCTTGAGGCATGGGGATGATGCCACCGTACCCTTGCACGGGTTCTATCAGCATGGCAGCCAGCTTACCGCATGTCGAGTAGGCTATCGAGCGATCGAGTTCGTCCAGATAAGGCTCGGTTCCGGGGCCGAATATTCCGCGATACTGATTCGGCTCGGCGACAAAGGAGATATTGGATAGTTGGGCAACATTGTGCCGAAAGCCTTGCACACCGGTTACGGCCTGCGCACCATACGTAGCCCCATGATAGGAATTGCGTAATGCAATGATGTCCTGATTTCCCGTATGGGCACGGGCCATCATCATGGCCAGATCTATTGCTTCTGCACCGGAGTTGGTGAAGTGCACAACCCAGTCGTGTCCCTCCGGCATGGTACTGGCCAACTCTTCAGCCAGATGCGCCGGCACCGGATGATGGAACATGGTGGTGCAGTGCGTCAGACTCTGCACCTGTTTGGTGACAGCTTCCACCACCGCAGGATGCGCGTGCCCCACACTGATGCAAAGATTCATGCCCAGCATGTCTATCAGCTTGTTATCCAGCTCATCCCAGCAGTACTGCATCTTGCCTCGCTTGAGTATGAGAGGCTTTTCATAGGGAACAAATGCGCGCTGGGATGCCGCATAGTACTTGTCGCGTCTGGCGATGATTGACTGAGTAGACCAATCCACATCAGTGCCGTGGGTATTGAGCGTGTCCATATTTACCTGTATTGCGAGATGAATCCTGCAAGCCGTCCCGAGGTATTCGGTTAACTCGAGAGACAGTCTTGCGTAACTGGCCCGCCTTGGTAATGGACAGTTTTACGAGTTAAAGAGGACAGTTGCCTTTCAGTGCTGTTTCCTGCCTCTGCACTTCTTCGGCAATGATTCTGATGCCATCATTGATGACCGTCTTCGACAGAGCAGCGAACCCCAGCCTGAAAGAGCGCCTGCCCCGTGCTGGATCGTTGAAGAATATCCCGCCCTCATCGATCAACACGCCGCGCTCGCGCAAGCGCATCGCCAGTGCATGGCTGTCAAGCTCATGGGGTGAGGTCACCCAGATACTGGTTCCGCCGCCAGAGGCCTGGATTCGGTATTCGGGCAGATACCGGTTCATCGCATCCAGTGTGGTCTCCCATCGACTTCTGAATCGCTTTTCCATTCTGCGCAGGTGCGCGTCCAGAAAGCCGCTCCCGATGAAACCAGCCATGGCTTCCTGCAACAAACCCGGCGGATGACGCATGATGGTTCGACGAATTGCCTTTGCTTCATTGATGATGTCCGGATGGGCAACCATATAGCCCAACCGCAAGCCTGGAGCCACGCACTTGGACAGGCTTCCCACATACACCACCCGACCGGATTGATCCAGGGCCCGAATGGGCCGCTCTCGACCTTTGACGAAGTTCATCTCGGCCTCATAATCATCTTCGCAAATCAGGAACTGATTGCGACTTGCCAGAGAGATCAACGCCTCGCGGCGTTCTCGTGACAGGGTAACCGTCGTCGGAAACTGATGACTCGGCGTGGCATAGACCATGCCGACCTCCGACGGTATTTCTTCCAACACCAGTCCTTCTTCGTCAACCGGCACACCGTGAATCCGATTGCCGCTCAATGAAAACGCATTGCGAGCTTCCGGGTAACAGGGGTCTTCGAGCGCCACGCAACCACCCATCTTGCCATTGAGAACGCCCAGCAGAAAAATGGCGTTCTGCGCACCCGAGGTAATCAGGATTTCATCTGGTGCAGCGCTGATACCTCGATAAGCCAGCAATCTTTGCTGCAGTTGCCGAACAAGATTCGAACTGTCTGATTCGCCCGCATCATTACTCCAGTTGCCCAGCGCGGAGGTTCGCATGGCCACGCGTACACACTCACGCCAGTCTCTCAGCGGAAACAGCTTTGCATCGATCTGGTTGTAGACGAACGGATAGGGAAAGTCTCGCCAGTCGGCCGGATGGTCCACCTTGCGCATGGACGACGGCCGTTCTTCGCGGGGCAAGCGAGCCAGCAGGGGCGAAGGAATGGACGAAACATCGACACACGATTGGACATCATCCTGCCACTTGTCGTTCGCATGCTGGCAGACGCGATAGCCACTGCGATCTCTGGACTCCACCAGACCAATGTCGATCAGCCGACAATACGCTTCATGTACTGTATTCCGAGAGACCCCCAGATGAGCGGACAAGCCACGACATGACGGCAGGGCATCGCCGGCCGGAAAATGATTGTTCGCAATCCCGGTACTGATGAGTTCGCAGATCTGGTCTCTCAGACTCAGCGTGGAGTGCTCCGGCAGTTTGAGAAAATGCGCGAAGAACATGGGAGATCGTCGAACCGGGCAAACCCTACCCGGGGCCGAAGGTCTGCTGACCCGGCGCTTCCGCCTTGAGAGTGTGATACTCGTGCATCATCAGTTGCTCGATGGCAACAGCAATCCAGCCACTGATAAGCATGTCGTACCACTGCTGTACTCCGCTACAGGCCACGACGATATCCCCATAGACGAACGAGCCGAAGAACAGCAGATCATCTTCGCGCAGCGATGCAGGATGAAGTAGCTGGCTGTTGATATTGGCGTTCTGGCCTCTCCACGCTTGCCTGGCTTTCTGCCTGGCCATCTGATCGAAGGGGATGGTCCAGTTTTCGGGTTCTCCCAACGATTCTTCATGCAGCACAGCGTCTTCGAACTCTGCCTCCCAGGGCTTCAGCCTCGGGTTCATGACAACGATATGGAGTTCCTGCCGGTTTGTACGCTTGAAAAGCAGTTCGATGGAAGGACGCACGAGATCGATTGCATCGGTAACTATATCTATCTGACTTCTCATTGATTCCACTCTTGCTAGCTGTTCCGGATGAACATCTTTGCGGCATCCATGCGTGCTGACCACTGAACCCGCACTGCCATACCAGTTGCACCATGCTAGCACAATCGTTCAACCCGGCCACACCGACGGCTCGGTGTTTTGCCGAACTCGCGGCATGGTTGATAATGCCGCATCCGCAGTGCTATCAACGGCCTGGCTCAACCGGAAAGTGAACGACGACCTGAGCCTGATTGAGCCCCGACTTCCGTTGCGATGGAAGGAGGATCTGCAGCATCCTCCAGATCCCCAATACGCAAATAGGCAATTTCACGCACCAGCTTGATGGTCGGCCGCATGCCGAACAGGATCGAGCCAATGAGGAACAACCAGGTGCCAGTCACGGTGGTGTCCTCATTGAAAAACAGAACACTGCCTATCACGAACAGCAGTGCCGCTGAAAAATCCACAGCAGTATAAGCCAGCTCGGTATACGCGTAGATCTTCCGGTGCCGCGCGCTGCGCTGATGATTGGCAGGATCGAATAACGTCATGGCAGGCTCTGTTTCATTGGACATACGTGAATCGGAAACACGATTCGTTTGAAGGAATTTCTGACAACCCTTCACTCTGGTTGGCAGCCCTCTTGCAACTAGCATTTCGAACAGGGCTGGTTATATTAC
>CBDUIJ010000059.1:0-22702 GCA_965367215.1 uncultured Granulosicoccus sp.
GCAAATACCCCGAAACCAAGGCGCTGGTCGCCAACCTCACCGATGAGGACATCTGGCGGCTCAATCGTGGCGGACACGACCCGCACAAGTTGTTTGCCGCCTATCAGCAGGCCGTCGATCACAAGGGACAACCCACGGTCATCCTGGCCAAGACCGTCAAGGGTTATGGGCTCGGTGAATCCGGTGAAGGCACCAATGCCACCCACCAGCAGAAGAAGATGGATCTGGAATCCCTGCTGAAGATGCGCGACCGATTCGGACTGACACTCACCGACGAGCAGGTCAAGAATTACGAATACATCCTGCCCGACCCCGAGAGCGCCGAGATCAAGTACCTGCAGGAACGCCGCAAGGCGCTCGGTGGCTATCTGCCACAGCGCAAGAAATTTGCCGAGCCGCTGGAAGTGCCGCCACTGGAAGCCTTCAAGCCATTGCTGGAAGGTTCAGGCGATCGCGAGATTTCCACCACCATGGCCTTCGTGCGCTTGCTGACCATCCTTACCCGCGACAAGAAGATCGGCAAGAATATCGTGCCTATCGTGCCGGATGAGGCACGTACCTTCGGCATGGACGGCATGTTCCGACAACTGGGCATCTACTCATCCGTCGGTCAGTTGTACGAGCCGCAGGATCGTGACCAGATCATGTACTACAAGGAAGACAAGACCGGGCAGATTCTGGAAGAAGGCATTACCGAGGCCGGTGCCATGGCCAGCTGGCTGGCAGCCGCCACCTCCTACTCCACGCACGGCGTGAACATGCTGCCGTTCTACATCTACTACTCCATGTTCGGCTTTCAGCGCATTGGCGACCTGGCCTGGTTGGCTGGCGACATGCGCGCCTGTGGATTCATGATTGGCGGTACGGCGGGTCGGACCACGCTCAACGGTGAAGGGCTGCAGCATGAAGACGGTCACTCACTGGTACTGGCCAACACCATCCCCAACTGCATCAGTTATGACCCCTGTTTCAGCTACGAGATGGCGGTGATCATTCACCATGGCATGACCCGCATGCTGACCAATCGGGAAAGTGTGTATTTCTACATCACGGCCATGAACGAGAACTATCTGCACCCGGCCATGCCGGAGGGTGCCGAGGAAGGCATCGTCAAGGGTATCTACCAGTTGCGCAAGATCGCTGACGGTGACGAGAAGAAGGCAGCAAAATTCGACACACACGTTCGCCTGCTGGGCAGCGGTACCATTCTGCGCGAAGTCATCGCCGCCGCCGACATGTTGGAGAAGGAGTGGAATATCGGCGCCGAGATCTACAGCGTCACCAGTTTCAATGAACTGGCTCGCGATGGCCTGGAAGTGGAACGCTGGAACATGCTGCATCCGAACGATGATCCTCGTGTCCCTTATATCACCCAGGTTCTGGGCACCGGTGACGCACCGGTAGTCAGCTCGACTGACTACATGAAGACCCACGCCGATCAGGTACGCGAGTTTGTGCCTGCCACATTCACCACACTGGGTACCGATGGTTTCGGACGTTCCGATACCCGGGAAAAACTGCGGGAATTCTTTGAAGTGGACAAACGCTATGTGACCATAGCAGCGCTGCACTCCCTGTCCATGGACGGCAAGCTGGACAAGGTGACCGTTGCCAAGGCGGTACAGCAGTACGGTATCGACCCTGACAAACCAAATCCGGCGACGGCTTGAGGGAGGCGATCATGAGTGAATCAGACAGCACGAAAAACATCGTCATTCCCGATATAGGCGATTCTGAAAACGTCGAGATCATCGAGATACTGGTGTCGGTTGGTGACCAGATCAGCGTGGATGATTCCCTGCTGACACTGGAAAGCGACAAGGCGAGCATGGAAGTGCCCGCAACGGAGGCCGGTGTCATCGAATCTCTGAGCATCTCGGTGGGTGATACCGTCAATGCCGGTGATGTGATCGGCACGATGAGCACGACAGGTAGCGGCAGCGCAGACGAAAAAGCACCCGCGGCTGAAGATGCGGCACCAGAGGAACCCGCCGCCGACTCATCACCCGAGCCGGAATCCGGGGCAGCAACTGCCGAGGACAAAGGCAAGGACAAGGACAAAGACGAAGAAAAGACCAGGCAGGCGGCGGCCAACACACCGGCGGCAGCAGCCAGCAGCCCGACACCCAACTCACCGACAGCGCATATCAGCGATGAAAGCATGCGCAAGGCCCATGCGAGTCCCGGGGTCAGACGCTACGCCCGGGAGCACGGTGCCGATCTGTCACTGATCTCCGGCACCGGCCCCAAGGGGCGTATCAGCAAGGAGGATGTGCGCTCGTTCATCAAGCAGGCAATGGAAGGCGTGAATGCCAACTATGGCAGCAATGCCGGCAGCCTGGCCGGTGGCGGTGCGGGTATTCCTGCCATTCCGGAAGTCGACTTTTCGAAATTCGGCGACATCGAACGCGTTCCACTGGGGCGCATCAACAAGCTCAGTGCCGCCAATCTGCATCGTGCCTGGCTGAACCTGCCGATGGTCACGCACCACGACCTGGCCGACGTGACGGAAATGGAGGCCTTCAGAAAGCAGTTGAAGAACGAGGCCCGTGAGGATGACCCGAAGGTCACCGGTCTTGCCTTTCACATGAAGGCGCTGGTCAAGTCCCTGCAGGCCTTTCCCAAGCTGAACAGCTCCCTGTCAGCCGATGGCGAGGCCCTGTTCTACAAGAACTATTATCATATCGGTATCGCCGTTGATACGCCGAACGGCCTGGTGGTTCCGGTATTCCGGGATGTCGACAAGAAGAGCATCTATCAGCTTGCCGAGGAGATGTCCGACGTCAGCGCTCGCGCCCGGAAGAAGAAACTCAAGCCGGATGAAATGCAGGGAGCCAGCATGACCATCTCCAGCCTCGGCGGGATTGGTGGCACCTCATTCACGCCTATCGTCAACCCACCCGAAGTCGCCATTCTGGGAATCACCCGCGCCACCATGCAGCCGGTCTGGAACGGCAGTGAATTCGTACCACGGCTCATGTGCCCGCTGGATCTTACCTATGACCACCGAGTGGTCGATGGTGCCGATGCTGCACGCTTCATGGCGCACTACGTTCGCCAGATCAGCGATATACGCCGACTGACTCTCTAGCCCGGATTGTTCATGAACAGTCCGAGTTGGCAGAGTGACGCCATATCCGAGAACCCTTATCTGCAGCTGCGCCAGACAGAACACTGGATGCGCAGTCTGCAGAACCCGGAGCATAAGATTCAATGAGTGAACTGGAAACAGTCAAGATTCCCGACATTGGCGATGTCAACGATGTCGAAGTCATCGAAGTACTGGTATCGCTTGGCGATACCATTTCAAAGGAAGATTCGCTGATCACTGTCGAGAGTGACAAGGCGAGCATGGAAATCCCTTCCCCGGCTGCCGGCGTCATTACCTCATTACTGCTCAAGACCGGCGACAGAGTCTCGGAAGGCAGTGACATCCTGGTCCTGGACGTGGCCGCTGCCAGCGATACGGGCAGCAGCGATAGTACCGCGGGCTCGGATTCATCCAGCACGAAGGACAAGTCGGATACACGACAGGCGCAGTCGGCACCAGCGGCAAGCTCATCCGAGCCCGAACCCGCAGAGAAGACCTCGGTCGGAAACTCGGATTCAAAGCCCGCCTCGCCCGACAACAGCACAAGCGTTGCGTCCGATCAGGACCGGCAGAGCGCAGAGGAACACTACGAACTGGTGGTGCTGGGAGCCGGACCCGGTGGCTACACCGCCGCATTCCGGGCTGCCGACCTTGGCCTGAAAGTGCTGTTGATCGAACGCTACCCGGACCTTGGAGGCGTCTGTCTGAACGTGGGCTGCATTCCCTCCAAAGCCCTGTTGCACACGGCAGCCGTCATCCAGGAAACACGCGGTATGGCGGCTCACGGTGTGACTTTCGCCGAACCGGAAATCGATATCGACAAGCTGCGCTCGTTCAAGGAAGACGTCATCGGCAAACTGACCGGAGGACTTGCCGGCCTGGCAAAACAGCGCAAGGTCACCGTCGCGCAGGGCTTCGGCCGGTTCCAGAGCAGTCATGTGATGGCTATCAGCGCCTCGATGCCTGATGACGACAATGAGCAGGCGCCGCGACTGATCAGTTTCGACAATGCCATCATCGCAGCCGGTTCACGCAGTATCCGCATTCCCGGGTTCCCCTATGAGGATGAACGTCTCATGGATTCCACTGGCGCACTGCAACTGGCCGACATACCCAAGCGTCTTCTGGTCATCGGTGGCGGCATCATCGGTCTGGAGATGGGCTGTGTCTACGCAGGACTGGGCAGCCAGGTGACCGTGGTCGAGCTCTCCGATGGCTTGATGCCGGGTTGCGACAGAGATCTGGTTCGCCCGCTGGAGAAGCGGCTGAAAAAGGATTTCGAGAATATCTTCACCGGATCGAAAGTCACCGGTATGGAATCGACAGATGCCGGCCTGACAGTGAACTTCGAGGGCGGCAAGGCACCGGCCAGCGATACCTTTGATCGCGTTCTGCTGGCCGTCGGAAGGAGCCCCAATGGCCATAGCGTTGATGCTGACAAGGCAGGTGTCGACGTCGATGAACGTGGCTTCATCACTGTCGACTCGCAGCAGCGAACCGGTGTCAGTCACATCTTTGCCATCGGCGACCTCGTCGGTCAGCCAATGCTGGCTCACAAGGCCACCCACGAAGGCAAGGTTGCCGCCGAGGTGGCAGCCGGCAAGAAGAGCTATTTCGACGCCAAGACCATCCCGTCAGTGGCGTACACCGACCCGGAAGTGTCCTGGATGGGGTTGACCGAGACCACAGCCAAGGAGCAGGGAATTGCCTATGAGAAAGGGGTGTTTCCCTGGGCCGCCAGCGGTCGCGCGCTCAGCATGGCGCGCAGTGAAGGCATGACCAAGGTGCTCTACGACCCGGAAACCAAACGGGTACTGGGCGCGGGCATGGTGGGCCCCAATGCCGGAGAGTTGATTGCAGAGGCCGTACTGGCTCTCGAGATGGGTGCAGACATCGAGGATCTGGCCCTGACTGTACACCCGCATCCGACCCTGTCGGAAACGCTCAACTTCGCCGCAGAAGTTGCCGAGGGTACAGTGACGGATATCTACATCCCGAAACGCTGAGACAAGACTGACCGTCGCTTGCCTGCTATCAGGGCAAGCGACCAGGTCAGAAGATCATCGACACCAGTACTGCTCGGCCAACGGTCAAACGGTTGCCGCCCTGTCGAGCTGTGTCAGCGACCGTCTGCTACCGAGGTTGGTCCTACAGTGCGTCTACGTGCTTGCGGATGCTTTCGAACTTGGCGGCAATCGCAGCGGCATCACCGTTCGACGCGCTGACCAGTTTCTCCAGCTCATCCAGCTCTGTCATGACATCGGCTGCCAGTTCTGTATTGGCAGACTTGGAGGCATCGTGCTTGTTGATCTCGACCAGCTTGTCGAGTTCTGCAACGGCCTTGAGCAGGAACGGCGAGATCTCGTAGCTATGTTCCATACGAGACGTACCACCATCGGCAACCACTGTTTTCAGTGAACGACCAAACTTGTACTTTCGGCTATAAGGCAGAAATGAGCCCTTGGCACGCTTGTAGATGATTCGCAGCACATCCTTGTCGACACCGTCCTGTCGCAGGCTGTAGTGGGAAATCTCGTGGAAGCGGACGATACCCATTTCGGCAAGAGCGGGGTAGCTGGCATTGTCTGACATGTATTTCTCCGTGGTATATAGCTTGCAAGATGTTGCAGTGGTCGAGCCTGTTGGCTCCGAATGGCGCAAATATGGTTCCAGTCCCCTACCCTACAACATCTGCACAGGAACAAGTCCTGACACTCGATGTGAGTCAATAAGGTGTTACGAAAGTTGTCAAAAATGGCACATCCCCACTTGCAACCACCTTTCATGCCACCCCGGAGGGTCGTCCGACAGCCACAGCACTGATTCGACTCTCGAAGAATATACTCTGACCGTCCTTGTTGACAATCCTGTCATCTCTATCCGTACTCACGCTGATGTCGGCTCCACCAGCCAGTTCCACCTTTTCTCTGGCCAGTTGCTCGCAGACTCGAACCGCCGCTGCAGCCCCCTCTTCCAGCGTGTCATGGATTTCCGGGCCTGAAGGAAACAGTACGTTGACCCGCTCTCCGCCCGCGGGAGTGATCAGAACAAGCTGCTGCTGGCGGACGGACCCCACAACGGCGCCCAAGGCGTTGGCGACCTGTGCGTGTTCGCAGACTACAAGTCGAGTATCCAGCAAGTCGGCTGCCGCCGGATAGTAGCTCCGGGCAGGCGCGCCCAGTGCAACAACTGGTAGCTGCAGGCAGGCACGCACTCTCATCAGCTTGCCCTCCTCCCTGGCGAATCCTGCCGAGAGCAATTCCTTCTGCGATTCGGACAGCGGCTTGCCATGCTCCTGAGCAGAGGCAGCGGCGTTCAGTAGCATCAGTGCCGCGTTACTGGACACCAGGTGCGACAGAGCCTCGCAGAATTCCTCTTCATTGGCGTAGGTCGGGCCAAGGTTGTCTTTCGAATAACGTATCAGCAGACGCGCGCCCAGGCAGGCGGCATGCCTGTTCCAGTCTGCCTGTCGACCGAGCACATGCGATGCGTCACTGGGAGTGAACCCCGCACGCAGGACCAGACCCCGTTGCTCGAGCCTTGTCAGCGCACGCTCCAGTGTCTGATCGCTGAAAAGCTCTTGCACGGCCACCGGATTTTCAACGATCCGTGCATACAGCTCCCGCTGTTGCGCAGACAGTCCCGCAAGGTTCGCGGACACTCCATGCGTCATCACGAATTGTGCACTGTGCGTTGTACTGAAGGGTAGACGCCATTGTGCTTCGAGCACCTCCAGCAGCTCAGGCCGTTGCTGTATCAGCAGACTCAATGGCAAGACGCGCTGTTGTTGCAGCTCGAACTGACGACCCTCGCGACTGTACCGGATGCCACTGTCACCACCCAGACCGTGAGTCTGCACATCGATTGCCTGCACCATGGTTCGCCAGCCACCCACGATGGCTCCCTCGGGATTCAGTCGTGGTCGGCCATCGCGAATCAAGGCTATATCCGTCGTCGTCCCTCCCATATCCGACACCATCAGATGCTCCTCCTGGCAGAGGAACTGTGCGCCGACCACGCTGGCTGCCGGCCCACTGAGAATGGTCTCTACCGGATGGCTCAGAGCCATCGTGTCGCTGATCAGGGAGCCATCACCTTTCACGACCATCAATGGAGCCTTGATGCTGCGTTGCTGCAACAGAGCCCGCGTAGCCTGCAACAGGCCATCGGTCAGCGGGATCAGTCGTGCATTGAGCAACGCCGTCAATGCACGACGTGGGGCATCCAGCCCTGAACTCAACTCATGACCGCAGCTGACCGGCTTCTGCGTGATCGAAGAAATCAATGCTCGTGCTTCCTTCTCATGAGCCGGGTTACGCACAGCGAACATTGACGACACTGCATAGGCCTCTACCCGCTCATCAACCTCTTGTACGAACCGACGCAGACCGAGCACATCCAGTGGCGCCAGCGGCTGACCCGCGGCATCGTGGCCACCTTCCATGAACACCATCGGGTCGCCACCCAGTGCCTGCTGCAGATTGGCGCGTTGCAACTGTGCGGGCGTGAAACCGATCAGCACCAGGGCTATCGACCGACCGCGCCCCTCGACCAGGGCATTGGTCGCAAGCGTCGTGGACAGCGAGACCAGATCGACCTCTGTGGCAACACCTTCGCCGAGAACCTGATCAACAGCCGAGCGCAGCCCGTCGATCAGATTCGCATGCGTGGTCAACGACTTTGCCGTGGCAACCACTCTCTGCGCATCATCCACGAGAACCGCATCGGTGTAGGTACCGCCGGTATCCAGACCCAATTGAAATCCCACGTCACCTGCCATCTTCGCTGAAGTGAACCGACTATCAGACAACACCCGTCTCTTGTAAACCGCCAACACTGAAAAAAAACGGATCGGTGCCGCTAACATTACACATTCTGGTTGTTTAATGAAAAATCAATTGATGAGACAGGGTCCCGACAGTCACTCTTTTCAGGGTTTTACCTTGATGGAGCTACTGATCACCTTGGCAGTGGCCGGTATTCTGCTGGGTATCGCTGCACCGAGCTTCAAGGAAACCATTCAGCAGTCACAACAGGACAGCCGTGTCATGGAGCTTACCGGTGCACTGAACTTTGCCCGTTCAGAAGCCATCAAGCAGTCCTCCCGCATCAGCGTCTGTGCACGTAACAGTGACATGAGTTGTGGCACCAACTGGAACAAGGGCTGGATCGTCTTCGTGGACAATGCCGACAATGCCGGCGTCATCGATGCGACCGAAACCGTCTTGAAGCTGGCAAGCCCCCTGCCCACCGGCTTTACCCTGCAGAACAGCGCCGTCACCCAGGGCGTGGTGGATGCCACACAACGCTCGTATGTAAGGTTCGGTCCCCGCGGCCTGAGCAACTGGCGCGGTTCTGGCACATTCACCTTCTGCGATGACAGGGGTAGTCGTGCAGCGCGTGCCGTCAATGTGTCCATGAGCGGTGATATCCGCCAGGCACGCGAGGCTGGCGACGGCTCACTGTACGACTCCTTTGGTCAGGCCATCAGTTGCAGTGATAACGGTTAAGCAACTTCCAGCAAGGCTCATGTGCGAACCAGGCATTCGATGAACAACAGTTTGAACTTCAGCAAGGTCAGCTCTGTCTGCGGGCGTCATGCTCCGCCGGCAGGAGCTACAGTGCGTAAGCCGCACCGACAGTCTGGTATCGGGCTGCTCGAGGTGCTGGTGGCCGTCATCCTGCTTTCTGTCGGATTTCTGGCTGCCGCCCGCATGCAGGTTCAGGGCATGCGCTTCAGCCAGGACGCCTATACCTTGTCGCAGGCGAAGTTCATGGTGCTGGACATGACAGAACGCATGCGAGTCAACCGTGATGCTCTGAAAGGTGATGCCTACAAGACCATGACAACCCGCTCGGGTACTTCCAACCCAGCCTGTATCGCTAATGAAACACCCTGCACGCCCGCGGATATTGCAACAGCGGATCTGCATGCCTGGAGCCAGAACCTGTACGCCCCGGATGGCGCTTCCGATTTCACACCACTCCTGCCCAGTTCCACGAGCATTCCGGCCAAGGGAACCATCACCTATGACGCTGCGGAAGGCGCCTACAGCGTTGCCGTCCAGTGGAGTGAAACTCTCAATGGCAGCGACACACCCAGATCCCTGTCAGTCAAGGTATTTCCATGATGAGGTCAGGCGACTTCGGTTCGACATCCCGCATTCGATCGGGGTCAGAGACAAGAGAGAGTAGACCCGGACACCGAACGCACGGTGGCTTTTCGCTGGTGGAGCTCATGATTGCCATGGTTGTCGGCCTGCTGCTGATCAGTGGAATGATTACCGTCTTTGTCGGTACCAAACGCAGCTCCCAGCTCAACTCCAGCATGGCGATGATGCAGGAGCATGGTCGCTTCGCTCTGAGCTCCATGGTCAGCGATGTGCGTATGGCAGGCTTCCAGGGCTGCGTGGACAGTCAGGTCCGGGCACGTATTCGGGCAACAGAGGCACCGACGGCAGACTATTCAGTCAGCACGATTTCCAGTTCCCTGATAGCAAGTGATGGCAGCTGGACACCGGCCGCGCCACTGAATTTCACGCCACCGGACGATGTCGGCGAACCACTGGCAGGCACCCACGCGCTGTCGGTTCAATTCGGCAGCCCGGAGACTCGCACCATTCTGCCCATGGCAAGCGTTGCCAACGATGTCATCATCGCCGGCGATCTGCCGCCGATCGTCACCAGCGGGGATCTGGCCCTGATTTCCAACTGTCAGGTGGCGGACATCTTCAAGGTGACGCAAGCGTCCAATGGTGTACTGAAACATGCCGCCATCGGCAACCGCGGTGACAACCGCCTGTCGGCACCCTACGGCCTGTCCATCAACGATCGGGCGCGAGTGATGCGTTTCGAGGCCAACATCTACTACGTGGGCGATACGCAACGCACCACCGCCGAAGGTGATCCGGTCCATGCCCTGTACCGACAGAGCTGGCCATACGACCGTCCCCCGGTGGAAGTCGTGGAAGGGATATCCAACCTGAAGGTTCGGCTTGGCTATCGTGATCCACTGAGTAACGGTGACATCGAGTATGTCGATCCACAGGATGGCAATCCGGGCAGTGGGCGCATCGAGAGCGTCGAGATAGGTCTGCTGATGCAATCGTTCGAGCAGATTGCCAGTAACCCTGACAGCAGAACCTATCTACTCGCCGGCAACGCCATCCAACCCGGTACGGCGTTGAATGACAATGCAACAAACTATATCGCTGACCGTCGCCTGCGCCTGGCGTTCGGCTCGACAGTCAGCGTCAGGAATCGACGATGAAACTGCCTACCGCACGCCAGCAGGGATCCGTGCTCATGGTCGCCATGATCATGATTTTCATGCTGTCCATCCTGGGCGTGTCAGCCATGCGTGGCGCATCGCTCGAAGGACAGCTGGCCAGCAATGCCGTTCACAAGGAAATCACCTTCCAGGCGGCCGAATCCGCATCCGATGCCGTACTGGCCATCAGCGGCAAGCTCGAATCCATCATCTGCAACGTCGACGGTGAAACCCTGTCGCAGAACAAACTGGGACAGTCCGCCGAGCAGCTTACCGAGTCCGTGCTGGAATACGGTGGACGAGCTGCCGCGATGGGCTATTCGCTGGGTGGTCCGGTCAGTGCCAGGCGATTTGTTGTTACCGGAACATCCTCGCTGCCTGACGTACATACATCGACAACCATTGCACAGGGCATGCTGCTGATTGGCGCAGCCGACGATTCCGGAGACTGTTGATGACGCGCCCTGATACTCATGGAAACCTGAGCTTCCTGTACGGTCTGCTTCTGTGCCTGTGTGTGCTGACACCGGTACAGGCAGACGACACCGAAATCTTCTTCGGCCAGAGCGATGACGCTTTCAACAACAATCCCAATATCCTGTTCGTGCTGGACAGCTCCGGTTCGATGGGCACACAGGATGCAGGCTTTGGCGGCATCAGCCGCATGGACAGACTGAAGACTGCAATGGGCTTGCTGCTGGATCAGTCCAGCAGCTACAACGTCGGCCTCATGGCCTTTCAGGGCTATGGCCAGGGTGGTGCCATCCGCTACCCCGTCGGTTATCTGGAATCGGAAAGCACTGAATTATGCGACGGGGTCTGCCCGGACGAGCTGGTTGTCGTTCGTCCTGAAGATGGCAATAACGACGGTACCGAACACGATACCAGCAAGCTGGTGAACCTGGGTGAGGCGTCGCTGGTGATGTCCGATATCGTGGACAGCACCTCCGTGGCAGACTCGAGCGGTGCAACCGAGATCAGCAACACAGCCGTCGCGGTTGCGGATGTGTCCGAGTTTACCGATAGTGATGGCAGCACACTGCTCTACAGCAACAATCAGGCTGTGAACCGCTGGTTTCACGATGGTGATGACAGCCACGGTGCCGGTTATCTTGCTTACCGCTTCGACGATATCAGCATACCGCAGGGCGCCACGATAACAGCCGCCAGCATTACCTTCGTCAAGACCAGCGCGTCCAACCAGACTGGCGAGGTCTCGGCCTATATCAGTGCAGAAGCAACCCCTGCCCCGCAGGAGTATCCCAATGGCAGTAACACTACCCTGTCCTTGGCAGAGAGAAGCGATCCGGCAAAACGTACCAGTGCACTGGTACCCTGGGATCCGGTGCCGCCGGACAACTCGGCCTCGGCAGACCCGGATGCAGTCACATCCGGACCGAGCGTTGAAACACCGGACCTGAGCTCCATCGTGTCGGAGCTGGTGAGTCAACCGGGCTGGACTCAAGGCGGCAGCATGTCCATCCTGCTGGCCCCCTTCGACTCGTATATTGCCACCGACGCCGACATCCGCGAATTTCACGGTAGCAGCGCGGTCGCCAGCAAAGTGCCGGTTCTGAGCTATTCCTATACGGAGGCTGACAATCCGAACCTGACAAGCACCGAGGCCGAAGCTGGCGCGCATGTGGATGAATATTCCGATCAGAACACAGAGGTGGTCCACCGCAATACCGGCAATGAAATCTCACAACTGTTCCATGCCGGTGCCCAGAACAATGCCAGAGAATTGGCCTTGCGCTTTGACAATCTGGACATCCCGGGTGATGCCGTCATCAAGAATGCCTACCTGACCCTGTCCACCGCAGCGGCAGATGAGACCGCTTCCCCGGAAACCGAATGGCAGGCAGTCGACGGTACGGGCAATGGTCTGGAGACCGATGACGCTGCAGCCATCGAAGGTGATGCCGCATCTACGGTACCCGATGACATCAAGTTCTCGATCAATATCAGCTCCGAGCTTGAGAATACTCCCGATGATTACTCCGGCAGTACGCTGGATGAGCGCCTCTATTCATCAACCTTCGTCAACTGGGACGATATTCCCGACGATATCGACGCTGAGCTGGTTTCACCCAACCTGACAACGTTGATCTCGGAAGTCACGACACTGGACGACTGGGCAAGCGGCAACTCCATTTCGCTGCGATTGACGGCTCCTGAAGATCACTACAATTCATCCACGAATCTGCGCAACATACTGACCTCGAATTCCACGCGCAAACCAAGACTGCTGATTACCTGGGAACCTGCCGTAGCGGACGAAACCGACACTGACGCGACACAGACCACAGCCATCCGCTTTTCCCATGTGCACATCCCGCCGGGAGCACAGATCAAGACTGCCAGGCTCGTCTTTCATTCAGCCGAGGCCAACGATGAAGAAACCAGTCTGGACATCGCAGGAGAAAAGAGTGCCAATTCCGAATCTCTGAGTACGCAACTGAACAATATCGGGGACAGAGACCGGACAACCGCTCAGGAGACCTGGATAGCTGACCCCTGGTTGACCGTGGGCACTGCCTACAACACTCCCGATCTGTCGCGCATCGTTCAGGAGATCACCGATCAGCCTGACTGGTGTGGCGGCAACAACATGACCTTCTTCCTGGCAGGGTCTGGCAAGCGCGTAGCGGTCAGTGCCGACACCAACCCTATCAAGGCGCCGACGCTTGAAATCACCTATGCACCGGACTCCGTACCGACCGGTGCTTATTGCTCGAACAGTTCGATCTCTGCTCAGACCGCGGACAGTCGCAACGATGCCGTGCAGAACATCAGCACCGGTGTGGTCAAACTCGATGGTCAGTCTCTGGATACAGACAGCTCTGCTGACGGCACCGGGCAGGCGCAGATGATCGGCTTGCGCTTCATTGACGTCAATGTGCCTGCCAATGCCACTATTGTCAGTGCAACGATGAAACTGACTACCAACGAGGAAATCTCATCCGACTCCAACATCGGCATCAGTGTCGAACAGGCGGACAGCGCGCAGCAATTCTCGAGCATCAACAATGATATCAGCGGACGAAGCTGGTCCGGTGAGCTGGACTGGAACAGTCCTGCCCACGTGGGAGCCGGTGAGACCACCTACTCGGTTGACCTGAAGAGTCTCATTGAACAGATCATCAGTCGAAGTGGCTGGTCGCGTGGCAATGCCATGTCATTCCGGCTGACACCGCGGCAGCTTGACAAGTTTCGCTCCTTCGCCTCGTTCGATGCCAGTGAAGCACAGGCCGCACAGCTGATCATCTATTTCGAGTCCGAACGAGAGAGTCCGGGAACTCGTTTTCGCGACAATCTGAAGCGACATGTCAACGAACTGGTTGCCATGGGCGGCACCCCGATCACCTCATCGCTGTATGAGGCGGCATTGTATTTTCGTAGCGAGCCAGTCGATTACGGAACTCACCGCGGTGCTCAATCCTGGGAGGACCGATATCACCGCGTCAGCCACCCTTTCTCCTATGATGGCGGAGACCTGTCACGCCCGGCTGGCTGTTCGGATGGCTATCTGGATTCCGAAAACTGCATCATGGAGGTCATCGACAACTACAGTTCCACTCCCACCTACATCTCTCCCATGGAGAGTCAGTGCCAGACCAATCATATCGTCCTGCTCTCCGACGGCGTGGCAACGTCCAATACGGCAGCAGGCAAGATTCAGTCGCTGATCAATCAGGGCTGCGATTCCAGCGGCAACTACACCGAGGAATGTGGTCCTGAGCTGGCTCAGTGGCTCCATGACAGCGACTTGTCCACTTCGCTTCCCGGCATGCAGAATGTCACCACACATACCATCGCCTTCAACCTGGCAGAACAGGATAGAGGCTATCTGGCAGAACTGGCGGCAGCCGGTGGTGGCGGTGCCTACTCCGCAGACTCGGCATCATCATTGCTGACGGCCTTCCAGAGCATATTCCTGAATGTCAGTAAAACGGATACGAGCTTTGTTGCCCCCAGCGTGACGCAAGCCCAGCAGAACCGCATGAAGAATCGTGAGGACATCTACTTTGCGATGTTCAAGCCGGAGTCCACAGCGCGATGGGATGGCAACCTCAAGAAGTTCCTGCTCAAGGGCAATGATGGCAATGAAGCCCAGATTGTCGACCAGGACCTTGTGCCAGCCGTTGACACGGTGTCTGGCAATTTCAAGTCAGGCGCGCGCAGCTTCTGGTCGAATGCCACTGATGGTGCCAGCGTGTTGCTCGGTGGCGCGACGTCGAGAATGAAGGCCACGGAAGCATCCCATCTGAATCGTCGGGTGTTCACCTATACGGGCAGCACCAGCGATCTCGACCATGCAGATAACGCCGTACTGCCCGCGAACAGCGAGCTCGACCCGGACTGGTTCGCGCTCCCGCCCAACCTGGAGTCCGATACCGGCTACTACCAGGACCTGGTTAACTGGACACATGGCAAGGATATCAAGGACATCGATGGGGACAGCAATACCGACGAGGCTCGCGGTCAGATGGGTGACCCTCTGCATGCACAACCCGTCTTGCTCAATTACGCCAATGGCAGCGATGTGGACAGCGTGGTGTTTGTAGCCACCAACGAAGGTTTCCTGCACGCCATCGACACCGATACCGGCGACGAACGCTACGCATTCGTTCCCAGAGAGCTGCTGAAGAACATGCACAAGCTGCTGGCGAACGAACCCACGCTGCGCCGACCCTATGGCCTTGATGGCGGAATCACTACCTGGATAGACGACACCAACCAGAACGGCATCATCGACTCAGGCGAAAAGGCCTATCTGTACATCGCCATGCGTCGCGGTGGGAGCCAGTATTACGCTCTGGATGTGTCGGAAATCAACAACCCTCGCTACCTGTGGAGCATTCAAGGCCGAACGAATACACTGGATACGGACCTGAGCACCGCTGACGGTGACTTCGTCGAATTGGGCGACACCTGGTCTCGCCCCATTCGTACTCGGGTGCGCGACGGTTCATCGGTTGTCGATGTGCTTGTCTTCGGTGGCGGTTATGACCCCAATCAGGACCCGGCCGTCAGCAGTGGAACTGACGAGCTGACCGAATCACGCAGTACTGATGGCGTGGGTCGAGCCGTGTTCATCGTCAATGCAAGGACAGGAGCCAAACTGTGGCAGACCAATCGCGCCGGTGAGTTTTCCGGCATGGACTACAGTATTCCTTCGGACGTCCGTGTCATCGACATCGACTTCGATGGACTGGCCGACCAACTCTATGTGGGAGACATGGGCGGGCAGATCTGGCGAATCGATATCAACAACGACAGCAGCTTGACTGACTCACTCGAGCAGCGCATTGATGGCGGCCGCATTGCCGAACTGGCAGGCGACGCTCCGGAGGATGCACGGCGTTTCTATTACCCTCCGGATGTCTCGATCATATCCATCGACGGGCAGCAACAACTGGCCATTTCCATCGGTTCGGGCTGGCGGGCGCACCCACTCGACGATGTGGTGCAGGATCGCTTCTACAGTCTGCGGCTGCCATACGTCTATGGCAAGCCGATCGACAGCTTCGGACTGACCGTCTATCCGAGCATTTCTCACACGACCAGCGGGCTCGTCGATGTGACTGACTCCATTGATGCCAGCCTGCCGCTGGACGCCAAGGGCTGGTTTCTGGACCTTGAAGGCAACGGCGAAAAAACCCTGAGTTCAAGTGTCACGGCTGATCACAAGGTCCTGTTTACCAGCTACCTGCCGGAGGCTCAGTCATCGAGCTGTGCCGCTGCCGAAGGCTCCGGCAAGGTCTATGCAGTCAGTGTCATCAATGGCTCACCGGTACTCGACCTGGATGATAGCGGCGACACAAACCAGCGGGACAAGGCGGACCGTTCCCGGCCGCTTGATCGTGCCGGAATACCTCCGCCGACCTCACTGTTGTTTCCGGAGATTGGTAATGCAACCGTGGTAGTCGGTACCGAGACCCTGGAAGAGCTCGATCTCAACGACCTGCGCCGCAGAACCTTCTGGCAGGAGAAGATCGAGGAGGATAGCTGAGGGAGCCTTGCCTGCCCATCACCACGATGAACGGCTCAAGTGAACTGTCCTGCAGGTCGATAGCCTGTTCTATGGATTCCTGTTGCAACATCGCCCAACACCACCCTTCGGGCCGGAGAGCTTGCATGTACCCCCCAACCACACCCCGAAGCCCCTACCGTCTCATGCACGTGCAAGGCTTTACATTGATCGAATTGATGATCACGGTTGCCATCGTCGGCATCCTTGCCAGTATCGCCTACCCGCAATACGGCAGTTATGTGCAGAAGACACGCAGAACCGATGGTCATCTGGCTCTGCTGTCGGAAGTACAGACGATGGAACGTTGCAAGTCCACTCGTTATTCCTATGCCAATTGCGAGCTGTCCAGAAGCAGCTCCCTCGAGGACAACTACACCCTCACCGTGACCAAGACAGCCAGTGCCTTCACCATTACCGCGACAGGTCAGGGTTTGCAGGCTGATGACACCGACTGCAAGACCATGACCATCAATCAACTGGGTGCCCGTACGCCAGACCCCGACACGTCCAATTGCTGGCCAGGCTGAGCGCTGATTCCATTCTGTTGGCCAGGTCTCGATCTGAAACGAGTTTGCCGTTCGATACTCAACATGCAAGTAACGTGGCCGCTACCGTGCACATGGAGAGAAAACTCAATCAAGGATTCACGCTGATAGAACTGCTGGTAGCGGTTGCTGTCGCCGGCATCCTGCTGGGCATCGGTGTGCCCAGCTTTGCCGATGCCATCAAGGAAAGTCGCATCAGCTCGCAGTACAACACGCTGGTCGGTTCCCTCTACCTGGCACGCTCCGAAGCGGTCAAGGGTTCTTCCGAAGTGACAATCTGCCCTCGATCGGCTGCCGGATCTTCGCAATGCGGAGGCAAGCAGGATTGGGACAATGGCTGGCTTGTATTCATCGATCGTTCAAAGGTACAAGGCGAAGCAACAGCCAGTATCGATGCCGCTGACGAGATCATCGCTGTCGAGGCAGAGCCTAAAGGTGACAACATCATCATGGCCATCGGTTCTCCAACCAACTCGGCAGCCGGCAGCAGCGAAGTCGGTTTTGTACGCTATACACAGAGCGGGGGAGCCGAGTGGTCCTCGGGTTCCATCATCGTCTGTGACACTCAACGAGGTGCCGCCTATTCGCGCGCCATCAACGTCGTTCTGACGGGTGATATCCGACGCGGACTACCACAAGGTGAAGACAAGGCACCACGAGACGTTTTCAACCAGCCAATCAGCAAATACTGCAGCGAACCATCATGAACGCACCGCGCAGTGCCGTGCCACTGACTGCAATGACCATGTTCGCACCTGCCCGGTCCGGACTGTCCGCTGCACGCACACCCGGACTTTCCAGGCAGCGCGGTGTCGGCCTCATCGAAATACTGGTGGCCGTGATCATCATGTCTCTGGGTTTTCTGGCAGCGGCCCGCATGCAGGTGGAAGGCATGCGTTTCAGTCAGAGTGCCTACTATCAGTCTCAGGCCTACTTCCTCGCCAGCGACATGATCGATCGCATGCGAAGCAATATTGCCGGTGTAGAGGATGGTCACTATTCGGGCGAGAGCACCAGTACCAGCGCCACCAACCCCAAATGCACCGTCATCGAATGCAATCCACTGGGGGTGGCACGTCAGGACCTGTACGACTGGAGCAGCAGCCTGTATGCCATGCAGGGAGGCAGTGGCTTCACCCCTGCTCTGCCAGGCTCGGATACCGTACCGGCCAAGGGTGAAATCCAGGACATGGGTGATGGTGTGTTTGCTGTCGTCATGCAGTGGAGCGAAGTCATCAATGGTGAAAATGATCAGCAAACCCTTCGCATCCAGTTTGCTCTGGAATCCAACTGATGAAGTATAAGCTCGCCACCGGCCTGGGCCGAATCGGTCGCAACACGTCTGCGCACAGATCCGAACAGGGACTATCCCTGATCGAACTGTTGATTGCCATGACTCTGGGCCTGATGCTCATCTCGGGCATGATCGCTGTTTTCGCCGGCAACAAGCGCAGCTCCGATCTGAACTCGGCCATGGCCGACATACAGGAAAGTGCCCGCTTTGCACTCGACAATATTGCCGGCGAGATACGCATGTCCGGCTTTCAGGGATGCCTGGATCTGAACTTCGTTTCACCCAATCTGCTGGGCAACAATCTGCCGACCACCGACCTGCAGGCAACTGCCGCCATGGGTTCGATCATAGGCAACGGTAATCTGTGGTCACCGTCACCACCACCGGGCTTTCTCGCCGCCAATCATGCTGCCATCCCCGGTACTCACGCCCTGACCTTGCAGTTCGGTTCACCATCGACCTACCCACTGGCACAGCCCGTCAGTACCGGCACCGTGCCGGATACCATCGGTCCGGTGGTGGTTGATACAACTCCGGGTATCAGTCGAGAGGAATTCAATCTGTCCGCTGGCGATCTGGGCATCATTGCCGATTGCAATGGCGCCGACATCTTTCGCATCAGTTCAATCGGTACCGGCGCCAATACGGCGACCATCGGTCACGCTGCCAGTGTCAACTCCAGCGGTTCCTTCACTCGCATCTACTCCGGTGGACCGAACACCAGTACCAAATTCATGCGGTTCGTATCCAGCGTCTACTACGTCGGTGATACAGGGCAGGTCAACGACAACGGTGATGCCATCACTTCCCTGTACCGGCAGTCCCTTCCCTATGGTGACATGGCACTGAACCCACCAACAGAAATGGTCAGCGGTGTCGAGGACATGCGTATCGCGTTCGGTATCAGAACCGGTGACGAGAGCCTGACCTATGTTCTGGCATCAGACCCACTCTACGATCCCCGCCGCATAGAAAGCATCCGTATCGGATTACTGCTCACCTCGCGAAATGCCATCGCCCAGGACGACGATACCAATACCTATGTGCTGGCGGGTCAGGTGATAGAACCCGATACCGGCGCAAGCTCGAATGCTGCTGGCACACACGAAGGCGACAAACGCTATCGACTTGCCTTCAACACCACCGTCAAGGTCAGAAATCGGCGAACACGCCCATGAAACACGATTCGCTCTCAACACGCATACGCATCGACGACGATCAGGCCGGACTCGGCAGGCAGCAAGGGGGTGCCCTGCTGGTAGCCATGGTCATGATCTTCATGCTCTCCATCATGGGAGCCTCGGTCATGCGCAGCTCGACACTTGAAAAGCGTATGGCAGCCAACGCCATACAGACCTCGGCAACCTTCCAGGCCGCAGAATCCGCGTCCAACCTGGCCCTGAATGAACCGCAGAATCTGACATCCACCTATGCTGCGGGATTTCAGAAGCCGGTGGTTCTGCCCATCAACGAAGTCCGGGATGATATCGGCCTGGAATCGCGTTCGGTGCTGGAATGGGTGGGTACCGGCGCCGCCCCCGGCTATTCCCTGGGTGAGGGCACATCCGGATTCGAAGGTCTGTATTACGTCTCCACCGGAGTCAGTGCCATCGAGGCAGTCCGCTCACAATCCACGGTGGAACAAGGTGCTTATCGGATTGTTCCATCACGATGATTCGTCGAAAACTTCCATTTACCCGCCCCTGCTCTCTCGTTGCAGTTGCTCATGATTCTCATGCTCGTCGAGGTACAACTATGAATAATGTGCAGGACACTCCTGAGCCGCGTCATCGACAGAAAAGGAGCTCCACGGCGTCCGTCGTGTTGAGCACCCTGCTCACATCGATCATGGCCTTTTCCACGGCTTCCGCGGATGACACCGAGGTCTTCTTCGGTCAGGTTGATCCGGACACCAATGTATTTCCGAATGTCATGTTTGTCCTGGATACGTCCGGCTCCATGAATTCCAGCGACAACGGTTACTCCGGGACCCGCCTTGAACGCATGAAGTCTGCGTTGAATACCATTCTGGACAGCTCGGCCAATGTGAATGTCGGCCTGATGAGGTTCAATGGATATGATGGCGGCGGAGCCGTGATCTACCCCGTCAAGGGCATCGATCAGGAGATTTGCGCCAACAATGACTGCGGCACCATAGTGGTCACGTCTCAGGTGCAGGAACTCAATGATGACATGGAGCAGTACATCAGTAATGGCCAGATGACGCCGACCGGCACTCGGCTCAGCATGGGCGCATCCAATGGCACCACGCCACAGCTTGTCAGTGTCCGCTTTCAGGATCTGGACATCCCGTCGGGCGCCACCATCACCAGCGCCGAGCTGGAATTCACGGCTGATATCAACCGCTACGGATCTGCAGACCTGACCCTGTACGGTCATGATGTCGGGGATGCACCCACCATCGGGACCAGCACGGACTACCTGAGCGACCTGCCGCGCACATCGGCGCAGGTGGACTGGCAGCCCGATGGCTGGAGCAGCGGCGGTACTTACCAATCACCCGACATCAAGTCACTGGTGCAGGAAATCGTGAATCGGTCCGACTGGTGCGGCCAGCAATCCATGGCATTCATTGTCGAAGGCACCGGCGAGCGCGCCGCTTATGCGTACACGACCAGTAACGCCAGTAGAGCCCCCATCCTGCGCATCAGCTACGATTCCGAGAGTATCCCAGCTGACAGAGGTTGCACGCGTAAATCTGCACTGGCGCAGATCAACACCTCGGCTGACGATGCCTACGAGAAAGTCGACGGCAGCGAGATCGTCACCTACGACAGCCTGAAGATGCCGCAGACGGGCAACAACTCCAGCAAGGAAGTGGTGACACGCCTGCGTTTTCGCGATCTGGCCATACCTACCGGTGCCATCATCGAGAGCGCATCGATCGAATTCGAGGTGGATAGCGAGAAAGAGGGCAGCCTGTCCCTGAGCCTGCAGGCTGAAGATGCCGACAGCGCTCCCGATCTGCTCGCTCAGAATGGCTGGATCAGCGGCCGCCCGGTCGTTGCCAATCCGGTTATCTGGAGCATCGGCAATTCCGACGACTGGTCAAGCAATACCAAGGTCAGTTCACCCGACCTCAGCAACCACATCCAGGCTGTTGTCGACCGTTCAGGCTGGCAATCGGAAAACGATATCGCCTTCATCATCAGAAAGAACGAGTCTGGCAACAAGCGCCGTTATTTCGAATCCTACGACAGTGAAGCCCCGGCCGCCCCCAAACTGCGAGTGGTCTACAAAGCCAACGTCGGTGCCGGTAGCGTGCAGGGAATTGCCTACAAGACGGCCCGGGACGACATGAAGACCATCGTCAACGAGCTGACCGCCACCGGTGGCACCCCCATCGTGGCCGCCTATTACGAGGCCGTTCAGTACATGCTGGGCGGTCCGGTGGACTATGGCACCCAGCGTGGCTACTACAGACATCGCTATCATCGCGTCTCTCACCCGGACAGCTACACCGGCGGCTCTGTTTCCGTCAATGCGAGCTGCTCAGCCTCCAACCCGCAGAGCAGCAACTGCACCTACGAAACCATCACCGGTGATGCGTCCTACATCTCGCCATTGGCCGACAGCTGCCAGACCAATCACATCGTCTTTCTGTCGGACGGCGATGCAACCAGCAACACGGCAATCGAAAAGGTCAAGGACCTCATCGGCACCACATCCTGCAGCCCGTCTTCGGGTGATGAGGCCTGTGGTGTCGAACTGGCCACCTGGCTTGATGAGACTGATCACAACGAGAACATGTCGCGCAAGCAGAACATCAGCACCTATACGATCGGATTCAACATCAACAGTGATTTTCTTTCCGATATCGCCACTGCCGGCGGCGGCACCTATTACGATGCGGCTTCCGCAGAGGAACTGGTAGCCGTCTTCCAGAATATCCTGGGCGATGTGCTCGCCGTGGACACCAGTTTCGTGGCACCGGGAAGTACCGTGAGCCAGTTCAACCGCCTGACGCATCGCAACGATATCTACTTTGCCCTGTTCAAGCCGGATGAGCGTCCACACTGGTCAGGCAACCTCAAGCGTTACTACGTCGGTGCAGACAACAAGGGCAACGTACTGATTCAGGACGTCAACAAGAACGCTGCCGTGGATGAGAATTCCGGATATTTCATGGACACCGCCAAAAGCTGGTGGAGCGACTCGGTGGATGGTGGTGCGGTTGCCATGGGCGGAGCTGCCAGCAAGGTCAGTCTGGACGGCCCTGACGGCGTCGGTAACAGACGGGTCTATACCTATCTGGAAGATACCATTCCGGCCAACGGTGTCGACCTGAGCGCCAATGCCCAGAAACTGCATGAACAGAATTCCAACATCAGTGTGGATGACCTGGGACTCGGCAGCAGTAACGCGGCCAACATAGCACGCAGAAGCGAGATCCTGAAATGGGCTCGCGGCGTGGACGTGAAGGATGAAGACCTGGATGGCCAGG
>CBDUIJ010000060.1:0-22393 GCA_965367215.1 uncultured Granulosicoccus sp.
CCGCTTGCCGCTTGCCGCTTGCCGCTTGCCGCTTGCCGCTTGCCGCTTGCCGCTGTCGACCCACTAGCCCTCGATACGACGACCCGTGTCTGACGCGAACAGATGCTGAGCTGCCAGAGGCACCTCGAAGTTCAAGTGTGGCCCGATGGAGGCTTCGCTGTGCACGCCTTGCAGACTGGCCACCAGGGCCTTGTTGGTCCCTGCCAGAAAACCATGCACCAGTGTATTGGAACCCAGCTGCTCCACCATGGAGGCTTCCAGGATCAATGGGCCGTTATCGCTCAGCACCATGTGCTCGGGACGGATACCCAGATCAATCGGGCCGCTGATCTGCGTTTCGCTGGCAATGACGGCACCGTTTTCCAGTGTGATGCTGCCATTGGAAGCGGTGCCTGTGAGCATGTTCATGGACGGGCTGCCGATGAAGTCGGCCACGAAGCGTGAAGCCGGCCTTTCGTAGAGTTCGATGGGGGTGCCGAACTGTTCGACATGGCCACCATTGAGCACCATGAGCCGATCACCCAGGGTCATGGCTTCTACCTGATCGTGGGTGACGTAAACGGAGGTGACACCCAGCTCGCGCTGCAGCTTGCGGATTTCCAGACGCATCTGCACGCGCAGTTTGGCATCGAGATTGGACAGCGGCTCATCGAACAGGAAGACCGCAGGCTTGCGCACGATGGCACGTCCCATGGCCACGCGCTGGCGCTGTCCACCGGAGAGTTCCCGGGGCTTGCGCTTCAGGTAATCACTGAGCTGCAGCAGGGAGGCCGCCTTTTCCACACGCTCGCGAATCTCCTGTTTGCTCAGTTTGGCAATCTTCAGGCTGTACGCCATGTTGTCGAACACGCTCATGTGTGGATACAGCGCGTAGTTCTGGAACACCATGGCGATATTGCGCTCCATGGGTTCCAGTTCGTTGACGACCCTGCCATCGATACTGATGGTGCCATCACTGATGGTTTCCAGACCGGCAATCATGCGCAGCAAGGTGGACTTGCCGCAGCCGGAGGGGCCGACGACGACAATGAACTCCTTGTCGGCGATGTCGATATTGACACCGTGGATGATTTCATCGCGGCCGTAGGACTTGCGGACGTCATTGAGTGTGACAGTTGACATGTGCGTGCTTTATTTCTCGGTTTCCACCAGGCCTTTGATGAAGAGTTTCTGCATGAAGACGACGACCATGACCGGTGGCAACATGGCCAGCAAGGCGGTTGCCATGATCAGGGGCCAGTCGGTCAGATCATCTCCCGATGGAAACATCTGCTTGATACCCATGACGATGGTGTTCATGTCAGGATCGGTTGTCATCAGCAAGGGCCACAGATACTGGTTCCAGCCATAGATGAACAGGATGACGAACAGGGCGGCAATATTGGTACGTGACATCGGCAACAGGATGTCGATGAAGAAGCGCATGGGGGATGCGCCATCGACTCTGGCAGCCTCCGCCAGTTCATCGGGCACGGTCATGTAGAACTGCCGGAACAGGAAGGTTGCGGTGGCAGAGGCAACCAGTGGCAATATCAGACCCGAGTAGCTGTTCAGCATGCCGAAATTGGCTACCACCACATAGGTGGGCACGATACGAACCTCGACCGGCAACATCAATGTCATGAAGATGAGCCAGAAGAACAGGCCACGCATCGGGAAGCGAAAATAGACGATGGCAAAGGCCGACATCAGCGAGATGATGATCTTGCCGATGGCAATACCCAATGCCATGACCATGGAGTTCATCAGCATTCGCCAGACCGGTGCGTTGATGCCGGAGAACAACGCGCGTGTGTAGTTCTCGACCAGTTGGTCACCCGGCAGCAGCGGCATGGGTGGACGGACGAGTTCCGCCTGGGAAACCGAGGAGGCGACAAAGGCCAGATAGATCGGAAAGCAGACGATGCCGATGCCGATGATCAGACCCAGATGAATCAGCCAGGTGGCCTTGCCGGTTTTTTCTACCATGCCACTCATCAGTAGTGCACCCGTCGTTCGATGAACTTGAACTGGACGACGGTCAGCAGACCGACGACGAACAGCAACACGACCGACTGTGCTGCCGACGAGCCCAGATCCTGACCGACGAAGCCATCGGAAAACACCTTGTAGACCAGAATCGTGGTGGCCTGTTGTGGCCCGCCCGAAGTGATCGTGTGAATGACACCGAAGGTCTCGAAGAAGGCGTAGACGATATTGACTACCAGCAGAAAGAAGGTCGTGGGCGACAGCAGCGGAAAGACAATGGTCCAGAAACGACGCCAGAAATGGGCACCGTCGATGGCAGCGGCTTCAATGACACTTTTGGGTACAGCCTGCAGGCCGGCCAGAAAGAACAGGAAGTTGTAACTGATGCGGCCCCAGGAGGAGGCCAGTACGACCAACCACATGGCCTGGCCGCTGTTGAGCTTGTGGTTCCAGTCGTAGCCCATCTGGTCCAGATACCAGCTGGCGATGCCGACATTGGGGTTGAACATGAACAGCCACAGCACGCCGGCAACAGCGGGTGCCACGGCGTAGGGCCAGATCAGAAAGGTACGATAGGTGCCCGAACCCTTGATGATGCGATCGGCCATCAGGGCCAGCCACAGCGCAACGCTCATCGACACCACGGTCACCAGAATGGAGAACACGGCGGTGGTCTTGAACGAGGCCAGGTAGTAGGGGTCAGAGAAGAGGTATTCGAAATTGCCGAAACCGACGAACTGCGATTTCAGGCCGAAAGGGTCGGGAATGAACGCCGACTGATAGATGGCCTGACCGGCTGGCCAGAAGAAGAACACTGCCGTGATCAGAGCTTGCGGCAGTATCAGCAGGACCGGTAGTCGCCAGCCCTTGAAGGTCACGCGTTTTTCCACGGACTGTGTCGTCGTCTTGTTGAGAAAAAAGGATATGTAGAAGGGTGAAGAGCGCGCTCCGCACCAGGGGCCTGCAGGCCTCCGGCGCGGAACGCGTCAAGACCTACTTGTTGGCCTGTTCGAAACGACGCAGCAACTGGTTGCCACGGCTGACAGCACTGTCGAGAGCTGTCTGAGCGTCCTTGTCGCCCGTCCAGACGGCTTCGAGTTCTTCGTCGATTATGCCACGGATCTGATCGAAGCTACCCAGACGCAGCCCCTTGGAATTGCCGGTAGTCGGCTTGCTGGTCATCTGCAGGATGGCAATGTCGGTACCCGGGTTCTTTTCATAGAAACCCTCGGCCTTGGTCTGCTCGTAAGCGGCAGTCGTGATGGGCAGATAACCGGTATCCTGGTGCCACTTGGCTTGTACATCAGAGCTGGACAGGAAGTTCAGGAACTGCGCAACACCCTTGTATTCTTCGTCTTCGTGACCGTTGAGTACCCACAGTGAAGAGCCACCGATGATGGTGTTCTGTGGTGCCGCTTCGACAGTTGACCAGTAAGGCAGAGGACGAATCTCGAATTCGAATTCTGCTTCGGCTTTCACACCGGCATAGCCGGCTGAGGACTCGGTGAAGAATGCACACTCACCGGCACGAAAGTTGGCGCCACCTTCATTGCGTCGACCGGCATACATGAACTTGCCGTCTTTCGCCCATTCACCCATGGCCTGAATGTGAGCCACTTGCAGTGGGCCATTGAAGGCCAGTTCGGTGTCCAGTCCGGTGAAGCCGTTTTCCTTGGTGGCAAATGGCGCGTCATGATAGGCAGACAGGTTTTCCAGGTGTACCCAGCTCTGCCAGGCAGTCGTCAGAGGGCAATCGCTGCCAGCTTCCTTGACCTTGTCCATGGCGGCATCCACCTGCTCCCAGGTTGACAGGTCCATGTCCGGATCCAGACCAGCTGCAGTCAGCGCGTCGCGATTGACATACAGGACAGGTGTCGAAGAGTTGTACGGCAGGGAAAGCATTTCACCTTCAGGCGTGGTGTAGTAGCCCTTGACCGGCGCCAGATAGGCATCCGCATCGAAGTCGGCACCACTTTCCTTCATGACTTCATAGACCGGCTTGATGGCACCCGGGGCGCTCATCATGGTGGCGGTTCCGACTTCGAAAACCATCAGGATATGCGGTTGCTCACCGGCACGAAAGGCCGCGATGCCCGCGTTCAGAGCTTCGGAGTAGTTGCCCTTGTGTGTGCCTACAACGACAAAGTCGTCCTGCGAGGCATTGAAGGTTTCAATCTGTTCGGCGAGCAGGTCGCCCAGGCGGCCGGTAAACGCGTGCCACCACTGAATTTCCGTGGCCGCGGAGGCGGGGACGGCGGTGGTTCCCATGGCAAGCGCCATGACAGTTCCTAGCAGAGTCTTCTTCATTGTCGATTCCTACTGTGTTGGAGGGGATACAAAGCAGCGCACTAGAACATGAGTCGAAGCATAACTCAAGTAGTATTGATACTTTATTGTTGCATACCTGTACGCCTGTGACGAGAGTGTGACCGAGGCGCTACTGCCGTGTGACAAGGCCATTACGAGAGTATGAAGCCCGGCCGATGCAGGATCCCGCAGGCATTCTGGCCAAACGGCAAAAGTGGCCTGTAGAGACCTCGACGGAAGAGCATCGGTGCCACCGGACTGTTCCCCGGCAGGGTAAATCGCTTAGACTGAGCGCAAAGGCAGTTCACCACACCCGGAGATAAACCCCATGCTGAAACCATCCGTCTGCGCCCTGAGCGTGTCCATTGCGACCATTCTGGCGGCGGGTCTGCCTGCAGTAGCCGCGGCCGATCCGGTCAAGGTGGGCATGATCACGACACTCTCAGGTGGTGGTTCGGGCCTGGGCATTGATGTACGAGATGGCTTTCTGCTCGCCATTGGTGATAACCCGGATGTCGACCTGATCATCGAGGACGATCAACGCAAGCCGGATGTCGCCGTACAGATTGCCGACAAGATGATTCAGTCCGACAAGGTCGACGTGCTGACGGGCATCATCTTCTCGAATCTTGCCATGGCTGTGATTCCTGCCGCCGTCAACCAGGGCAAGTTCTACCTCTCGCCCAATGCAGGGCCTTCAGCGCTTGCAGGCAAGGGCTGCCACAAAAACTACTTCAATGTGGCCTGGCAGAATGACAATCTGCACGAAGCCGCCGGTAGTTATGCCAACTCGGATAGCCTGAAGAACACCTTCATCCTTGCGCCGAACTATCCGGCCGGCAAGGATGCGCTGACCGGTTACAAGCGTTTCTATGAAGGCGAGCTGGCCGGTGAGCTCTACACCAAACTGGGTCAGACCGACTATGCGGCCGAGATTGCGCAGATTCGTGCATCGGGTGCCGACAGTGTCTTCTTCTTTCTACCCGGCGGCATGGGCATCAGCTTCATGAAGCAGTGGGATCAGTCAGACATCGACCTGCCGGTCATCGGCCCGGCGTTCTCGTTCGATCAGGGCATTCTGGGTGCCGTTGGCGATGCGGCTCTGGGTGTGAAGAACACCTCCCAGTGGTCGAAGGATCTGGACAATGAAGCCAACAAGACATTCGTGGCGGATTTCGAATCCAGCTATGGTCGGCTGCCATCGCTATACGCTTCACAGGGCTATGACACGGGCAAGTTGTTGCTGTCGGCCATGGCCAAGGCTGATGTTGCGGATGCCGATGCCTTCCGCGCAGCGCTGGAGGAGGCAGATTTCGAATCCACGCGTGGCAGTTTCGCGTTTGACAACAGCCACCATCCCATCCAGGACCTCTACGTTCGGGAAGTGGTCGAGGAAGGCGATGTATTGACCAACCGCATTGTGTCCAAGGTGCTGGAGCAGCATTCGAACGCCTACGCAGCCGACTGCAAGATGTAGGTAGGTTTTGCCTGGGATCAAGGGCTTGTTCAAAGGCAGGTCATGAGCGCAAGTCTATTCATCGAACAGCTGCTCAACGGCTTGCAGTTTGGCGTCATGCTGTTTCTGATGTCGGCTGGCCTGACGCTGGTATTCGGGGTCATGGGGCTGATCAATCTGGCCCATGGTTCCCTGTACATGGTGGGGGCCTTTGCCGCCGCTGCCGTGGCCGGATGGAGCGGCTCCTTCTGGCTTGGGCTGGCGGCCAGTCTGATGGCGGCCGCACTGGCGGGTGCCCTGGTAGAGATGGTGGTATTGCGTCGTCTGTATCGGCGTGATCATCTGGATCAGGTTCTGGCCACCTTCGCCCTGATACTGATGTTCTCGGAAGGCACTCGCTGGTTGTTCGGCGCTTTCCCCTTGTATCTGGATGTGCCTGAGGTGTTGTCCGGTTCGATGCATCTGCCTGTGCTCGATATCGTGTATTCGCGCTATCGTCTGGCGATCATCGTTTGCGGGTTCGTCATCGCACTCGGTTTGTACCTGCTTATTGCCAAGACACGTCTGGGTATCCGGATACGAGCCGGGCAGAGCGACAGGCAGATGATCGCGGCGCTGGGTGTCGACATTTCAACGCTGTATACCGTGGTATTTGCCTTGGGTGCTGCTCTGGCAGGTCTGGCCGGTGCCCTGGTCGGTGCCATTCAATCAGTGGAAGTGGGGATGGGTGAGCCGGTGTTGATCCTGGCCTTCGTGGTCATTGTCATTGGTGGCATCGGGTCCATCAAGGGCGCTCTGATCGGTGCGATCATCGTGGGCTTGACCGATACCATGGGGCGCTTTCTGCTGCCCATCTTCTTCCGTCAGTTCATGGACAATGCCACCGCCAGTTCGGTCGGTTCGGCATTGGCTTCCATGCTCATCTACATCGTCATGGCCACGATACTCATCGTCAGACCGTCCGGTCTGTTCGGCAAGCCGTCATGAATCCACGCGATACGCTCATCGGCGTGCTCAGTCTGCTGCTATTGGGTAGTGTGGCGTTGCTGGCCCTGTGGCTGGATGAACCCTACATCATCACGCTGGCCACCAAGGTCTGCATTCTGGGAATGGCCGGCGTCGGCCTCAATCTGGCACTGGGCTATGGTGGCCTGGTGTCCTTGGGTCACGCTGCGTTTTTCGGTATCGGTGGTTATGTGGCGGGCATTCTGGCCAGCCATGCACTGAACTACGAGCCCATCATGGAATCGCCCTGGTTGCTGGAGGGCACAACTCGCATGCTGGTCATCTGGCCGATCACGGCGCTGGTCTGTGGCCTGTTTGCGTGGCTCATCGGTGCCTTGTCGCTGCGTACATCCGGCGTGTATTTCATCATGATCACCCTGGCCTTTGCGCAGATGATCTATTACTTCGCCATCAGCTGGCCGAGCTATGGCGGCGAGGATGGTCTGTCAGTCTACCTGCGCAGTACATTTCCGGGTCTGAACACGATGACCGGCATTCATTTCTTCGCCATTGCCTTTGTCTGGTTGATGCTGGCGATGGGGTTGTCGAGCCGGCTGGTTCAGTCGCGCTTCGGGCTGGCTCTGCAGGCCGCACGCCAGAATCCGGTACGTGTGTCGACGGTGGGCATCTCGCCTTACAAGGTGCAGTTGACAGCCTTCGTCATATCCGGCGTCATCACCGGTATTGCAGGGGCCTTGTATACCGACCTGAATCGCTTTGTCAGTCCCTCGGTGCTGGGCTGGCATACCTCGGGTGAAATCATGGTGTTCGTCATTCTGGGTGGGGTGGCCAGGCTGGCCGGGCCACTGCTGGGAGCCGCGGTGTTCATCATTCTCGAACAGACCCTGGGTGGCTGGAGCGAGAACTGGCAGTTCTGGCTGGGCGCTGTGCTGATTGTGGTTGTCCTCTACGGGCGCGGCGGCATCATCGGCTTGCTCGACAGGAGTTCTGCCCGTGAGTGAAGCTGTCAACAACAAACGCGGCGATGCACTGATTGAAGTGCGCCATCTGTACAAGCAGTTCGGTGCCGTGAAGGCATGTGAGGATGTGTCGCTGGAACTGAGGCGAGGAGAGATTCATGCCTTGATCGGTCCCAATGGCGCGGGCAAGTCGACCTTGATTCGGCAGATCAGTGGGCAGTTACGCCATGACAGTGGTCAGATCTTTCTGGCCGGCCAGGATGTCAGTCATCTGAGCATGACGGAGCGGGCACGAGCAGGGCTGGCGCAGAGCTTTCAGGTGTCCATGGTCATTCCCGAATTCAGTGTCCTGCAGAACGTCATGCTGGCTTTGCAGGGAAAGTCTGGCAGTACCTTTCGCTTCTTTGGACGCGTCAGCCGACAGAGCGCGATGATTGACAAGGCCCGGGATTTTCTGGCCCAGGTCGATCTGCTGGATCGTATCTCGAGCATTGCGGCGCAGCTCAGTCATGGAGAACGCCGCAAACTCGAACTGTGCATGGCGCTGGCGATGGAGCCACGGGCTTTCATCCTGGATGAACCCATGGCAGGGGTTGGTGCCTCGGAGTCCAGGGCCATGACGCGTTTACTGGCCTCATTGAAATTGAAAGCACCTGTCCTGCTGGTTGAACATGACATGGACGCGGTGTTCGCACTCGCCGACCGCCTGTCTGTACTGGTCTACGGACGCATCATCGCCACCGGTACGGTTGCCGAGATTCGGCAGAACCCGGAGGTGCGTGAAGCCTATATGGGCGATGTCGATGGCGATGAGGATGGGTTGCGCCAATGAGCCGATTGCTGGATATTCAGGAATTACAAGCGTGGTACGGTCACACACAGGTTCTATCCAGGGTTGAACTGCGTGTGGATGAAGGGCAGGTTGTGTCACTCATGGGGCGTAATGGCATGGGTAAGTCCACGACCATCAACGCCATCTGCGCACTGGTGGACAGGCGTGCCGGTCAGATCGAATTGCAGGGGCGTTCCATCATTGACCTGCCGTCGCACCAGATAGCGCAAGCCGGGATCGGCCTGGTACCGGAAGGGCGCCGAGTCTTTGGCAATCTGAGTGTGCGAGAAAACCTGATAGCGGCAGCCACGAAAGGTGAGTGGGATCTTGCGCGCGTCTATCGCCTGTTTCCACGACTGGAGGAACGCCGTAGTCAGTCGGCAGCCACGCTCTCCGGTGGTGAGCAGCAGATGCTGGTCATTGGACGTGCGCTGATGATCAACCCGCGTTTGCTGATTCTGGATGAAGCAACCGAAGGGCTGGCGCCGATCATTCGTCAGGAAATCTGGGCTGCCATTCGCCAGTTGAAGGACAATGGCATGTCGATCCTGCTGGTGGACAAGACCTTGCGAGAACTGTTGAGCGTCGCCGATCACTGCTTTATTCTGGAAAAGGGCGCCACCATCTGGTCAGGGCAGCCTGATCAGTTGACCACGGATATCGCGGACACCTATCTCGGCGTCTGAGCCCTGGTTTCAAGTCAACAAGCGACGAGTCATTGCATGTCTGAATTCTCCCAAACGGCTTTCATCGACTGGCACGATGCCTTCGAGAACGGTGCCTATATTCCAGGGTCAGCAGAGTTGCCTGAACAGTGGACCCATGAATCGCAGGCGCTGCGAGAACAGTTGGCCGCTGCGGGCCGGCTGGATGCCGACATCGCCTACGGCCAGGATGACCGGCAGAAAATGGATATCGCCAGACCGGAGGGACCGTCGCAAGGCCTGGTAGTCATTGTCCACGGTGGCTACTGGCACAAGTTCGACAAGAGCTGGTGGACCTATCTGGCAAAGGGGTGTCTGGCTCATGGCTGGAGCGTGGCTCTGCCGTCCTACCGGCTGGCGCCAACCGTGTCGATATCACAGATAACGCAGGACATGGTCGAGGCCATTACCATCGCATCGCAACGAGTGGATGGGCCTGTCAGGCTGACAGGACATTCGGCCGGTGGGCATCTGGTGGCGCGTATGTTGAGCGAGGATGCCTGCTTGCCTGAACCGGTATTTCAGCGGCTGGTGCATGTGGTCCCCGTCAGTGGAATCTACGATCTGCGTCCGCTGATGGCCCACCCGATGAACGAGTCCCTGCAGCTGGACATGGATCAGGCAACCGCTGAAAGTCCAGCCCTGCATGGCCCTCGGACAGGCGTGCCACTGACACCCTGGGTGGGCACGGATGAGCGGCCCGAATTCCTGCGTCAGACGCGTCTTCTGTGTGAGAAATGGGGGGCGCAGTTGCCCGAGATGACCGGCGTCTACGAGCCCGGCAAGAATCATTTCAGTGTCATTGATGGTCTGGCCGTTGCCGATAGCCCTCTGGTGCATTGTCTGCTGCAATTGGACTGAGGCACGACCTGCAACCAACCTTTTTCCAACCTTGTCGGTTTATCAATGGGGTATTGCGAAACACCGATTCGCAATTCGACCATAACAAGACTGACGAGGAAGGAAGAGTGATATACGCAGATCCCAATACTGAAGGTGCCGTGGTCAATTTCCGGCAGCGCTACGAAAACTATATCGGCGGCGAGTGGGTCGCCCCGGTAGCCGGGCAGTACTTTGACAATGTCTCGCCGGTCAACGGCAAGGTCTTCTGTCAGGTCGCACGCTCGGATGCTGCCGATGTCGACCTGGCCATGGATGCCGCTCATGCAGCCCGTGAAGCCTGGGGCACGATGTCGGTGACAGCCCGTTCCAATATCCTGTTGAAGATTGCCGATCGTATCGAGCAGAATCTGGAAGTGCTGGCCGTGGCCGAGACCTGGGACAACGGCAAGGCAGTTCGTGAAACCCTGAATGCCGATGTACCGCTGGCAGCGGACCATTATCGTTACTTCGCCAGTTGCATGCGAGCGCAGGAAGGCAGCATCGGCGAGATTGACAACAACACCGTGGCCTATCATTTCCATGAACCACTGGGTGTGGTCGGGCAGATCATTCCCTGGAATTTCCCGTTGCTGATGGCTGCCTGGAAGCTGGCTCCGGCGCTTGCCGCCGGTAATTGCGTGGTGCTCAAACCGGCAGAACAGACACCGGCATCCATCCTGGTCTTCATGGAGCTCATCGGTGATCTGTTGCCACCGGGTGTGCTCAACATCATCAACGGCTATGGCAAGGAGGTTGGCAATGCGCTGGCCACCAGCAAGCGCATTGCAAAGATCGCCTTCACCGGTTCTACTCCGACGGGTTCCCACATCCTGAAGTGTGCTGCCGAGAACATCATTCCTTCGACGGTCGAGCTGGGTGGCAAGTCACCCAATGTGTATTTCGAAGACGTTCTCGATCAGGAAGACGAGTTCGTCAGCAAGTGCGTGGAAGGTGCGGTGCTGGCATTTTTCAATCAGGGTGAGGTCTGCACCTGTCCGTCACGATTGCTGGTACAGGAGTCCATCTACGAACGTTTCATCGCCATGGTCATTGAACGGGCCGGTCAGATCAAACGCGGCAATCCGCTGGATACCGAGGTCATGGTTGGTGCTCAGGCCTCCGAGCAACAGTACGACAAGATTCTCAGCTATATCAAGATCGGCAAGGAAGAAGGTGCTGAAGTGCTCATCGGCGGTGATGTCGAGAGCATGAACGAACAGCTGGGATCAGGCTTCTACGTACAGCCAACCTTGCTCAAGGGCACCAATGACATGCGCGTGTTCCAGGAAGAGATCTTCGGTCCGGTCATCTCCGTGACAACCTTCAAGGATGAAGCTGAAGCTCTGGCCATCGCCAACGACAGTGAGTTCGGGCTGGGCGCGGGCGTGTGGACGCGAGACATGAACCTGTCCTATCGCATGGGACGGGGTATTCAGGCCGGTCGCGTCTGGACCAATTGTTATCACCATTATCCGGCCCATGCCGCCTTCGGTGGTTACAAGAAATCGGGCGTCGGTCGTGAGAACCACAAGATGATGCTCGACCACTATCAGCAGACCAAGAACCTGCTGGTCAGCTATGACATCAATCCGATGGGTTTCTTCTGATCAGGCAAGCCCTGCCTGTATGAGGTGACGGGTTCGAGGCGGCTGTCTTACAGGCAGCCAGCCTCGAACCGGTTGAAATCCATCGGAGCAAGCTGGGTCAGTTCAACAGATCCATCAGTCTTTCCCGCACCGGCGCACTGCCGGCCATGCCCTTGTGCAGCTTGCCGATCAGTAGCGAGGTGTCATCGCAGTGTTCCAGGGAACGTTCCATGAGAGCATCGATACAGCGGCGCCATTCTTCGAGTTCGGGCGCCACCGATTGTATGGCCAGCGAGCCACGGTACAGACGCATGGCCTGATCGTGGTCCCGGGCGTGCAGGGCTGTCCATATCTCGACAAAGTCGGCGAACACGGGTACCTGCAATCGGTAGGGGCGGGAACCGATGTTGCCGGCCAACAGCGCACGCAGGCGGGACAGTTCGGCCTTCAGTGTGGAGGTGGAGACGGGCGAATCACCGTACAGGGCGGCATGCAGCTGACTCAGTGACAAGCCCTGAGGGTTGAGTACGAGCAGGCAGAGAATCTCCAGCTGTCGCAAGGACACAGACAGGCTCTTGCCTCTGAAGATGACACGGCTTTGTCCCAGGGCATGGATTTCCAGCTCTGCTCGAGGTGTCTCGGCAGGAAGCCTGGCAGCGATGGAGTTGGCAATGCCGGCAACGGCAGCCTGGCCCATGGGCGTGTAGTGTTCCCAGGTGGTCGACATGTCCAGGACACCCAGACATTCATGTGTGCGTGGATGGATGATGGGTGCGGCATAGCAGACCCAGTCATGCACCGTGGACAGAAAGTGCTCCGACGAGAAGACGGTAACCGGGCGGCGCAGTTCCAGAGACAGACCCACGGCATTGGTGCCGACCGAGGATTCGTCCCAGATTCCGCCAGCGCGGAAATTGACCGATTCGGCTTTGGGGCGCATGAAGCTGCTGGCACTGGTCCACAGCAGGTGTCCGGCAGAGTCAGCGATCGCCGCGACCATTTCTCCTTCGTGCACCAGTTGATCCATGTTGTCGCGTTCGGCAAGCGTTGCCCGGTACAGTGGTGAGTCACGCCACTGATGCCTTGTCAGGTATTCATCGGCGACGGGCGCCAGTGTCGTCTGCTGCGTCAATCGACGCGTGCTGCGCTGCCAGGATTCCATGATGTCCTGGTTGACAACGTCGGCAGCCGTGGGCTGTTTGCCCGACATGAAGCTGTCCCACTGCGTTTCAATGCGGTTCCTGCGTTGACACAATGCCCTGACAGACATTCCATTCTCCCTGACCTGTACAAGCGATATGCACACTCGGATATTCCGCTCCGAGCGTGCTCGTCAAGTCAGGAGGGGCGTTGCCAATCCGCTTGAAAGGCGTTGTGACAGATTCGACCTGACTCAGCCAGTGACGCTATCATGTCTCTCAGGGTTCGCCTATTCTCATTTAGTAGTGGTCAGGTCTCTTGCCGTGGCACGATGAGTGCGGCGGCGCAGCCACAGAAAGATGCCCAGAAACAGAGCGATGATCAGGAACGAGAAGACGGTTGTCAGGGTGCCAAGCGCGTACAGCACGGGCGTCGTGACACTGGTCGTCATGCCATAGATCTCCAGAGGCAGGGTGTTGTAGGAACCGGCCGTCAGCAGTGTTCGGGCGAATTCATCATAGGAGAGGGTAAACCCGAACAGGCCGACGCCGATCAGGCTTGGCGCGATCAATGGCAGTACGATATGACGGATAACCTGCCAGTTGCTGGCCCCCAGATCACGCGCTGCCTCTTCAAAACGACTGTCAAAACGATTGAAGACGGCGAACATGATCAGCAGGCCGAAAGGCAGAGTCCAGGTCAGCTGCGAGCCGAGCCCGGAGGTGGCCCAGTGAACATCCTGGTCGATGACATTGAACAGGATACCCACACCCAGAGATATCAATATGGAGGGAATGATCAGACTGGTGATGATCAGGTAGAACACCAGACTGGATCCGTGAAAGCGACGTCGGAAAGCCATGCCTCCCATCAATGACACCACGACGGTGATGACCATCACGATCAGCCCCAGCGCCAGTGAACGACGAAAGGAGCCCCAGATATCACCGACCGCCTGTTGCTCGAACAGATTGTGAAACCAGTGCAGAGAGGTACCGTTCATCGGAAAGGTCAGGCCACCGGAGGGGCCCTGAAAGGAGAGGATGGCAATGGTGATCGTCGGGCCATAGAGGAACAGCACGAAAACGGCGAAGAAGAGTGCCAGCAGGTAGAAGCTCAAGGGGCGTTTTTCAGTCATGGCTCAAAGCTCCTTTCTGATGTCGACGAAGCGCAACATGATGGCGATCATCAGCAGTACGGTTGCCAGCAGAACCACCGCGCTGGCAGAGGCGGCCGGGTATTGCAGCAAGCCGATCTCGTTGGAGATCAGTCGACCCACTGAGGCGCTCTGTCCACCACTCATGAATCGAACGGTAATGAAATCTCCCATGACAAGCGTGACCACGAAGATCGAGCCGATCATGATGCCGGGTTTGCTCAAGGGAATGATGATATTGGTCAGAATCTGCAAGCCGCTGGCACCGGCGTCGCGAGCTGCTTCGACAAGACTGTGATCGATGCGCATCATGGTGTTGAAGATGGGTACGATCATGAACAGCGTGAACAGATGCACGAAGGCCAGGATGACGGCGAAGTCCGAGAACAATAGCCACTCCAGCGGCTGATCGATCACGCCCATGTCGATCAGGGCGCTGTTGGCGATACCGTTCCTGCCCAGAAACGGTATCCAGGAAATCATGCGAATGATATTGGATGTCCAGAATGGAATGGTGCACAGCAGAAACAGTCCGATCTGCGTGTACAGGCTACGCACATGGAATGCGAGGAAATAGGCAACCGTGAATCCGATGAGCAGGGTGGATGCCCAGGTGATGACGGTGAACATCAAGGTCTTCAGGTACACCGACCAGGTCACGCTGGATGTAAACAGGTACTGGTAGTTCTCGAACTGGAAGTCCGGGAAATAACTGTATTCGGTAGAACTCCAGAAACTGACCGTGATGATGGCCACAATGGGCAGCACCAGGAAGAATCCCAGAATCAGCAGGATGGGTGATAGTTGCAGCCAGCTGATGCCGGACAGACGGAGGCGTTCCGAAATCAAGAAAGAATCTCCTTGTGGTATTTGCAGAATGGGAAGGGAGCCGATACGTGTTCGGTGACATCGGCATGGCCCGGACACTCGGGGTGTACCTGCAAGCGCAGGTACACCGTTACGCTTGTTCAGCCGCTGAAACTCCAGGCGGCTGAATTGACTCAGGCCGCGATGAACTCGTTCCACTTGCGGATCATGTGCTGGTTCTCATCCATGACGGCGTTCCAGCAGGCAACACTGCCCATGCGTTGTTCGAAGGAACCTCCGTCACGCACCGCGCCCGCCTGTTCCATCACAACCCCTTGCGGATTGACGATCTCGCCTTCGGAAGGTTTGCCTTCGAACCAGTAGCCCCACTCATCGGCCGTCATGAAATTCTTCGAAGTCTCTGGCACGGCAGAATAATAGCCCTGACGCATCAGGTAGCCGCCGACCCAGCCTGACAGGTACCAGTTGATGTATTCGTAGGCTGCGTCGAGTTCCAGACCGCTGAGGTTCTTCGACAGACCGATACCACCACCCCAGGACCGATAACCTTCCTTCAATGGTTGATAGACACAGGGGATTCCCTTGGCTCTGACCGCCGAGATGGCAGGTGACCACATGGACTGGATGACGACTTCACCCGAAGCCATCAGGTTCACGCTCTCGTCAAAGCTCTTCCAGAATGCCCGGAATTGACCGTTTTTCTTGGCTTCGGTCATGATGGCCAGCGTCTTGTCGATCTCTTCGCGGGTCATGTTGCCCTTGTCACCGTAGCTGATTTCACCCATGGCTTCACACACCATGGCCGCATCCATGATGCCGATGGAGGCGATGTCGAGGATTGATGCCTTGCCCTTGAACTGTGGATCCAGCAACTGTGCCCAGGAGGTGACTTCCCCGTCTATCAGGTCAGGTCGAATGCCGAGGGTGTCAGCATTGTATATTGTCGGTATCAGAGTCATCCAACCAGACTCTTCATCAACAAACTGCTTGCCATCGGGACCGTCGACAAAACCCACCGAATGCGGTGCCGTGCCTTGAGCGATGACACTGTCCGGCGTCAGTTTGCCATCCTTGAAGATACCGACGATCTTGTCGTAGTTGTCAATCTTGCTGGTATCCATGGCTTGCAGATTGCCTGCTGGCCAGACTTTCTTGCAGATCCAGTATTCGATGTCGGCGATATCGAAAGACTTGGGTTGTGTCGCCGCTCGCTGCGCTACCGAGTCCGAATCCAGTGCGGTCATCTCCAGCGTGAAACCAAGATCTTCCTTTACCTTGTCGCCCACATCGTTGAGGTTGGAGACACCGGTGCCGAACTGGCGCAGCGTGACGTTCTTGATGTTCTGTGCCCAGATGGTCGGTACACCGAATACGGTGGACGCAGCGACGACGGCAGTGGCGGAGGCGCCCTTGAGCAGGCGGCGTCGTTGACGATCATGAGCGGTGAGTCCGCCAGTGGACAGTTGAGTGGGAATCCTGCCGCTTACATCGAGTTTGTTGTCTTTCATCATTTTTCCAGTCAAGTTGATAGAAGGTTAAAGAAGGGTTGATTGCTTGGCTCGCTTGCGGCTGTCCCTGCGGCAGGCTTGTTGATGCTCAGGCGTCAGAGAGCTCGTAGAGGTCTTCGCGCTTCCAGTGCACACAGAGGCTGTCGCCGGCACGGATCCGGTCTCGATGGAAGTCACTGTCATTCATCGAGGCGACCAGCTCGACACCATCGCAGTCGAGTGAGACGTCCACGGTGCGTCCGAGGAATTCGACATTGGCTACCTGCGCCGATACGCCTCCACTGTCTGTGGACAGCCGGGTACGGTCGGTTCTCAAGGCATAGGCACGACCATCGACTTCGACGATATTGTGTCCACCCATGAATTTCGCCACGAAGCTCGTTTGCGGGGCGTTGAATATCTCTTCGGGGGTACCTGCCTGTTCGATGACAGAATTGTTCATCAGAACCACACGATCGGACAGTGCCATGGCCTCATCCTGGCTGTGGGTCACATGGATGAATGTCATGCCCAGCTCGCGTTGCAGGCGAGACAGTTCTGCTCGCATGCGGATGCGCAGAAAGGGGTCCAGAGCCGAGAGCGGTTCGTCCAGTAACAGGACGGAGGGTTCGGTAATCAGCGCTCGTGCCAGCGCAACGCGTTGTTGCTGCCCACCGGAAAGCTGCTCTGGCATGCGGTATACGAAGTCTTCCATGTGCACCAGTTCCAGCAGATCGTGCGCCTTGCGTTCTCGTGTCGCGGTGTCGATGCCGCGCATCTTCAGGCTGAATGCCACGTTGTCGAGAACACTCAGATGAGGGAACAGGGCATAGCTCTGGAACATCATGGCCGTACCGCGTTGCGCAGGGCGTAACTGACTGATGCTGCGACCATCGAGGCGGATGTCACCCGAGCTCAATGACTCGTGGCCGGCAATCATGCGCAAGGTGGTGGACTTGCCACAGCCTGATGGTCCCAGCAGACAGATGTACTGACCTGCCTGGAAATGCTGAGTGAAGCTGTTGACTGCAATGGCATCACCAAAACGTTTGGTGACTTGCTGGAGTTCCAGTTCGCCGTGTAGTGACTTGTTGTTCAACGAGGTTCCCATACGGTGCGTGTTTTAATCTGATTGCACTCAGGTGGTGCGTAAAAAGGGCGTTTCTCACGAAATAACAGGCTTTTCAGCCTGGCAAGTAACCTGTGTGTCAAGTTTCGTACCGTGCTCGAGTACATCGTCAAAACAATGACCTTTTCTGACGGAGCAACAATGCGGTGCTAGGCTTCTGGTTGACCCTGAACTGCAATGACTCGGACTGAATCACGACATGAGTACTCCCACGATCCGCCCGGTAGCACTTCCCGAGGTTCAGCTCATGCTCGATTGGGCAGCGCGCGAGGGCTGGAACCCCGGTGTGGACGATGCGCGTCTGTTCCAGCAGGCTGACCCGCATGGCTTCTTCATGGCTTTCCATGATCAGCAACCGGCCGCAGCCATCTCGGTTGTGCGACATGACGACGGGCATGGTTTTCTGGGGCTGTACATCTGTCACCCGGACTACCGCGGCCGGGGCTACGGCTGGGCAGTTTGGCAGGCAGGGATGCAGTATCTGGAGGGCAAGGTAGTCGGCCTGGACGGTGTCGTCGAACAACAGGACAACTATCGCAAGTCCGGCTTTGAACTGGCCTATCGCAATATCCGCTTCTCAGGTTCGACCGCAGTGTTGTCCGGCACTGCCTCTGGCGAGGATTCAGGCGCTGTATATAGAGCCTATGGTAAAGGCGACTGGTCAGCACTGCTGGCCATGGATGAACGTGTGACCGGCTATCGCCGGGAACAGCTACTCGGTAGCTGGGTGACGGAAAGTGATTCGCGTGTCTCGGTTGTCTGTGTCGTGGATGGAACGCTACAGGCATTCGGTACCATCCGAGAGTGTGCCGAAGGCTTCAAGGCAGGGCCGCTGATGGCAAGTTCCCCCGCTCATGCGCGCGAGGTGTTACGCCAACTGGTGGCAAGCGCCTCAGCACCTACAATCATTCTGGATGTACCGGAACCGAATCAGGCAGCCATTGACCTGGCCAGCTCCCTGGGACTGACAGCCGTGTTTGAAACGGCGCGTATGTACAAGGGTGCTTGTCCGGACTATCAGCTGAACGAATTGTACGGCGTTGCCTCCTTCGAGCTTGGATAATACAAGTAATGCACGGAATGACTGTCAGCTTCACGAGCCAGGTGAGATGAAAAAGAAAAACAACATGAGAAATGCATTGCTCATTTCTCTGGCCTTGACCGGGTTGGTGTTCCTCTATTTCCTGATGACAGGGCAGAGCATGCAGGACAACGAACTGCTGAGTTATGCCGGTGGCCTGTTCGGAGGTGTGCTGGTGTACTTCTGGTTTATCGGCAGGCGGTCGAAGTAGGACGCTGTCTGATCGTACCGTTGTGTCTTTTCATTGAAATGTTCGAAATACAGCCTGCTCGTATTCAGGGATAGGTCACCCTGAAAATTTCACTTGACTCGAACACGAAATTTCTTCATTATTATTTTAACGTTAAAATCTGCATGTTTTTGAGGTATTTTCTTGTATGCGATATGGAATCACCATGGAGGTCGCGGATGCGTCAGGTATGTATTGCCTTGGCATATCTGCCAGATCGACTCTGAGAACGATCGCTGTTTCGTGCACGGTTTGCAGGGCTGATTCATGAAAATCGTGGATCCACACTTCCATGCCTGGGACCTTGATCGTCTGAACTATCCGTGGTTGACGACCTTACCCTCGACGGGTGTCTACGGCGACAATACTCCAATCCGTAGAAATTTCTCGATAGAAGAATACCTGTCAGGCAGTACCAAGTTCGAGATTGTGAAGACCGTGCATGTAGAGGCTGCAGTCGCTTCCGGCAGCGCTGTGGACGAGACCCTGTGGCTGGACGAGCAAGCAAGGCATTCCGGCCACCCCAATGGCATTGTTGCTTACTGCGACCTTGCTGGCCCGAATGTCGATATCGAGCTGGATGCCCACCAACGATCGAGCAGACTGGTAGGCATCAGACAGATATTGAATACGCATGCAGATCCGAAGTTCAACTTTGCCTCCGAAGAGTATATGGACAATCCTCGCTGGGTCGCAGGCTTCGGCAAACTGGCATCGCGACAGTTGTCTTTCGATATGCAGATCTATCCGCATCAGATGAAAGCTGCTGCTGCGTTGGCGGCTCGCAATGAAAACGTGTCCATTGTCATCAACCATACGGGGATGCCAATTGGTCTGGACAAGGATTCCATGCAGCTGTGGAGGCAGGGTATGGCTGATCTGTCCACCTGTACGAATGTGTCGGTCAAGATCTCCGGCCTGGGGATGATGTTCCACAACTGGTCCGAGCAGATGATCACACCATTTGTGCGTGAGACCATTGAATTGTTCGGTTGTGAGCGCTGTATGTTCGCCAGTAACTTTCCGGTTGACGGCATGTATTCCTCATTCGATTTTCTTTTTTCAGCTTATCGCAGCATCACCTCTGACATGTCCGCTGATGAACAGAAGCAGCTGTTTGTTGCTACCGCAGAGAAGATCTACCGCATTCAACACGACCGTGTTCTTTCTTGATAAAAATTTTAACGTTAAAACCGCTGTAATTACAATAAAGGAGATCGATGATGAAGTACACCACCTTGAGAACAGTATTGGCTGCAGGAAGCATAAGCATCCTCAGTAGCGCTGCAATTGCCGAGGATGTGACTCTTGGCTACTCCGTGTTCTGGGGAACCAATCCCTTTCTGGTCACGATGGTCAATGGCGCGGAAGCTGCCGCTGAAGCATGGAAAGAGAAGGGTTATGACATAGATATCATCGTCACCAACGGTGGCGATGACGACAAGACAAGGCAGGTGAACGATCTGGAAGACCTGTTCGCTCAAGGCGTTGAGGGGCTGCTGATTTTCCCGGGAGACAGCGTGATGGTAGGCGAGCCGATTGCCAATCTGTATAACGACTCCGGTTTACCTGTCGTTGTCACTGATATCGGCGTACGCAAGGGCGACATTACCTCTTTGGTCATCACTGACAACCTGGCCGGAGGCAAGTTGGCAGCAGAGAAGATGGCCGAGATCGTCCCGGAAGGCGCGAAAGTCATCACGCTTGATTACGCACCTACAAACGACAATGCACAGCTGCGACAAAAAGGCTTTGAGGACAGAGCGAAGGAACTCGGTCTGACAGTATTGCCTGAAGCTGCAATGCCTCCGGCAATGACACTCGACAATGGCCGCAACATCATGGAAGACCTGTTGGTCTCGGAGCCTGAACTTGCCGGTGTCTTCTCTTTCAACCAGGTCGTACTGCAAGGAGCCTTTGCTGCGCTGGAAGGCGGCAACAGGGTAGGTGATGTCAAACTGGTCGGATTCGACCTGGACCCGGTCTCCTGGCAGATGGTCAAGGACGGGAAGATTGATGGACTTGTAGTCCAGGATCCTTACGCCATGGGCTTTACCGGACTGAACCAGGTCATGCAGGCAATAACCGGTGGAGAAACCGAGGCTCTGGTCAAGCTGGACACCCGGTTGCTGACCAGCGAAAATGCCGACGACTTTGCCACTGACCCACAAGTCACTGGAAAATGAGCGATCTGTCGCTAGCTGAGGAACGGGGGAGTGCGTCTTCCCCCGCTTTGTCAGACCCGCCGCAACGCATGCTGATTGCAAACAACATCAGCAAATCCTTCGGTGCCACGCAGGCGCTGAATGGCGTGTCGATCGCCCTTGAGCCTGGTGAAATACACGGGCTTATCGGTGAGAACGGAGCCGGTAAATCGACTCTGGTAAAGATCCTGTGTGGTGTCTACCGGGCGGATGAGGGAAGCCTCGAGATCGCTGGTGCCCCAGTGACGCACTGGACACCGCACAGTGCCATTGCGCATGGAATAGTGACGGTACATCAGGACGTCAACCTGATCGAGTCGATGACGGTGACTGAGAACATCTTTCTGAATGCGGAGATCGAAAGAGGTCCACTGCTAGATAACGGCGCCATGAGGAAAGAAGCCCAGCGGCTACTGGAACAACTCCATCTCGAGGTGTCTGCCGATGCCGTGCTGGGGACATTGCCGACAGACTTACGGAAAATGGTGCAACTGGCTCGGGCTTTACGTCAGAAACCGCGCGTGCTTTTGCTTGATGAGCCTACCTCGTCATTGACGGCATCGGAAGTTGATGTACTTGTCAGGCAAATCAAGAGCATTGCCGATTCGGGCGTCAGCATTCTCTACATTTCTCACTATCTGAATGAGGTCTTCGAGCATACGCAGGGACTGTCTGTCATGAGAAATGGCGAAGCGGTGTGGCAGGGCAGGACAGCGGATATCTCGATGCAGGAAGCCATTCGTATCATGATAGGTAGTGATCTTGCGTCGTCAGTCAAGCGGCTGGGAGGCAGGGAATTGCAAAAGCAGCCTGTGCTGGAAGTGTGCAATCTGTCTCTGGGAGAGAAACTGACGGACGTCAGTTTCTCTATCGGTCCTGGAGAGATATTGGGTATTGGAGGGTTGATCGGCGCGGGATTAGGTGAGTTGGCACGCTCCGTCTTTGCTGACCCAGTCTACCGACACACCGGTGGGCAGATTCGTGTCGATGGTGAAACCGTACAATGGAGTAGTCCCGCTGATGCCATGAGAGCCGGTGTCGCTCTGGTTACCAATGACCGCCACCGTACTGGCGCTCTGGTCGACTTTTCCATTGCAGAGAATATCGGCTTGCCCTCGCTGGATCGCTTTTCAAATTCCCTGGGTGTGCTCAAGTCAGGTCCCATGCAGACTGACATCGTGCAGCAGATGAGCAGTTTGTCGGTCAAGGCTGCCGGCCCCTCGGCTGCCTTGTCAACCCTGTCTGGTGGTAATCAGCAGAAGGTCATGCTGGCCAAGTGGTTCATGACGAACCCACGCATTCTCATTCTGGATGAACCGACCATTGGCGTGGACATCGGAGCTAAACAGGCTATCAAGGAAATCATTCTGCAAAAGGCTGCTGATGGATGCGCTGTCATTGTCCTGAGCAGCGAAATGGAGGAGTTGGCCGAAATTGCCGATCGAGCCATCATCCTGTTCAGAGGGCGGGTTATCTCCC
>CBDUIJ010000061.1:0-22216 GCA_965367215.1 uncultured Granulosicoccus sp.
AGACATCGCTGTTGTATCACATGATCAGGTGATGCCCTTGGTGCCATTGCTGCCATTGCATTGATGTCTGCCGTTCGCGCTCAGTAGAACTGCGGATAGCGACCCAGGTGTGCATGAAAGCGTCCGCGGATGATCTGCCAGTCCAGCTTGTGCAGTGATCTCGAATCGGGAGTGAACAGCCGATGAGTCAATGTCAGCCAGCGCAGGAACAGGAACAGGCTCTTGCCCACACGAATGCAGCTCCAGCGCAAGCCGGGTAGCAGCATGGATCGATAACGCATGCCGGCGTTGCCGTTGCGAAAGGCTCTGGCGGCCAGGTAGTCGACACTCAGACGTTGTGCCGGGATTCGCTCGTGCACCACGGCCTCTTCGCACCACACATGCCGTGCACCGTTCTTGACGAGGCCTTCGATGAGGTGAGAATCCTCTCCGCCGATGCGTCCCAGTGAGACGGAAAACCATTCCCCGTCGGGAAACCGGCCTTGATCGGCGAGCTGTTCGCTTCGCAGCAAGGTGTTCCCGGTGCGTTGCACTTCTGGAAATTCACCCGTGGGAAGTGGGGCATCATCGAACAGGCGATGTTCGACAATCCAGGCGGGAGGCGTTGTTTCGAAATCGGGGCGAACCGGACCGGAGACGATATCGGCCGAGTAGTGCTCGGCGGTGTCGAGCATGTGCCTGATCCAGTTGCGAGAGGGCCATTCGTCGTCGTCGATCATCAACAGGTAGCGGGGTTGCCAGGCCAGAGCAACTTCTACCAGTCGGTTACGTACATGGGACACGCCGGGTCTGGGTTCATCGATGATCTCGAGATCCACGCTCAGTGAATCCCTGAGCCTTTCGGCGCGCAGGCTGCCTTCGCGATCGACTGCATCATTGTCGGCAATGAATACTCGCAGCTGCCAGTTGTCGATCAGAGTCGCGGTATCGTGACGAATGGCCTCATCGATCATTCGTAATAAAGCCTCGAGATGATCCGGTCGACGGAAGGTTGGAACCAGGATGGCCAGGCGAGGGAGCTCGCTGATGGCGACCTCACCCTGTGGGTGATCCCTGTCCATTGACGTCGCCTCAGGGGCTGTAACAGCCCCGCGGTCGTCGTCTCGACACGCTGCAAGAGGTGGGGACTTCAAGGTGCTCAGAGTGATGTCCTCAATGTTGTCAATTCGTCATGTGCATGACAGGGCAGCACTGGAACGGCGCTGCATGTAACTGTTATTCGGGTGAGAAGAGTAAATCAACAGTCGACGGCAGGCAGGTTGCACGATGGCAACAATAGTGTGAGCCAATTCGCAGATATATTCCGTGCCCTGAGACCGATGATTACCGCCGCTGAGCGGTCCCGTTTTTCTTTCCTATTTGTTGTACCCCCGCCATGAGTTTTCCAACAGCTGCAATCATCACGACTCTGTATGGTCGTGATGATCTTGACTATTTTCGCCAGAGCCTGGATTCGATGCTCGGGCAAAGCTATCCGCAGGACAAGCTGCGAATCTATCTCTACGTCGATGGTCCTGTACCCGAGTCCCACGAACAATTCCTTGAACAGAATGCCGATCATTTTCATCGTATCGTTCGGGCGGAACAGAATCGCGGTTTGCCTCATGCACTGAACTGTCTCATCGATTGCCTCGAGGATGAGTCCATCGTATTGAGAATGGATATGGATGACCTTGCGCATTCGTCGAGAGTCGAACGCCAGATTGCCATGCTGGAGGAGAACCCCGAGTTGTCGCTGATCGGCTGTAATTCGTGGGAAATCAATGAGAGCGGTAGCATTATCTCTCAACGCGACTATCCGGCGACAACCGCAGCCATAAGGGAGGGCATTGCGCGGGGTAATCCCATGCTGCACCCCAGCTATTGCATGCGACGTACTTTGCTGACGACGCATGGTATGCGTTATCGGCAGCTGTATCTCAACGAAGACCTGGGTTTCCTGTTCGACGTGTTGAAGCGTGGGCTCCAGGTTGCCAATCTGCAGGAACGACTGATCTATTGGCGGGTGACTGACAAGTTCTTCGAACGTCGCCATTTTCGCCGACATCTTGCCGAGTACCGTGCCTATGCGCAGGGTATACACGAGCTGCATGGTCTCAGTAGCAAACAGGCCTATCCGCTGATCCGGCTGGTTTTCCGCTTGCTGCCGAATGGTCTGGCACGTCATGTCTATCGCTCCTCCGTGCGTAATACCTTCTTGCGCGGATGAGTGCCTTGGCCTATCCCCATGGCAGCTCCTCGTCTGATACGTCGGTCAGTCTGGCCTTGTTCGTACAGGAGCGTGTCGTCGCTCTGATATTCGGGGCCTATCTGTGCTTTGTCTTCATTGGTAGCCGTCCTTACCAGAACCTGCTCGTTGCCGATTCGTCCGGTGAGGTCGATGTCTTTCGCCAGCTGGCGGTTTTCAGTTTGTGTGGTCTGGCAGCCCTGGTGTTTCTCATGGAGAGGCATCGCAGCAGGGTATCGATTCTGGTGTTGCTGTATACGCTGATTTTCTGCGCCTTTCTGTTGATGTCGTCTCGCTGGTCGCAATTTCCCGAATACGTCATTCGTCGTGCTGGAGTGGTGACTCTGGTATCGGTGAGTCTGTGCGTTCTGATCGACTATCTGTATCGGGTTCGTCTGCTCCTGCCAACGCTGGTTGCTGTACTGGGTCTGGTTCTACTGGTAGATGTACTGTCCATGCTGTTGCTGTACGGCATTTCGATCGACCACGATGGCCGGTGGAAAGGGATTCACATTCACAAGAACGTGGCAGGCGGCATCATGGCTGTGTCTGCAATCACCTTCGGCTGGCTGGCTATCATGTGTCAGCGACGCCATGCTGTAACCGCAAGTCTGGCCGCAGGCGTCTCTGTACTGTTTCTGGTCATGACCGCATCAAAGACCTCTCTGGCACTGTTGGCCGGATGTAGCGCTCTGATGGTTCTGTTGCTTGCCTTGCGAGCACTTCACGCGCTGGGCGGAATCAAGGCCTTGACGATTGCATTGCTTGCGGTTGTGCTTGTGGTGGCCACTGTGGATATGCCACGAGTACTGGTGGGTCTGTTGAAGCTGACCTACGGTGATGTGACCTTGACCGGTCGAATCTGGATCTGGGACTTCGTTCTGTCGAAACACAGTGAAGCCTTCTGGCTGGGCCATGGCTATGGCAGCTTCTGGGGGATGGGGGCGGACACACCGGCCATTCGCGAGGATCTTCCCGGCATCCGTGAGTTCGGTCAGGCCCACAATGGCTATCTCGACCTGCTGGTGCAGACGGGAGTCATCGGTTTTCTACTCTTCGGCATCATACTCTGTGGTGTCGTTGGTCTGGGTATCAAACGCGTGGTATGCGATGTAGCCAACTGGAAAGGCGTGGCCTTGTGCGTGAACCTGATCCTGTTCGTCATGTTGCACAATCTGCTGGAGAGCACCTGGTTGTCCGTGCTGTCTGTCGAGTGGACCGTCTTTGTCATCGCAGCCTTGTATCTTGTTCTGGCTCGTCCCGAGGTTGAAGCGGACTCATGATTTCACCAGTTACACTGTTGCGTCAGTGTGTATTGTTCTTTTGCATTGTGCTGGTGGCTTGCAGCGTTTCGCGCGTGTCGGCCGATGATGACCCATCGAGAGACTTGCTGTTGCCGCCCGCGGGCAAGGTGCTCTTCGGCGCTTTTACTACCATGGATGAAGCCGACACCGTAAAGCGCTTCAACGAGTTCGGTCAGGCCGCAGGTAAATACCCAGCCATCCATCTCATCTTCAGGGACTGGACGTTGGATGAAAGCAGCAACTTTCCAAAGGAGTTTTTCCGAGCCAGTGTGAGGCTCGGTGCGGTACCAATGATCAGCTGGGAGCCCTGGTTCGACTACGGTCGTGAGCAGTATCCCTTGCTGAAAGATATCGCCAGTGGGCGGCATGATGAGTATATCGAGGCATTTCTGCGCGACGCCGCTGAATTCGATCAGCCCTGGTTTCTGAGATTTGCCCACGAGATGGAGGCCAATACCTATCCATGGGCCAGTGCCGTCGATGCCCGGCAGTCGCCGTCGGATTACACGGCAGCCTTTCGTCATGTGGCCAGTCTGGCGCGCAGGATCGCACCGAAAACCGTGATCGTCTGGAGTCCGAACAGTGGTTCTGCCAATGCATTGCGGTATTTTCCGGGTGTTGCCTGGGTAGACTGGGTTGGAGCGTCGCTCTACAACTTTCCCGATGCACCACAGGATCCTGACCATCACGACAAGCTCGAGGGGTGGGTGGCCATGCTGAGAAAGCTGGACAAGCCGGGAATGATCGCCGAGATGGGCTGTGCCGAAAACTACACGATAACGCAAGAGCGGGTCGACAAACAGGTTCCGGGTACGCCTGCGCTGAAGTCCTGGATGGACCTGACAATGGCCGATAAAAGCGTCTGTCTCGAACGCACATTCGATCTGATCGAGGCTGAATACCCTGAGATTCTGGCGCTGGTCTGGTTTGATATCGACAAGGACGCGGACTGGCGTATCGATAGTTCCGCAGCCTCACTGAAGACCTTTGCCCGTCGTGCATCGTCGACTCGATATCTTGGGGCGCGAACCGTCGGAACGACTGCGCATGACTAGCCGACACTGCTGAAGTCAGCATTTCCCTATTGCAAGGTATTCAGCGCTCAAGATGGAAAATTTGTCACCCACTCAGGCTTTAATCTCCGCTCCGCTGGTATAGCATGGATACATGTTGTGATCTAGTTCACATAACACATTGCCTGGTGTGTGACTAACGGTCTTCGGACCGGTTTGCTATCGCAACTTCCCAAGGAAAACTCACATTACACACGGATCGTTGAATACTTCCATGACAGATGCCATCAAGAAACCAGAGTCTGTGCGACCGGTGCTGCCGGGCTCCAGCGAAAAGTCAGAATCGCAGTCTGATTCAAGCCGACAGTTTCCCGCGATGGATCCCAGTATTGGCCAGGTGAGGTGGGTGGATGAGTCGGCCCATAACGGCAGTCGCCGGTTGGAGAAGTACCGCTGGGCACTTCTGATGCTGGGTGATCTGTGTGCCATACTTGTATCATTCGGTATAGGCTGGGCGCTGTCGGTCATGCTGCGCACCTCGTTTCATCTGCCGGTGTTCGTTCAGGAATCAGCCGCACGAACGGTGCTCGTCGTACTGAGTTATTTCGTGCTCGCGCAGTTCTTTCTGTCCTATCGCTGGGGTCACTATTCACGCTTCAAGTCCTTCTGGACAGAGGTCAGTCAGCTCACCAAGCTGACGCTGTACTCCGCCGTCATCGGCTCCAGCGTGCTGTTCCTGTTGCGTATGCATTTTTCACGACTGTGGATCCTCCTGTCCATCGCCTGCCTGCTGCTGATCAACCCGCTGACCCGTTTGCTGGTCAAGCGTCTGATGGCAGTGACCGGAATCTGGTTTCGACCTCTGGTTGTCATCGGTACCAGCAACCGGGCCTTCGATACAGCCGAAGCACTGTGCAGTGACATCGCGATGGGATACAGGACGGCGGCCTTTGTTCAGTTGGAAACGGCTGCCAGTCGTTCGGGAAAAGGCGATAAATTCATGGCTCCCTACCTCAGTTCCTTTCAGGCACGTCAGCTGATCGATAGTGTGATTCTTGATCAGAACAAGCCGCACATCCTGTACGCCATGGATACGCTGGAGGATTTTCAGTACTACACGGTGCTACTGGACCAGCTGACGATGGATTCGGAGAATCTGCTGATCGTTCCGCCGCTGATGGGTATTCCGCTCAGTGGCACCGAGCTGATGGGTGTGACTCGTCACGATGGCATCATGCTGTGTCTGGACAACAAACTCAGAAAGCCTACCTCACGCTTCATCAAGCGCACCTTCGATGTGACGGTTGCCAGCGGGCTGATCGTTGCACTGAGCCCATTGCTGCTCTTTCTGTTCATCAAGCTGCGGCAGGAGGGCGGTAGTGCAGTATTCGGGCATACCCGTATCGGTCGCAATGGCAAGGAGTTTCGTTGCCTGAAATTTCGCAGCATGGTGGTCAATGCCAGTGAGGTGCTTGCAGAACTCCTGGCAAACAGCGAGGAGGCCCGCAGAGAGTGGCAGCGCGATTTCAAGTTGCGCAACGATCCTCGCATCACGCGTCTCGGGCATTTTCTGCGCAAGTCCAATCTGGACGAATTGCCACAACTGTTCAATGTTCTGAAAGGGGACATGAGTCTGGTAGGACCACGCCCCATCGTGCACGAGGAAGTGGATCGCTACGGCGACAAATTTGTTTATTACAAGACGACTAGACCCGGTATGACAGGCCTTTGGCAGACCAGCGGTCGCAGTGATCTGAGTTATGCTGAACGGGTCGATCTCGATGTTCGTTATGTACGAAACTGGTCACTCTGGCAGGATATTGTGGCGCTGCTGCGTACGTTCCCACTTTTTGTAAAACGCAACGGCGCTTATTGACGTGCAGACTGGTTCTCCCCCGATGACATCATTGACCGGCAGTCAGACAAGACCTGCCTCGCAACTACCCTTGCTGGATGTGCTCTCCCCACTGTGGACTCGCTGGCGACTGCTGGCTCTGGTATTCGCGCTGACGCTGGGTGCGACCTGGGCCCTGATTCCCCATGTCCAGCAAAAATACAAGTCCGAGGCAGTACTCATTCTCGATCGAGCCAGCAATGATATTGCGACTTTCGATACGCCATTGACGAGTCTGGTCATCGACAGTGAGGCGATTGCCAGTGAAATCGAGATCCTGTTTTCCGGTGAACTGGCTGCCAGAGTGGTCGAGTCCGAAGGCTTGCTGGAAACCGATGAATTCAATCCGGACGGCGAATCTGCGGACAAGGCCATGCAGGGGGCTGTCCATACCTTCCTGCAGCAGCTTGAAGTACAGCGCAAGGGAATATCAAGGGCCATCGTGGTCAAGTTCGAATCCACCGATGCCGAGCGCGCTGCACGTGTCGTCAACGCCATCGTGGCTCGCTACCTTGAACACGAACTTGAGAGAAAGATCGAGCAGGAATCCATCGCGTCGCTACGGTTGTCAGAGGAAATCGATGTCCTGGAATCCCGTATCGCCGAGTCCGAGGTGCGCATAGCAGAATTCCGTCAGCGAGTCGGACAGAGCGGTGCGGGTGACGAGTCTCAACGAGAGAAGAATATCGCCGGGCTGAATGCTCAGCGAGTGCTGGCACAGGCCGAAAGCATGGACGCCGAGGCGTTGTTGAAGCAGGCCCGATCACTGGCTGACAATCCCGCGGCCTTTGCCACCTTGCCCAGCAACAGCATATCGCCTGCACTCCAGGGGCTGCGCAGCAACGAGCTTGAGTTGCAGACGAAACTGGAGCAGCTGCGGATTACCTATGGTGAGCAACATCCTCAGGTTCAACAGGTGCGCAAGCAATTGAATCGTACGCGACTCGATATCAGAAGTGAGATCGACAAGTCCCTGCAAGTGCTTGAAGGCACCACCGAGAGCGCGCGTCTGCGTGTGAGTGCGTTGACAGCCGAAATGCAGACGTTGGAAAAGGCCGAATCGGGTACCTGGTCGGGTCGTGCCCAGCTACTGGCTCTGGAACGTGAACGTGCATCGGATATCGACAGGCTGGAATTCTACTCGAGCCGGTTGCGCGAGCTCAGCCAATCATCAAGCATCGAGAATCTGAAACCTTTTGCAAGGATCATCTCGTCAGGCCAGGTCAGCGATTCGGCGGAATTTCCGAGTCAGCGCAGCCTGCTGCTGCTTGTGCCCACGCTGGCAACCCTGGCTTGCCTCGGTTTGCTGGTCGTCAGTGGTCTGTTTCGACGATTCACGCTGCGCAGTCTGCCTGCCTTGCCCGCTGATACAAGCTGGTTCGGCCGAATTCCACCGGCATCCCTGTTCAGTCGTCTGCCCCTGATTCGGCATGTCGTCAAGGATCGACCACGAACGAAGGCGGTGGCGGCGCTGTGTGAGAGTATCGACACCGCACTGGCCAGTGAGGGGCGAGTAGTGATGTTGACCGGACTTGCTCATGGTGTCGGCGTCAGCACTCTGGCAACCGCCGTTGCGAAGAGCTACGCCGAGTCGGGGCACTCCGTGCTCTTGATCAATCTGGATCTGCGTAAACCCAAGGCGAAGAATGATGCCCGTACGCTGAATGCAAATGCATTGCCTGGCAGGAATCTGACGCAGGCATTGTTGAATCAGGTGTTGCAGCTGGACGAGCGCACGGGCTTGTATCGATTGAGCGTGCAATTTCATGCTGATACCGACAGTGAATTGCTGGCTGTAGAGGCATCGCGTGATCTGGCGATAGAGAAGATGTTGTCCAGCGCGGCTCTGGGGCAGCTTTTACACGATATGTCTGCTCGTTTTTCACGGCTTGTGCTTGATCTGCCGCCCGTTCTGGATGCTCCGGATAGTACAATCGTTGCACGTCTGGCCGATGTGTCGTTGATAGTGACGACACCGGCCAGTCTGTCGACACGGATTGATGATCTCTATCGAGGAACGGCGCGTTTGAAAACCGGGAACGATATCTTGCTGGGCATCGTGCTCAATCGCATGGATGACGACTTGAGCGATACGGGCTCACTGGACTACGTTGCCAGTGATCATCACCATGCCAGCGTGACGCAGGCCATGCCCGCAAGAATCGGTGCCGCCAGCACGCCTTTGCAGGTGGCCCGAATGCAGGAGTCCGATCAGGATGATGGCTCTTCTCAGAGCGCAGCGGCGGTGACGGTATCTCCCAGTCGACTGCGCGGGGAATCGTGGTTGTTGCGGCAGTCGCCTCGCAAGTACACGCTGTGCCTGATGACGACACCGACTCGTCCGGATGGCGGCAAGTCTTATCTCGGGGATGCCGCGGAGCTCCCACTGGCCTGTTACCTCAGACGAACCGTCGAAGGAAACGCCGAGTACGTACTGCTGATGGGCTTGTTCGACACACGCCAGGAGGCATGGGACATGATCGATCGACTGGTTGCAGATCCGTTACAGCGTACAACAAGGGTGATTTCATTGTCCGCAGTGAACCGGGACATACTCCATTTTCGCTCTGTGCTGCCGGCACACGAGAGAGCTCAACGTGATAAAGACGTCGCCTGAAGATGTCACGACCTCTCTTCTCTGTCGTCATCCCGGTCTACAATCGTCCGGAAGCACTTGAGCGTGCAGTAAGGTCCTGTCTGCTGCAGAGCTGGCTGGATTTCGAAGTCATCGTCGTCGATGACGGCTCCGATGAGCCGATTGCATCAAGCCTTGAGTCTGTCGAGGATCCGCGCGTGAGGTGCATCCGAGTCGAGCCCAATGCGGGAGTCTCGAACGCACGCAATGTGGGGATGCAGCAGGCGAGCGGTCAGTATGTCGCCTTTCTGGACTCCGATGACGAATTCACCTCCGACAAGCTGGCCGTGTGCGCCCGCGAGATCGAAGCACAAGGTTTCCCGGACAATCTGTGTCTGGGCTCGCGTATCTATAACTGCAGGGAAGGTGGGCATCGCGCTGCCATTCCGACGCATCTGATAGAGCCGGGTGAGGATGTCTATCGCTATCTGTTTGTTCGTGGGGGGATTCTGTCCACCGACACACTGGTCGTGTCGAGAGATCTGGCTTGCCAGACGCAGTTTCGTGTCGATCTGACGCGTCACGAAGACTATGACTTCATGGGACGGCTTGCCCAGGCAGGGGCGCAGTTCAACATGCTGCCTGATGCACTGGCAATCTGGCATGACGACGTCGATCAGGGGCGCTTGACCCAGTCAACCGGATTCCGGCAATCTCGTTACTGGTTCGATTCTGTAGCAGATTCCATGGCAGTGGATGTACGTGCCGCCTGCCAGTTGAGAATTCTGGGTCCGATGGCAGCCCGTGAAAACCGGTTTGCCGGTTTGCCTATCTTCGTTCGAAATCTGGCCGCGGCCAATACCATGAGTCTGCCGGCACGCGTGTTGTGCCTGCTCAAATGCAGTGCTCCCTATCTCTATACACGCTTGACCAGCCTTTACGTCAATGCCAAGAGCCTGCGCGCTGGATCATGAACAAGCAGAGCAGTTTCGTGGCAGGGGCACTGGCTCAGGGCTTGCCCAGTCTGAGCAACTTTCTGGCAGCCATGTGGCTGGTGAAGCAGACCAGTTTTGAAAGCTTCGGTTTCTACAGTCTGCTGTTTGCCATTTCCGGGCTGATCACGGCATTGCAGAGGCCGCTGGTCAGTCTTCCCATGAGTGTGTTCGCGACTCGGCGTTACCCGGCCGATCATTACGCAGATTTCTATACCTTTCATCTTGTCACCCTGGTGCTGGGGGCAGTGGTATCCCTGGCGATCGCCTTGCTTCTGAAGGCTCCTTTGCTGGCTTTCCTTGCTTATGTTCTGACGCAACAGTTTCGTGAGTTCGTCAAGACCTACCTGTTCAGCGTGCACGACAGAAGTGCTGCCATGCGCTACGAGCTGGTGGCCAGTATCATTTTCATGTCCATGATCGTGGTGTGCCAGTTGTATTTTCGGGTAGATGTCGCCACGACCCTGTTATCTGCGGCGGCTGGTGCTGCGGTATTCATCCTGCCGTGGATTCGTTGTCGTACTGCGCTGCTGGCTCGACGTCGACGGCGTTTTCGGTGGAAGCGCTATCTGTACATCTGGCGAGACGTTCGATGGTCGGTTGCAGGCGCGCTGGCCAATGAGGCAACCACGCGTTCCTACAACTATATCGTTGCGTTGCTGGGAGGTTTCGAACTACTGGGACTGATCAATTTCGTTCGACAGCTGTATGCACCGATTCAGCTCACCAGCAATGCCTGGTCGCAGATAAGTCTGCCGGTGCAGCGAGAACACTACGTCCAGAATCGTGCAGCCAGTGCGCGCCAGCTTCGGTTGCGAGCAAGGGTCGGCTTTCTGGTCATCACCATCATATGGTCGCTGATGCTGTACCTTGCCATCCCGATGATGCAGTCCTGGAAGAGCGAGCTGAGCACACCGCTATTGCCGGTTCTGCTGGCCCTGTGGTGCCTCTACTACATCGTTGACAGTCAGATCATTCTCTACAGCATCGAATTCCATCTGCGTCGTCAGTTCCATTATCTGTTCAAGACAGGAGCTGTCTGTGCGGTCCTCATGCTGCTGCTGTCGGTGCCAGTGATGCTATGGCTGTCAGAGCCCTGGCTGGTGGCCGTTGCTGCCTTGCTCAATGCCGGCCTGCTAGCCGTCTACTTCGGAAAACTGGGCAACGAGGAGCGTACGGCAGATCTATCAGCCAGATGATGGATACGTCCGGCAGTTTGCCGGACGCTCCCTTGTTCGGGCTATTCCGTGCAGAGTGGCAGGTCTTCAGGAACACGACCGACGACGGCAGGCCAGGTCTCCAGAGCTCTGTCTTCCAGTATGTACTCGACAGTCAATGTCGTTTTCGGCTCATCGGTCGTGAGTGTCAGCGCCCGTCCATCAGCGAGGCTGTAGGCATTTGCGGCAGGGTCCTCGGGGGTCAGTGTCTGAGGCTCTGTCACCCAGTAGCAGTTGCCGGCCGTGTCGCCTTCGTAGGTCAGAAAGTACTCGGTCCAGAGTCCATTGGTCGCGATGACAACGTAGCGCTCATCCTCATCAGTCTGGCTGCCGTCCCAATAGCCGGCGATGACGCTGGTGTCACCGCCAGGGGTGCTGGACAACACGGGTTGATCATCACCGCCACCGGGTGCAGGTTCCGAGGTGTCACCGGAGGAATCGGATTCACCGTCGGTATTACCGGGCGTGTTGGCGTCCAGGTCGGTCAGCGTGTCCGGGTCGTCGTTGGAAGAGCTGCAGCCGTTGAGCAGCAGCACAGTGGCAATCATGAGGTAGGGGGCAGGGTTCACAGAACGTTCTCCATTTGGGATATTTCTACCAAAAGGTATATACCTGCCGTGGATGGCTGTCCAGTACTATCTGACGAAAAACGGTTTCATGGTCGGAGTCAACGCAGTGTCTTGAGTGCGGTCTCGGGGTTGGCAAGTGCTTCCTTATCGATCGGCCTGGCTTTCTCGATCAACTTCATGGCGAAACGGATGTCCTTGGCAACCTTGAGCCCATCGGCAATGCCGCAGGCATAGCCGAGGGAGCCATCCGGGTTGAGTCCGAAGGTCACATGATGGGTGCTGCCGTAGGCTCTTTGCACAAAGGTCATGTCGGGCGTGGGCAGTCCTGCAACCTGCAATACATGGTCGTACTGTTCAGACCAGAACCAGGGCACGGACGTATAGGTGCCAGGTATGTCCGTCACCATGTTCAGACCGGCCAGAGCGCCCTGATCGCCGGCTGCCTGCCAGGATTCGAGACGTGTTGCTTGCCCGTCTGTGCCGTAGAGCGGGAACGAACAACAATCACCGGCGGCGTAGATGTCAGGATTACTGCTGCGTAAGTGCGAGTCCACAACGACCCCGTTTGACACCTCGAGGCCTGCAGAGTCTGCAAGCTCGGTCACCGGTACGGAGCCCACACCGGCAATGATCATGTCGGCCTTGATCTGCTCATCAGGGTCCAGCCGGATATGTCCGTCAGACATCGAAAACTCTACAATGTTGGCGTTGAAGACGAATTGCACGCCATGCTCGACATGCAGCTGATGAACGATATTCGCGACTTCAGCACTGACCGCGCGTGCCAGCAATGCATTGGCGGCTTCCAGGACCTGTACGGTCAATCCGGCTCCGCGCAGACTGGCGGCCAGTTCCAGACCGATGAAGCCCCCACCGATGATGACGGCGCTTGACGACTGCGCGGCCAACTGTCTGATTCTCTGTGCATCTGCAAGGTCACGCAGGTAGAGAACGGGTGACTGGCCCGCAAGTGACTCGGGCAAGCGTCGAGCGGCGGCGCCGGTCGCCAGCAGCAGCTTCGCATAGGGGTGAGTCGTTCCATCGCTCATCAGTACGACTTTATCGCCGGCACTGATGCCGATGACCTTGCCATCAATACGATCTATTTGTGCATCATCCAGCTGGCCTGAAGGTATGACTGGTATGGGAGCGCCGGGCTCATCGCCCGACCATTTGGACAAGGGAGGGCGTTCGTAAGGAAGGTCGGACCCTTCTTCGGCAATAAGGCTGACGGGGCCGTCATATCCTGCCTCCCTGATTGCCAGTGCTGCGCGGACTCCCGCATGACCTGCGCCGATGATCACCATACCTGTACTCATGCCATTGAACTCTATGTATTGCTGGAGATGAAGCTCCGGCGGAACCTATCCGACTTTCGCCTGCTGTGCCTGCACACGCTTCTTGTGTACTTCCCTGAAATGCAAGTCTGATTCTGGTGAGCCGTCATGCAGGCTGCCGAACCACTTGTCCAGCGGTACATTGCTTTCACCGAAATTGACGTTGTGATAGCGGTGATGCAGATAGTGCATGTAGCGATCGTTCTTCACGGCCTTCTCATCACCGAACACGATCTCGTCAAAGCCGGTATGGCTCACTGCAGGCCCAAGCCCCGTCTGGAAGGCGTTGAACATCATGTGCAGAGGGTGGCTGGGGACAACGACATGGATCAGTATGCAGCTGAAGTACAGCAGATGCTCCACCGGATGCATGGCCATTCCGGACCAGGGACCGACATTCACGTTCTTGTGGTGAAGGTAGTGCACACGATCGTAGAGGGGTTTCCAATGTATCAGGCGATGAATCCAGTAGAAATGGAAATTACGCCAGAAGGGCACCAAGGCCATGGCCAGGCAGAACCAGACGGGGTTCGATTCGAAATCGATATAGGGTAGCCAGTTGTTGGCATAAGCCCACCACAGGCCACATTCGTAGGCACTCCAGAAGAGCACGCCACTGTAGGACCAGAACATGTTGTCCCACACCTGGTCGTTGAACAGGAAGGTCGAGTTGTTCTTCGACATCCAGTTGGCGTTGTATTTCTTCAAACGGCCCTGCTTGCGCCATTTGTAGAACCACAGATGAAAGACGCCGTTCCAGAGAGTCAGCAGTACCACATTGCGCGCGGTGATCTCGAAAATCCAACCCGGACTCAGCGTTTCCATGCGGGCGAGTGCTGGCGTGAAGAACGCGTAGCTGATGCCGATCACCAGCATGTAGATGGCGAACCAGGGGAAAAAGAATCCCGGGATGCCAAACAGCCATTTGGCAATTCGTTTGAAATCGGTGGGTGTGTCGAGCAAGGGCTCCAGGTAGACCGGACGACCTGAGCGCCACTCGCCGCGACGATCACGGGTCTGCCCGTGTTCATCGATGGTTGTTTTCGGCTTTTTGGCCATGGAAATGACTCCCTGCTGGCACGGGCCCGGTGGGCGGTGCGTTGATCGGATGAAAGACGCAAGCTCAGTTGATCTTTTCGATAGACTACGATACATTCCAAAGTTAAGCAATATTCGAAAGTTTGTTTATTTTCGAATGTATGAGTTCCACCCATCCCGTATCAGGTCAACGCGCCATGACATCAGACACTGAACACCCCTATGAGACATTGCGTCAGGGCTTGATCTACGGTCGTTGGAAATCCGGGGAACGACTGATTCCCCAACACCTGAAAGAAGAGCTGAACTGCACCAGCAGCGTTCTTCGCGAGGCCATGCTTCGCCTGACAGGTGAGGGCCTGATCGTGTCTGAAAAGAATCTGGGATTTCGCGCAGTGACCCACTCGAAGGACACCTTCCGGGAAGCGGCTCACCTGCGTCTGATCCTGGAGCGCGAGGCTGCCGAGTTATCGCTCGAGCGCGGCGATTTCAACTGGGAGCTGGCGCTGACCGCCGCCTACCAGAAACTGGCCTATGTCGAGCGCCAGATGAGTGAGAGCGGGGATGTCGAGAAATTCATTCAGCATTGGTCTCTGCAGGATTGGGAGTTCCACCGCACGCTGATGTCGGCTTGCGATTCCGATCTGCTGATGCGGGCCTACAAGACCGCTTTCGATACCTTTCGCATGTATGCCGTGGCAGAAATCCCCGAGTTCGGATTCGGTAGGGAAGTGACCATGAACGAGCACAAGGCCATCTATGACGCTGCCATCGCTCGTGACATTGCCGGATGCCTTGCCGCGATCGAGACGCATGTCACGGTCTACCAGAACAAGAACCGATCGGACACGCCACTGCCGCACAAGGGGCAGCCAGCAGCACGATTACTCAAGACCAGCGCTGACAATCAGGGATGATCGTTGGCAAGTGTCTTTCCATTGACCTGCAACACCAGGAACTCGACTGTTGAAGAAAATCTATACCGCCGCTGCACAGCCTGCGAACCGTACCGTTACCATTGCAGACATGCGAGCTGCCAAGGGCAAGCAGAAGCTGGTACAGGTAACGGCCAATACCGCGGAGGAGGCCAGTGCCGTGGCAGAGGCCGGCATCGACATGATGATCTGTGATGCGGCCAATGCGCACATCGTGCGCGCTGCCAATCAGACGACATTCTGCACCGCTGCCATCAAGCTGACCGAACATGTCACCACGGATGACATCATGCGTGAGGCCTATCGGGTTCTGCATCTGGGCGTGGATGCGATCATCACTGCTCGCAGTTTCAAGACCGTGGAAACGCTGGCTCGTGAAGACATTCCCGTCATGGGGCATCTGGGGCTGGTGCCACGCAAGAGTATCTGGGTGGGCGGACTACGGGCGGTGGGTAAAACCGCTGAAGAGGCTGACAAGCTCTATCGGGATTTCAAGAGCCTGGAAGATGCCGGTGCCTTTGCGGTGGAGTCCGAAGTCATTCCGGGTCCGGTCATGGCTGAGATCGCGCCACGCACGAAACTGATCTGCGTCTCGCTGGGCTCGGGTTCCGGCGGTGATGTCACATTCCTTTTCATGAACGACCTGTGTGGCGAAACGAAGAATCCGCCTCGGCATGCCCGTGCCTTCGGCAACCTGGGTGCCATGCATGAAGCGCTCTATCAGGCGCGAGTCCAGGCCCTGAGTGATTTCAGAACGGCCGCGCTGGGCGGAGAATTTCCGGCCCCGGCGGAGACTCCCGGTGTCGACAAGGAAGAGCTGGAAGCCTTCCGCAGCGCACTTGGCAAGCATTGAAAACCAATCCACGGCCGGGTATACCGGCTATCACCCATACGAGGAGAAGACAGTGACCCAACTCATTCGCGCCTGCGCCACCGATGAACTGGATGAAGAAGAAGTGGTTCGATTTGATCACGACAGCAAGACCTATGCGATCTATCACGGCCCGGATGGCGACTTCTACGCAACAGACGGGTATTGCACCCATGCGAAGGCGCACCTGGGCGACGGTATCGTTGATGAGTTCGAAATAGAATGCCCGCTGCATTTCGGGGCCTTCGACTACCGCACCGGCGATCCCACGGTGGCACCTGCCTGTGAGAAGCTCAAGACCTATCCGGTCACGGTTCAGGATGGCGCGGTCTTCATCGATATTGCCTGACAGACAAGTCGTTTCAGGTGGTGGAGCCCTGTACCAGTTGCAGTTCGATAGGCGGGCTGGGTTGCAGGGGTTTGTCCTCGAGAAGTTTGAGAATTGACTGCGCGGCCTTGCAGCCGATTTCCCGCCGTGGCACATCCAGCGTAGTCAGTTGTGTATGGACTGTCTGATTGATGGATGTGCCGTTGAATCCGGCAACGGCAACCTGAGTGGGAATCTCGTAGCCCTTGTCGGCAAGCCATTGCAGGCCGCCTATCGCCATGGCGTCGTTGAGATAGAAAATGGCTGAGATGGCACTGTGTGTCTGCATGAGCTGTTCTGTCAGTACCTTGCCGGATACCGACTGGCGAGGCAGTTCATCCGACAGGGTTGTCTTGACCGTGCAGCCATGCATGGCCAGCGTGCGCGTGAATCCGTCAAAACGTTTTCTTGCGCAGATGTCCAGATGCAACTCCGATCCTATATAGGCCACCTCGCGGAAGCCACGCTCGAGAAAATGCTCTGCCATCATCGAACCGGCAGCTGCGTGCGACAGGCCAATGGTGTCGTCGCCAATTCGAGTATCGCTATCCCAGACCGACACCAGGGGGCAGCGCCGTTTGTTCAACAGGGCGAGTGTGTCGTCGGACTGACTGATTCCACCACTGAGGATCAACCCTGCAGGCTGCATGGAGAGCAGATTCGACAAGGTTTCGTGCTCGATGACCGGGTCGAACAGCGATTCTGCAATCAAGGTAGAGAGTCCCTGAGGGCGAATGACACTGTTGATGCCACTGAGCATTTCCGCAAAGATGACGTCGGACACCGACGGGATAAGCACGGCAATGATCGAGGACTTGCGAGAGCTCAGTTGTCCTGCGAGGGTGTTCTTGACGTAGCCCAGTTCTTCTACCGCTGCAAGCACGCGCTCGCGCGTCTTCAATGAAATGCTGCCGGTGTCTCTGAGTACCTTGGAGACGGTCATGCGGCTGACACCGGCGCGTTCGGCAACATCGGAAATGGTGACGTTTCGTTCCTTCGGTGTCCAGTGCATTATCGAGAGCTGTCCATTGTCGTTCTGCGGCTTTACACGTGCACGCAAGGCTTGCACACAGGAAATCTGTCTGTTAGGTTATCGATAACCTTATTCTTCATCGACTATAGCTTACCCGCATTCGAAATGACAACGCTCGATCGTTTTCTCACTGTGTTCTGGCGTTCGCTTGATAGCGTCATGGCCATTCTGCTCGCCTGCATGGTGGTGCTGGTATTCGCCAATGTCGTGCTGCGCTACGGGTTCAATTCCGGGATACGACCCTCGGTCGAACTGTCTCGCCTGGGGTTCGTCTGGATCGTCATGCTGGGCGCCGCCGTCACCTTGAGAAACGGTGAGCATCTGAGTATCACCGAGGTATCCGAAGCTCTGTTTCCTCGCCTGGTTCCGGTGTTCAGGACAATCAGTGCAGTAGTCATTCTGGTCTCGGTGACCATGCTTTTTTTCGGGGCATTCAAACAGGTGCTGGCCAACTGGAATAATGTCTCACAGCTGACCGGACTACCGAAGAGCCTGCTTTATGTACCGGCCTGCATTTCCGGCTTTTTGATGGCATGCATCACGGTCAGACAGATGTTGCCCAGTGCAGACAAGAACTCTCGTGGTACACACTCATGACTCTCGCACTGTTTCTGGGTGTACTGCTCCTGGGCATCTTCATCGGCATTCCTGTCGCCTTCTCCCTGTTGCTCAGTGCCATGGTGCTGATGCTGTATCTGGACCTGTTCAGTGCGGATATCCTGGCGCAGGCCCTGGTCAACGGTGTCGACAGCTTTCCGCTGCTGGCCATACCCTTCTTCCTGATTGCCGGGGAGGTCATGGCCTCGGGTGGACTTGCTCGCCGTATCGTGCGACTGGCCAGCAGCCTTCTGGGCCATCGCAAGGGTGGGCTGGGCTATGTCGTGATATTCACCTCCGTACTGTTGGCGGGCCTGTCCGGTTCGGCTGTCGCCGACGCGGCTGCCTTGTCCAGCATGTTGTTCCCGATGATGGCGAAGGCCAATTATCCTCAGGGGCGTTCTGCGGGGCTGCTGGCATCGGGTGGAATCATCGCACCGGTCATCCCGCCGTCCTTGCCACTGATTCTGATCGGGGTCGCAGGTAATATTTCCATCGCCAAACTGTTCGTGGCCGGCCTGGTGCCTGGGCTCATGATGGGTGTTGTACTGGTCGTTGTCTGGTCCTTGCTGGTGCGCAATGAAGACCTGCCTGTTCTCGAGCCTGCTCCGGCATCCGAGAGGATGGCTGCACTCAAGGGGGCCTTCTTTGCATTGTTGTTACCGGTGATCATCATCGGTGGCATTCGCTTCGGCATCTTCACACCCACGGAAGCCGCTGTCGTGGCAGCCGTGTATGCACTGTTCATCTCGTCTGTCGTTTACCGTGAGATGAGTTGGAGCAATCTGTATGACGTGCTGGTACGGGCCGCCAGAGCCACGGGCATGGTCATGTTTCTGGTCGGTTGCGCCATGGTGGCGGCCTGGGTTGTCACGGTTGCCCAGTTGCCGCAACAACTGGTGCAGATGATGGGGCCTCTGGTGGACAACCCGCGAATGCTGATGGCGATGATCATGCTGGTGGTCTTTCTGGTGGGTATGGTCATGGACCTGGGCCCATCAGTACTGATCCTTGCACCTCTGTTCATGCCGGTGATCAAGGAAGCCGGCATCGACCCGGTCTACTTCGGCGTCATGTTCATCATCAATGCGTCGATCGGATTGATCACACCGCCCGTTGGCAATGTGTTGAACGTGGTCTGCGGAGTGTCGTCGGTGTCGATGACAGATGCGGTCAAGGGTGTCTATCCATTTGTCATTGCCTACCTGATGTTGCTTTGCGTTTTTGTCGTTTTTCCAGATGTCATCATCGTACCGATGCGATTACTCATCGGCTAACCCCAGGAGATACCGAATAATGAAACACCTGTTAAAGGTTGTAACCGTCGCCGCGTCATTCGCCATGTTGTCAGGCTCTGCGCTGGCTGAAACAAAATTGAAGTTCGCTCATCCTGCACCGGATACCGATCTGTCTCACACCATGGCATTGCAGTTTGCCGAGCAGGTGAAGGAAGGCACGGGTGGATCCGTCGTCATCGACGTCTTCCCGAATGGGCAGCTGGGAACCGATGAGCAGATGATTGACGGAGTTCGTTCCGGCATCATCGATTTCACGCTCTCCGGTCTGAACAACTTTTCGGGCATGCTGCCAACCTCCGGCGCATTCTCGCTGCCGTTCATGTTCGCCGACCGACCAACAGCCTACAAGGTGCTCGATGGTGAGCCGGGTCAGTCAGTCGCTGCAGCGATGAGCGAGTTCGGTATGAAGGGTCTGGGTTTTGCAGACAATGGATACCGCAACATCAGTAACAATCGTGGTCCTGTTCGGGTCCCGGCTGACCTGTCTGGTCTGCGAATGCGTGTCAACAATTCCAAGGCACTGAACGATCTGTTTCAAGCGCTGGATGCCAACCCTCAGCAGATTCCGGTGGCCGAGCTGTACACCGCTCTGGAGACAGGCGTCGTGGACGCTCAGGACCATCCTATCTGGGTAGTAGAGGCGTTCAAGTTCTACGAAGTGCAGAAATACCTGAGTCTGTCGCAACATGCCTACTCGGCGTTGGCACTGGTTATGAATATGGACAGTTTTGAAGAACTGACTGCCGATGAGCAGGCCGTGTTGCTGGAAGCTGCCGCTGATGCGGTTGCTTTCCAGAGAGCCGGTAACGAGGCGGCTGAAGAGAAGCAGATCGAATTCCTGATTTCAGAAGGTATGGAAGTCAACCGCGATGTTGACAGTGCCGCGTTCCAGGAAGCCGCCAAGCCGGTCTGGGCAAACTTCATCGAGGAAAATGGCAGCGACATGATCGATGCCATCCTGGAAGCCTCCAGGTAAGTATCTAACCGAGCACGCCACATACCTGGAGTCTGTTTTCATCGTGGTCGTGATTGCCGCGGTGAAAACAGGTTCGAAAACTGTCGAACCATGGCATGGCTTATCGCCATGGAGTGCCATGGTAAATCCGGGAAAGTTCCTCTGAATGTAGCGTTACAGTGGCGGTGAGTCATTCCCGTTTACTGCGTGGCGTGGTAATCTCTAGATTCATCGAAAATGCCATCGCGAGCATTGCTCGCGCACTCAGCAGTTAACGGGGGTATCAGAGTATGGAGATGACAAAGATTGCCGAATACGCGCGTATGCTTTACGACGCGCATGGCAGCAAGGCTGAAGCAGAAGCTGCTCAAAAGGCCAGACAACACGATGAAGCGGGGAACAGCGAAGAGGCTGAAACCTGGCGTGCAGTGCGCAAGGCCATCAACGAGATGCGCGGCGCTTACGAAAGCTGACCTTGCGTCATTGGCACTGATGGGTGCCATCAGATAACGGCTTTACATCGCCTTGTAACCGGTACGTCCAGCTTCACTGTAGGTATCGGTTACACAGGCGTATCGCTGCTGATCTGCCTGCGACATAATTGCGTAGGTGAATTGCGCTGATACCGAAGTGCTGACTGCCTTGTGCAGTCGGTCTTGACAGGTGAGCGCGATTCCGTGCCATCACCTACAGCAACAGTCGCTATCCATGCAGCCAATGACAACACTTCGCAGAAACGCGGTTCGCACCGTCGGTATCGTCTCGCTTCTTGCTTTTCAATCTGTCATGGCGGCTGATCCGTCAGTGAACCTGCGCCTTTCTGTCGGCAGCAGTTGGCAGACCAGAAATGACGTGCAGATTCCCAATGATGATCTGGGCAGCCGCTTTTCTCTCGAAGAAGCCGTTGGAGCGGGCCCTGTGTCAGCCGTTCGGTTCGAAATGAACTGGGCCATCAATGATCGACACGGTATTCGTGTGCTATTGGCTCCGCTTTCGTACACGGAGTCGGTACAGTTTGATCAGCCCGTCAATTTTGCAGGAGAGAGTTTTTCTGCAGATCAGGATACCGATGCCACCTATCGGTTCAACTCCTGGCGTGTGGGCTACCACTATTCACTCATGAACAACGATGCGGGTAGTCTGAGGGTAGGTGCCACACTGAAAGTACGAGACGCCGAGATCCGTCTGAAGCAAGGTGGAACCGAGAGTTACGATGACGATGTGGGTCTCGTGCCGTTGTTGTACTTTGCAGGCGACTATCGCCTGAGCGAGCGTCTGACTTTCCGTGCAGATTTTGACGGACTGGCAGGCGGGCCCGGGCGGGCGATCGATCTGGGGATTGGGCTGGATTATGCCATCACGCAGCGTTGGCAGATTGGAGCCGAGGTCCGGGTACTGGATGGCGGCGCTGATACCGATGACGTCTATAACTTTGCGCGATTCAACTCGGCGGCACTCTCGATCAGCACTTCGTTCTGAATCTCGATCTGATTGCTGCTCGATGACCAGAATTGTTATGGTGGTGGCTATAACGGGTCTCGGGTGACAGGTCATGGCAGAGCAGCAAGCGGGTGGCTGTGTTTGCGGGAAGGTTCGCTACAGCCTTCGAGGAGCTCCCCTGAGGGTCACCATTTGTCACTGTGCCTGGTGCCAGCGACGAACAGGTACGGCCTTTCATACAGTCCATCTCGGCAGGGTCACTCGATGATCAGAACTGGTCCGAGCTTGCGAGTGTGGAGAGGCGTCATGTATTCGTTCTTTCGGCTCGACAGTGGTCAGCGATACCCTGTGATGTCAAGCGCTACGAAGAGCATTTCAGGCAATGAGTGAATGGCATGCGCGAAACATCCTGATACAAGTTCGATACTCGTGCATACGTCTTGGGTATGCCTCCTCAGTAGAATCCACCGGCAACGCAGCTTTGCAGTATGCCGTGCGTGCCCAGGCTACAAATCAACCGTAGATCGGATTTGTATACCTGAATGATCACCCGT
>CBDUIJ010000062.1:0-21747 GCA_965367215.1 uncultured Granulosicoccus sp.
GTCTGGCAGGATGTGTTCGATCATGTCATCGGGTGCGCCAAGCCGCACCACGCCCACGACATCAGGAGAGATGAACGTGGCCATCATCTCCCGATTCAATGCCAGCATGCGCTTGCCATGCTGCACCAGCCTCTCGCCATCCGGGGTTGCAACAACCGAGCGGGAATCGCGCTTGAACAAGGGACGCCCCAGCAAGGTCTCGGCCTTCTTGACCTGCATGGAGACGGCCGATGGTGTGCGGAAGACCACTTCTGCCGCCGCCGAGAAGTTGCCGGTTTCGGCAATGGCCACCAGAGTTCTGAGGGTGTCCAGTTCCAGCAGTGGCAGAGGGGTGGGATTGTGTGAGCTCATGAGGGAGACTCTATCTTTCAGATTTATTGAAGGATACTATCAGAACTATTCGTTTGATGAATAGATGGGTTTGCCGCAAATTGTCATTCAAGGTCTGCAACCGCAGAGCCTGACTGACCTGGAGAGCCTCATGGCTACTATCTGTTCCGAGCAAGTCTGTGTTGTTGGCGATGCCCGTGTGAATGATCGCCCCGTTGCAGGGCCGCGGCTGAGTTTGAAGTTGTCACGGTTCTGGTCGCAGCCGCAGCCGCAGCCGCAAGCGCAAGCGCAAGTTCAGCCGCAGTCGCAAGCGCAAGTTCAGTCGCAGTTGGAAGCGCAAGTTCAGCCGCAGTCGCAAGTTCGGCTGCAAGCGCAATCACAGCTGCGGCCACAGTCGGAAGTGGAAGCGCATCCATCCGGTCATGCGCAGTCGCTGATGCAGGATAACGCTGAGGTGTCCAGTCCTCGGAAGTCCTCAGGCCTGCGACACCTTGTCCAGCAGTTCATGCATTGGATGGAAACCAGGCGAGAACAGCGTGAAAATCGCGATGCATTTTCTCACTTGCTTGCGCTCGATGACACCCTGTTACAGGATATCGGCGTTACCCGTGCCGAGGTCGAAAAGGCAGCCAGACTTCCCTTGGCAGAAAATGCGGCTCAGTCGCTGCACAACGCGACACGTGATCGGTACATGAAGCGTGCATGAGAAGTTGCAAGCGCGGCTCCGGGCAGCTGATGGCATGTCCCGGAACCGCGCTGCAGGCGAACTGCCATGCTTGTCATGACGCCAATCGGTTTTTCCATGGAATCAGCCTACAATGTGATGCCGGAGACAATGGAGCATTCGGCTATGGCAACACATCATGCATCACCGTTGGAAGTTGTTGACCTCAAAACCTGGGCTGATGATCTTGAGGTAGAAAAATCCAAGGCTATCGTCAAGGGTAGCGGTATCGAGTTGGCACGTCTGGTTATCGAAGCGGGCACCGACATGCATCAATCCGGCTATTGCAGTGTTCAGGGAGAGGTGGTCATCCACTGTCTGGAAGGTGAAATCATCGTCAGCACGCCAGAAGGGACGCAGACCCTGCATGCGGGCCAGTTGGTTTTCCTTGGCCGAGAGCAACAGCATGCATTGTCCGGTGTGAAAAGATCCGTGGTGTTATTGACCATAGATCTGTGCTGATAACATTCAGGGGCTTGTATTGATCATGATTCCAGGCAGTGCTGTCGAGCTTGCCCTGTAGCCGGTCTCGGACGCGGAATTTTCATTCGTCAATGCAAGGCTGGCTACATCATCATCGATAGTCGAGCATCCTTGCTCCTGTTGATTCAACGCGCAGGTACACACAATAACTGCTCTTCACGAGGAGCTTGCTGGCAAGTACCCTCGAGCGTCTCGTTCGGTGTCTGCACTGAGCATGAATCGTTGACTGCCAGAGACGCACAGGCATCAAAGGCTTCCTGTGGCGGTGGGCCACCGCGTCCTGGTCTTTGCTGACCGCTTTCGGATGAGCCGGATTGGGCGACGGCAAGTTCCGGTGCGATAGCGCCTGTCAGCGCAAGGCACAGGGCGGCAGTCAAACACAGCTTTGATGATCGGATTTTCATGCGTTGTTTTCCTTCTGTCTGTTTCTGATGGAAGGAGTATGGAGCGGCAATTTGCAAACAATAAGCAAATACCGGAAGTCATCAGGCAGGATTGTGCTTCATGTCTGAAAAGCCGGAATGCGGCTGGCCTGGCCATCGGTTCTTGCCGCCCATTACCGATGGTCAGGCCTGATATGGAAGCCTGGAAGGCCCCTGTCGAGGAGGCAGGGGGTTTTTCAATCAATACAATGGCCGGCCGCCAGAATCCTTGATGGTGGTAGCGCTGGGGTGCCAGGCGGCGACATCTTCCAACCAGGTGTCAGGCTTGGCATCCGATGGCATGCGCCAGTCGCCGCGCGGTGACAGTGCCACATTGCCGACCTTCGGTCCGTCGGCTGTGCAGGAGCGTTTGAACTGATGGGTGAAGAAACGGGTGATGAAGACGGTAAGCCATTTCTTCAATGCCTCGTCATTGTATTGTGACTCGTTGAAGGCCACGCGCGCCAGGTCGAGGATTCGTGCCGGACGAGCGCCATGGCGCACCATGTGGTACAGGAAGAAGTCATGCAGCTCATAGGGCCCGATCTTCTCTTCGGTGAGTTGCGAGATTTCACCATCGGCACTGGCGGGTAACAGCTCGGGCGAGATGGGTGTGTCCAGAATGGCGAACAGTGTTTCACGCAGGGTTTCGCTATCGCTCCAGCTGCTGGCCCGTTCATTGGCCACCCAGCGAATCACGAACTGGATAAGCGTCTTGGGTACTCCGGCATTGACGTCATACATGGCGATATGGTCGCCGGCGTAGGTAGACCAGCCCAGGGCCTTCTCCGACAGATCACCCGTGCCGACCACCAGGCCGCCTTTCTGATTGGCCAGTGTCATCAACAACAGGGTGCGCAGGCGTGCCTGTACGTTTTCCAGTGTGACATCACCCATCTCAGGGTGGCTGCGCAGTCGGGATATGAGCTGCTCGGCGTTGTCGACGCCTTCGCTGGCGGGGTGTCCGATGGCTTCCAGAACCGTACGGCTGGCATCCGATATGCTGATCTGGCTGAAGCTGGCGCCCAGGGCATGGGCCAGTGCTTCGGCGTTGTCACGCGTGCCATCGCTGGTGCCGAAACCCGGCAGGGTAATGCACACGAGGTCCTTGCGTGGCTGGCCACGCAGGTCCAGTGCGGCGGCGGCGACCAAGGCTGCGTGGGTGGAGTCCAGTCCGCCGGAGACACCCAGTACCAGTTTCGGTTTGCCGATGGCGGCCATGCGTGTGGCCAGGGCGTTGCTCTGGATTTCGAACATCTCCCAGCAACGATTGGCAAGGGTAGCCGGGTCGCGTGGCAGGAAAGGCGTACGGGACACCTGGCGCACCAGGCCGTCAACGGGGCTTGCCTGGAAATTGACGATGCGCACCGGCATCTGGTTCTCGCGAGAGCAATCACCGAAGGTGGTGGTGGAGCGGCGTTCGTAGGCCAGCAGTTCCAGATCGATATCCTGCACGATGAGCTGACCGGTGCGTCGGAAACGATGTGACTCTGCCAGCATGTTGCCGTTTTCGCAGATGAAGGCATCGGCATCGAAAGCGACATCGGTGGATGACTCGCCAGGGCCGGCTGCAACATACACATAGGCACACTTGCCGCGGTCGGATGCCGAACGGGCCAGCAGGCGTCGCAGCTCGGCCTTGCCGATGGTGAAGTTGGAGGCAGACAGATTGCAGACGATTGTGGCGCCGGCCGATACCTGGTAGCTGCTGGGCGGGTTCTGTACCCAGAGATCTTCGCAGATCTCGACACCCAGCGTCAGGTCAGGCAGGGAGCCCTTGAACAGCAGGTCGAGCCCGAAGGGCGCCTTGTGCTTGCCGATGGTGATGGTGGCGCCATCGGGCAGGTCGAAGCCCGGGCGGAACCAGCGGGCTTCTTCGAATTCGCGATAGTTGGGCAGATAGGCCTTGGGCACCACACCGAGCAGGGTACCGTTATGAATCAGGGCAGCACAGTTGTACAGGCCATGGTTGAAGCGCAGTGGGATACCCACGATGGCGACCGGCTTGAGCGATTTCCCCGACTCGATGAGTTGCGCCAGCGATTGTTCGCAGGCGTCGAGCAGGGTCGTGTTCATGCACAGGTCGCGAATGCTGTAGCCACTCAGGCCCAGCTCCGGGAACACCACGGCATTGGCACAGGCCAGGTCGGCCTCGCGCCACAGCGCCAGCGTCCGTTCCCGGTTTGCATTGATGTCAGCGACCGCGGCGGCGGGCACGGCGGCGGCAATTCGAGCATATCCTTTCATAGGCTGAGTATACGGTGGATTGATGAAGATCAACGTGCCATGACAGCGCTTCGATTATGGTAGCGTCTGAGGCATTGTGTAATTTGAATGCGGTACCGTGGAGGCGTCATGACAAATAGTGTAGACAAGGGGCCCGGTGAGGCCATCAATGAGTCGACAATGCCGGCTGAAGAATTGCCGCCTCCCATGCCCACCATCAACCAGCTGGGCGCAGATGCACCGCTGGAATGGTTGAAGCGTGGTTGGGCTGATCTGCTGGCCACTCGGTTCCGAGGCTGTTTCTATGGTCTTGTGTTCATACTGATGGGCTACGCCATTGTCTGGGTTTACGCTACCAAATGGCAACTGACCATGGGGCTCATCGGTGGATTTTTCCTGATGGGACCCTTTCTGTGTACGGGTATCTACGATCTGTCGCGGCAACGTGAGCAGAACGGCAAGGCCAGTCTGCTGCAGTCGCTGACCTGCTGGTCGCGCAATCTGAGTAGCCTGGCATTCTTTGCCATCATTCTCACCTTCGCCATGATCGTCTGGGCGCGAGTGTCGCTGATTCTCTTCGCACTGTCCTCATCCACCAGCTTCCCGACCGTCAAGGGTGTGCTCAGTCAGATCTTCTCGCTGAACAATCCTCAGTTCCTGTTGTTGTGGGGCGGTGTCGGTTTCATCTTTGCCTCGTTTGTCTTTGCGGTTGGTGTGGTTGCCGCGCCCATGATGCTGGATCGCAAGAGCGATACGCTCATGGCGGTCTTCAGCAGTGTTCGCAGTGTGATCACCAATCCCAAGGCCATGTATGTCTGGGCGTTGATGGTGGTTGTCATCATCGGTCTGAGTCTGGTCGCCGGCTTCCTGCCACTGGTGATTACCGCGCCACTGGTCGGACATGCTACCTGGCATGCCTATCGTGATCTGGTTGCCGCGGAGGCCGCTGTCTGAATGTTCGGTTTTACGGAACAGCAGATTTCCACATTCGGGATGACGTTCGGCATCGGGGGCTTCATGCTCTACATGCTGTTCATCGTCTGGAAGCTGGCGCGCGATTCAAAGGCCGGCAAGGTCGGTACAATCGTCCTGTTCTTCGTGCTGGGCTTCGGTATGTTGGGCTTCATTGCGAAGAGCATCATTCAGCGAGTGCTGGATATCTGACAGGCAGCAATTGGTCATGACGGACACTGGCCGGTGTTGCCATCTTGCGTAGCGCGTCGGCCGTGACCGGCGCCGAGTATTCTTTCTCATGGTGTTTTCTGATCTATCGCTGCTAGCCGTGTTCCTGACCGGGCTGCTTGGCGGTGTGCATTGCGCCGGCATGTGCGGTGGCATTGTCAGCGCGCTGGGCATGATGCAGCAGAAGCCTCTGGGCCGTTCGCTGGGTATACCGGTGAAGGTTGTTGCGGCGAACGCGCCAGCGGCGGTGCCGCCAGAGAGTGCGACAAGGGCAGCGCCGACCGAGAGTCCGCGTTCCCCGAGTCCGCCGCGATCAGCTCAGGGGTCGGCAGTCACGGCGGTTGCCGCCTACAACCTTGGCAGAATCATGACCTACACGACACTGGGCGCCCTGGCGGGCGGTGTCGGCTCGGTGGCCTGGTTGATGGAGTCGATTCTGCCGATCCAGCAGACGGCCTATGTGCTCAGCAGCGTGCTGGTGATTCTGATGGGCCTGTACGTGCTGGGGGTGAAGCGGATCGGTGTCGCCGTGGAGTCACTGGGCAGCCATGTCTGGCAACACATTCGGCCTGCCGCCACATCGCGGCTGCGCGGTGCGGGTTTTCTGAATTCCGTGCTGGCAGGCTCTCTCTGGGGGATGGTGCCTTGCGGCATGGTCTATGCCGTTCTCAGCGCCGCGCTGGTGGCCGGCAGCTGGCAGCGTGGTGCCTTGCTGATGCTGGTGTTCGGGCTGGGTACCTTGCCCAATCTGATGCTGCTGGGTCTGTCGGGTCAGTGGCTGGCGAAGGCCAGTCGTCGGCGCTGGGTGCGAGTGCTGGCCGGCAGCCTCATCATCGCGCTCGGCGTCATGGGTTTGCTGCACGTGAGCATGATGCTTGGTGCGGGTCATGGTGCCTGAATGCGGGTGTGTGCGAGGATAGTTGAATGAGATGCTATCACTGCACCGAAGAGGTGCTTGAACCCGAGCGCTGGCAGGTCGAGTTTGATGGCGCGACTCACGATGTCTGCTGTGCGGGTTGTCAGGCGGTGATGCAGGCCATTGTCGATTCGGGTCTGGGAGACTACTACCGCTTTCGCAGTGAGCCGGCGCAGTTCGGTGTCATACCGGATGATCTGTCCGATCGTCTGGATGAGCTGGCTGTATTCGACGAACCGGAAATCAGTGAACGCTATCTGCAGCAGTCCAATGCTGCCGGAGGTGCGGGGTCTGCAGATCTGGTCGACCTGAATCTGTCGGTGGAGGGTCTGCGCTGTGGTGCCTGTGTCTGGGTGTTGGAACGCGCCATTGGCGGTATGCCGGGCGTGAGTCGCGCCAGTGTCAATTTTTCCAGCGCCAGAGCGACGGTAAGGTTCGATCACACACGTTTGAAACTGTCGGATATCCTGCGGCGCCTGGCAGAAATGGGCTACCAGGGCGTGCCGTTTGATGCCCGCGAGCGGGAACTGGCGCTGAAGCGTGAGTCGCGTGTGTTTCTGCAACGCCTGTTCGTGGCGGGCATCGCCACCATGCAGGTCATGATGTATGCGCTGCCGGCCTACCTCAGTGGTGATGGTGACATCGACCCGGCGCACGAGCAGTTGATGCGCTGGGCAAGTCTGGTGCTGACCACGCCGGTGCTGTTCTACAGTGCCTTGCCGTTTCTCAAGGGCGCCTGGCGTGATCTGAAACGGCGTCGGCCGGGCATGGATGTGCCTGTCACCATCGGCATCGTGGCCGCCTACCTGGCCAGTGTCTGGGCGACGGTGACGGGCACGGGTGAGATCTATTTCGACTCGGTGGCCATGTTCGTGTTCTTGCTGCTCGGGGCTCGCTACCTGGAGTGGGCCGCTCGGCGGCGCGCCATGCGGGCGGTGGATGACATCAGCCTCGCTGCACCCGAGACCGCACAGCGTTATGTGGGTGAGGCGCTGGAAGTGGTGCCGGCGCTACGGCTGCTGGTCGATGACCTGATACTGGTCGACAATGGTGAACGGGTGCCGGTGGATGCGGTGGTGCATGAGGGGCAGAGTTCGGTCAACAATGCACTGGTCACGGGTGAGTCGGTGCCTGTGGTTATCGGACCGGGCGACGTGGTGCCGGGTGGGGCCTTGCTGACGGGCGCACCCATCAAGTTCAGGGTGCTGCGGCGACAGGCGGCGAGTACGCTGTCGGTCATAGATCGTCTGATAGATCGGGGTGCCAGCGAAAAACCGCCTACGGTCACGCTTACCGATCGCATTGCAACGATCTTCATCAGTGTGCTGATGGTGTTCGCCTCCCTGGTATGGCTGGTCTGGATGCAGCTGGATTCCTCCCGGGCGGCAACCACCGCCATTGCCGTGCTGGTGGTGTCCTGCCCCTGTGCTCTGTCGCTGGCAACTCCTGCTGCAATGGCGGCCGCCACCGGTGATCTGTTACGGCAGCGCTTGCTGGTAACTCGGGGACATGCGCTGGAAGCCCTGGCGCAGGTCAGCGACGTGGTGTTTGATAAAACCGGTACGCTGACCACGGGCAAACCGATCGTCAGTGATATTCAGCTGGCGGAAGGGGAGACACGACTTCGAGTACTGCAGTTGGCGGGTGCTCTGGAGCAGGGTTCGACCCATCCCCATGCCCATGCATTGCGCCAGGCGCAGCTGGAGGCCGAGCGCGCGAGTCGGCAGTCCGGGGCTGAGCCGAGCTCGCACTCGGGCACGGATGCAGGCCTGGATGCCCTGGCCGAGTTGCAGCGGCTCGGCCTTGCCGCTGTGCGTCTGTTGCATAGTGCGGGGCATGGCGTTGCCGCGGTGCTCGAAACAGATGCCGCGGGCAGCATGGCCCTGTACCTGGGATCGGCCAGATGGTGTGATCTGTCAGCCGATGAAGTGCAGCACTGGCAAGGGCAGGATGGTGAGGAGGCGCAGGCTGCCAGTGAGGTGTATCTGGTGTTGCGACCCTTTGAGGAGGAGCCTGAAAATCCTCATGGCAGTAACGGTGATGGCAGCGTGGATGTTGCCGTAGCGAACACGGCAGAGCCTCAGGTACTGGCCCGGTTCCTGATCACGGATGCCTTGCGCGACGAGGCGCCCGCGCTGGTGAAACAGCTGCAGAAAAAGGGACTGAAGGTGCATCTGCTCTCGGGTGATCGTCTGCCAGCGGTGCGTCAGGCTGCACAGGCGCTGGGCATCGAGCAGTACTCGGCAGGCATGACACCGTCCGACAAGCAGAAGGCAGTCGCCGCTCTGCAGGCCGGTGGAGCAACCGTGCTGATGGTGGGGGACGGCATCAACGATGCGCCGGTGCTGGCCAGTGCCGATGTCTCTCTGGCTGCCGGTGACGCCACCGCATTGGCGCGAACGGCGGCTGATGTGATTTCCCTGCTGCCGGGCCTTGAAGGGCTCGAAGAATTGCTGGATAAATCTGCGCAGACCCTGCGTATCGTTCGTCAGAATCTGCTTTGGGCGGCTCTGTATAACCTGACGGCCATCCCATTGGCTGCGCTGGGGATGGTGCCACCCTGGGCTGCGGCCATCGGCATGGCCGGTAGTTCACTGCTGGTGGTGGCCAATGCCCAGCGACTCTGGACCCGTGGCAGTGTGTTATCCGCGGATGTCACTTCTTCACCGAGAACCAGGCTGTGGAATCGCTTTTCCTTCTGATACCTCTATCCGTACTGGCAGTCGGCGTGGCTGTGGGCGTGTTCTTCTGGATGAATCACGACGGTCAGTTCGATGATGACCAGGGGCCTGCCTGGAGCATCCTGCTGGATGACGATCGGCCGAAAGTGGAGAAGGGCGTCGATGAGACACCCGCCAATGTAAATGATGCCGGGTCAGGTGTGGTTGAACAGGGTAAGGTCGAGGGTTCCGGGCTTGGCAATACGTCAGAGTCGGAAGATTCGATGACGAAGTGACTGCTGATGCCAGCGTCTGCGGGGTTGCCGGCAACACGATCAAGATGTCATGAGGTCAGTCGATATTCTGCTTTCCGCCAATACGTCGAAGCAGCATGCCTTGTTGCTTCAGCAGGGTGCTGTCACAGGTGTTGTGACGATAATTTGGCGGTGGACGGTCAAGAGCTGACTGTGTCGTTGATGTAGATCAAGTGACACGCACAGGCAGGCACGTACCATCATTGCGTTGGCATTTGCCATGCCTTTGACTTCAAGATGACACGACAAGCGGGCAGGAAAGTTGTTGCCTCTATAGAGTCAGGATGTAAACATTGGTTCGATTTCACGCTGAGGGTTGCGATTAGATGAGTACTACCATGAACGAGGCGGCGGCGCTGGTCGACTCTGAGCGGGAGGACTTGCAGGTAGAAAGCAAGGACACCTATAACTATAAAGTAGTGCGTCAGTTCGCGGTCATGACCGTGGTCTGGGGCGTTGTCGGCATGCTGGTTGGCGTCATCATCGCCGCGCAGCTGACCTGGCCGGAACTCAATGGCGGTCTGCCATGGATCAGTTTCGGACGTTTACGGCCATTGCACACCAATGCCGTCATCTTCGCCTTCGGCGGTAGCGCTCTGTTTGCCACGGGTTACTACGTGGTGCAGCGAACCTGCCAGGCTCGACTCTGGGGTGGTTGGCTGGTGCCTTTCACGTTCTGGGGTTGGCAGACTGTCATCGTTCTGGCCGCGATCACCTTGCCACTGGGTATTACCCAGTCAAAGGAATACGCTGAGCTGGAATGGCCCATCGACATCCTGATCGCGCTGGTCTGGGTCGCATTCGCGCTGGTGTTCTTCGGCACCATCGTCAAGCGAAAGACACCGCATATCTATGTTGCCAACTGGTTCTACGGCGGTTATATCCTCGCCGTTGCCGTGCTGCATATCGTCAACAGTGCAGCTGTGCCTGTCACCATGGGCAAGTCCTACTCGGCTTATGCCGGTGTGCAGGATGCCATGGTTCAGTGGTGGTACGGCCATAACGCCGTGGGCTTCTTCCTGACTGCCGGCTTTCTCGGCATGATGTACTACTTCATCCCGAAGCAGGCAGGTCGTCCGATCTACTCCTATCGTCTGTCCATCGTGCATTTCTGGGCTCTGATCTTCACCTACATGTGGGCTGGCCCGCATCACCTGCATTACACGGCTCTGCCTGACTGGACTCAGTCTGTCGGCATGGTGTTTTCCCTGATCCTGCTGGCACCCAGCTGGGGCGGCATGATCAACGGCATCATGACTCTGTCAGGCGCCTGGCACAAACTGCGTACCGATCCCATCCTGAAGTTCCTGATCGTATCCCTGTCGTTCTACGGCATGTCTACCTTCGAAGGCCCCATGATGGCCATCAAGACGGTCAACGCACTGTCTCACTACACGGACTGGACTATCGGACACGTGCATTCCGGTGCACTGGGCTGGGTCGGCATGATCACCATGGGATCCATCTACTACCTGATTCCGCGCCTGTTCGGTCGTACTCAGATGTACAGCGTCAGACTCATTGAAATCCACTTCTGGATTGCCACGCTGGGTATCGTTCTGTATATCGCAGCCATGTGGATTGCCGGTGTCATGCAGGGTCTGATGTGGCGTGCCACCAACCCTGACGGCACACTGGTCTACGCCTTCATCGAAGCGGTCAAGGCAACTCACCCGTACTTCATGATGCGTTTCTTCGGCGGTCTGCTGTACCTGAGCGGCATGTTGCTGATGCTCTACAACATGATCATGACCATTCGCCAGGGCAAGAACGCGGTTGCGGCCATTCCTGTCACTCAATCCGGACATGGACACGATGCAGCCCCTGCGGCCGCCTCTGTTGCACAGTCCTGAACCCGGCAAAGACGAGACTAAAACATGAAAGTGACACACGAGCTGGTCGAGAAGAATATCGGCCTGATGGTGATACTGATCGTCCTGGTCATCTCGGTAGGTGGCCTGGTGGAGATCGTTCCACTGTTCTATCAGAAGTCCACCACCGAACCGGTTGCCGGACTTGAACCCTACGATGCCATGCAGTTGACCGGACGAGACGTCTATGTGCGAGAGGGCTGCTACAACTGCCACTCGCAGATGATTCGTCCATTCCGGGCAGAAACCGAGCGTTACGGGCCTTATTCGGTTGCCGGCGAATTTGTCTACGACCGTCCATTCCAGTGGGGCAGCAAGCGCACGGGTCCAGACCTGCATCGTGTCGGTGGTCGTTATACCGATGAATGGCATCGCGTCCACATGAACAATCCTCGCGATCTGGTACCCGAATCCGTCATGCCTGCCTATCCCTGGTTGGCAGAGACCGAGCTGAAGCCTGCCGGTATCACGAAGAAGATGGAAGTGCTGCGCATGCTGGGTCACCCCTACACTCAGGAGCAGATCGATGCAGCACCGGCACAGCTTGAAGGCAAGAACGAGCTGGATGCGCTGATCGCCTATCTGCAGATACTGGGTACTGCAGGACGAGGTGTTCAGTAATGGGCATCACCGACATGAGAGTCATCGTCACTGTCGTCAGTTTCGTTGTCTTTCTTCTGATCGTTCTGTGGGCTTACAGCGGTCGCCAGAAGAAGCGTTTCGACGAAGCGGCCAATCTGCCCTTTGCCGACGACGAGATGCAGGAGAAGTCGGTTGCCAAGTGGCAGGCGGCAAACGACAACACGAATACCGACAAACCATCTGCCGGCCAGTCAGCAGGCAAGGCAACATCAGATAAGGAGACGTCCCATGGCTGATTTCGTGAGTGACTTCTGGAGCCACTACGTAAGCATCATCACGATCGTCTCCATCATCGCCTGTTTTCTGCTGGCCTTCCTGACCTCGCGTGCCAAGTTGCCTCAGCCGGTCAACGGTGAAGTGGAAACCACCGGACATGTCTGGGATGAAGATCTGGCAGAGCTGAACAATCCACTGCCACGCTGGTGGTTGTATCTGTTCTACATCACCTGCGTTTTCTCGGCAGGCTATCTGATCCTGTACCCGGGACTCGGTTCCTTCAAGGGCACACTGAGCTGGTCTGCTACCGGTCAGTATGATGAGGAAGTGGCCAAGATGGACGAGGTGACTGCACCGTTGTTCGCAGGCTATCTGGCTCAGGAAATTCCCGAGGTGGCAGCCAATCCGGATGCCGTTGCCATGGGTGAGCGTCTGTTCCTGACCTACTGCAGTCAGTGTCATGGTTCGGATGCCCGAGGCAGTCGTTCTTTCCCGAACCTGGCTGACAATGACTGGTTGGGTACCGGCACACCGGAGCACATCAAGAACACGGTGCTCAATGGCCGAAACGCGGTGATGCCGCCCATGGTCGCAGCCATCGGCAATACCCCTGAAGATGTGGCTGCCATGGCGAACTATGTGCTGTCGCTGTCCGACAGTCGGCATGATGCGGCGCTGGCCGAGAAAGCCAAGCCTCGGTTTGCCGTGTGCGGTGCCTGTCATGGTATGGACGGCAAGGGCAATCCGGCTATCGGTGCGCCGAACCTGACTGACGATGTCTGGTTGTATGGTGGTTCACTGTCATCCGTGGAGTACGCCATCAATAACGGTTTGAACAATCGCATGCCGGCGTTCGGCGAATTGCTGGGAGAAGGCAAGGCGCATGTAGTCGCCGCCTATATCTGGAGTCTGTCCAACACTCCGGAGAAAACGGCTTCAGCCAACTAGCCTTCCCGGGCTAACGAGATGACGACAGCCTGAGCGCTGTCGTCATCCATCAAAGGATGGTCATACAAGATGTCTAGCTCTACAGCATCGGGTGGTAAACAGCAGGAAAACATGCTGCTGGAAGTCCGCCGCAAGGTCTACATGCGTTCGGTCACCGGCTTGTTTGCCAAGTGGCGCTGGATTCTGGTCTGGTTCACGCAGGTACTGTTCTACGGCCTGCCATGGCTATCCTGGAATGACCGACAGGCGGTGCTGTTCGATCTCGGTGCTCGAAAGTTTCACATCTTCGGGCTGATCCTGTACCCACAGGACTTCATCTACCTTACAGCCCTGCTGATCATCTCGGCCATGTCCCTTTTCCTGTTCACGGCAGTGGCAGGACGACTGTGGTGTGGTTTTGCCTGCCCACAGACGGTCTATACCGAAATCTTCATGTGGATAGAGCGCAAGATCGAAGGTGATCGCTCACGTCGCATGAAGCTGGACAGGGCGCCGATGTCTGCGCACAAGTTCCGGCTCAAGGCGGCCAAGCACGCGGCCTGGATTGCCTTCGCCCTCTGGACCGGCATAACCTTTGTCGGTTATTTCACGCCCATCAGAGACATGCTCGGTCAGATTGTCAGTCTGTCGCTCGGACCCTGGCAGATGTTCTGGATCGTGTTCTACGGTTTCGCCACCTACGGCAATGCCGGTTTTCTGCGCGAACAGGTCTGCAAGTACATGTGCCCCTATGCACGATTCCAGGGTGTCATGTTCGACAACGATACCTGGGTCATCACCTACGAGCCTTCTCGCGGTGAGCCACGCGGTCCGCGTTCCAAGAAGAGCAGCTCCGAGGGTAAAGGCGATTGTATCGATTGCAGTCTGTGCGTACAGGTCTGCCCGACAGGCATTGATATTCGTGACGGTCAGCAGTACGAATGCATCGGCTGTGCGGCCTGTATCGATGCCTGTGATCAGGTCATGGAAAAAGTCGGCAGTCCCAAGGGGCTCATCCGTTACGACACGCTCAATGGCATGGAGAATGGCTGGACACGCGCGCAGTTGTGGAAGCGTGTCTTTCGTCCTCGCATACTCATCTACACCGTCATCCTGTGGTCAGTGATCGGTGTACTGATCGGTCATATCGCAACCCGCATGCCGGTCAAACTGGATGTGATGCGCGATCGTGGTGCACTGTCGCGTGAGGTCAAGAACGGCGTGATCGAAAACGTCTATCGGGTCAACCTGATCAACAGTGCCGAGCAGGATCGAACTTTCCGCATCTCGGTGAACGGTTTGCCAACGCTTGCCATCGATACGGACGAGAACATCGACATGGAGGCCGCCTCTACCCGAACCGTCGCCTTGCGTGTACGCGCCGAGCCGGATGCCGGCAAGGCCGGCAGTAATCCGATTCAAATCGTCGTGGAAGCCGTGGATGATCCGACCATTCATGAAAGCGCCAAGACCTCCTTCTTCCTGCCTGAACCTCTTGAATAGTACGGGCCAATAGCATGAGTATTGCCATCAACGCTCCAATCGACGATCAGGACCGCCAGACCAAACCGTGGTATCGCTATGGCTGGCCATGGTTTCTGATCAGCATTCCGCTGGTGTCGGTAGGGTTGGGCATCATGATGCTGTACCTGGCGCTGAGTGCGAACAACTCACTGGTCGTGGACGACTACTACGCGGAAGGCAAGGGCATCAATCTGCGCATCGAGCGTGATCGCATGGCCACCTTGCTGGGCCTGAGTGCGACATTGACGAACAGCAGTGAAGGTCTGATCGTGGATGTGGATCGGGTCATGCCACAGCTACCCGAGATGCTGCATCAGCAGGCCGATGAGCTGGAAGCGAATTTCCACTGGCCGCAGGCGCTGGACATGCAGTGGGTGCACGTGACTCGGGCAGAGCTGGATGGGGCAACCGTACTGCAGTCCATTGGTGGCAATCGTTACCTGGCGGCCGGTGTCGAGTTGCCGGAATTCGGCAAGTTCCGGATTCATCTGCAACCGGCCGATCAGGCCCCGTGGCGTCTGGTCAGCAGTCTTGAGGATTTGCAGAGTGAGGTGGCCATGTCCATCGCGTACAGAGCACCTGAAGAGGTGTTTAACAAGTCCGAGTTTAAGTAGACTTGGCACAGTTGTTCTGACCACTTGGAGTGCACTGAACATGTTGGAATCAAAGGTGTCCGCAGATATACCACTGGCTTCGGGCAATCCTGCTCCGGACCCGGGGCGTAATCTGTTTGTGCGATGTCTGATGCAGGTCGTGTGGCCGGCATTCGTGGGTGCGGCCATGACCGTGGGTCTGTTGTTCTCCGTTATCGATCCGATACAGATCGAATGGGTCAGCGTGCACCTGGCCGACAATCGGGCTGCGGCCTACACGCTGGCATTCCTGGTGTTCTGGGTGTTGTTCTCGATTACCTGCTGCATGACCTGGTATCTGGCCATCACTGAAACTCCCAAGGGCCGACCCACCGGCAAGCTGGGCAAGTAGCGACTTGCCCGGGCTGTCATCGTGAGCACTGTGCAGATTGTCTGCCTGCTGGCGATGCTGCCCTTCGTGTTCGATGCCCTGCGTCGTTCCGGCCTCGAGAAAGCCAGGGTTGATGATGTCCTGATCTGGGCTGGGCTGACCGCACTGGTTTTCGGCATTCTGCTGCTCGCACGCGATATGCCGGAAGGCATCAGCCTGAAATACTCGGGGGCAGCTTTTCTGGCACTGACGGTCGGTTATTGCCGAGCACTGTTATCGATGACCTTGCTCTTGCTGATCACGCAACCCTGGGCCGACATGGGCCTGATTCTGCTGGTCGATGCCTTGCTGCCTACCTGGCTGATGCTGTTTGTCGTCAGGCTCACGCGACAATTTCTGCCTGCCAACCCGTTCGTCTTCATGCTGGGTTGCGGCTTCTTCGGCCTGTTCATCGTGTATGCCGTTCAGCAGAGTGCGGGTGTGTTCTTCCCGGCCATGCTGGCGGGTGAGCCGGCACTGGATCTGCTGTTCTCCGAGCAGACCGGCTTGCGATTGCTGCTGGCCGGGGGCGAGGCCACGCTGGAAGGCATGATCATTACCATACTGGTGGTGTACTTTCCGCGAGCGGTGATGCTGTTCGATGACGACTACTATCTGTCCCGGCCCATGTAGCAGGCGAGGGCCAGGGTGTGGCAATCGGCGGGTGACTTGACAGGATGCGGCATGGCAGCACAGTATTCACCGCTTGTCCGCTGCTGATCCGCAGCATTGTCTCCCTCTCGCAACGGTAAGCACATGCCCGGAAATCTGACTCTCGACGCGCTCAAGAGCGCAGCACAGGATGGCACCATCGACACGGTAGTGGCTGTCATGGTGGACATGCAAGGGCGCTTGCTGGGCAAGCGCTTCCATGTCAGCAACTTCCTCGAAACCGCCCACGAGGAAACACACTGCTGCAACTATCTGCTGGCTACCGACTTCGAGATGGCCACACCGGACGGTTATGCCTCCACCAGCTGGTCGTCCGGCTATGGCGATTACGTCATGAAGCCTGACATGAGCACCTTGCGCATCACGCCCTGGGCCGAAGGGGCTGCCATGGTGCTGTGCGATGTGCTGGATCATCACACACATGCGGCGGTACCGCATTCACCGCGCGCCGTTCTGAAGCGACAGATCGAACGTCTGGCGGAGCTGGGTCTGAGCTGCACCGCGGCCACCGAGCTGGAGTTCTTCGTCTACCGGGAAACCTATGAAGAGGCGCGCGACAAGCATTACCGCGATCTGACCCCCATCAGCGCCTATAACGAGGACTACCATATTCTGCAGACAGCCCGTGAAGAGGGCTTCATGCGACCGCTGCGTAATCAGCTGTATGCTGCCGGTGTGCCGGTGGAGTGCACCAAGGGCGAGGCCGAAGCGGGGCAGGCCGAGCTGAACATTCGTTATTCGGATGCGCTGGACATGGCCGATGTGCATAGTCTGGCCAAGCATGCCACCAAGGAGATTGCCTGGAATACCGGGCACAGCGTCAGCTTCGTGGCCAAGCCGCACGAGGACCTGGTGGGCTCATCCAGCCATATTCACCAGTCATTGCGTACCGCCGATGGCAAGCCGGCCTTCTTCGACGCGTCCGAGGCTCATGGCATGTCGACAGTCATGCAGCAGTACCTGGCCGGACTGCTGGCACATGCGGGCGAGACCACCGTGTTTCTGGCGCCGTACATCAATTCCTACAAGCGATTCTCCAAGGGGACATTCGCACCGACGCGCATCATCTGGTCCATCGACAACCGGACGGCAGGGTTTCGCATCGTGGCGCCGGACTCTGAGAATGTTCGGGTCGAATGCCGTATTGGAGGCTCTGACATGAATCCCTACCTTGCCATGGCATCACAGATAGCCGCCGGCATTGCCGGTATCGAGAACGCCATGAGCCTGCCGGCGGAATTCCGTGGCGATGCCTATGAGGATTCAGGCACGGCCGAGATTCCAGGCAACCTGCGGGACGCCATGGCCGCGCTGGATGGTTCGGCCATGCTGCGGGCAGCGCTGGGTGATGAAGTGGTGGATCACTATGTCCGAGCGGCACGCTGGGACCAGGAAGAATTCGACCGCATCGTTACCGATTACGAAATTCAACGAGGTTTTGAACGTTCATGAGTGAGACCAGAATGCTGGAGTGCGTGTCACCCATCGATGGCAGTGTCTATGCAACTCGCCCGATCCTGACGCCTGAACAGGCCGCAACAGCGGTGCAGGCAGCGCGCGATGCGCAGCGTGAATGGCGCAAGCGGCCATTGCAGGAACGCATTGCCCTGGTCAACAAGGGCATCGAGATTCTGGGCACCATGACGGATGCGCTGGTCACGGAACTGACCTGGCAGATGGGGCGCCCGGTGCGCTATGGCGGGGAGTTCGGTGGCGTGGCCGAGCGCAGTGGTCGCATGGCCGAGCTGGCGGCAGAGGGTCTGGCACCCATCGTGGTCGAGGACAGCGCGGCTTTCGAGCGGCGTATCGAGCGGGAGCCGGTGGGTGTGGTGCTGGTCATAGCGCCGTGGAATTATCCGTTCATGACCGCCATCAACACGGTGGTGCCGGCACTGATTGCAGGCAATGCGGTGATGCTCAAACATGCAACCCAGACCCTGCTGGTCGGTGAGCGCATTGCCGAGGCCTTTCATGCGGCCGGCATTCCCAGGGCCGTTTTCCAGAATGTCTTTCTCGATCATGCGTTGACCAGCGAGCTGATCAGTCAGAAGGCCTTCGGCTTTGTCAATTTCACCGGCTCGGTGCAGGGTGGGCGAGCCATGGAAGTGGCGGCTGCCGGAACCTTCACGGGACTGGGCCTGGAGCTGGGCGGCAAGGATCCGGGCTATGTCATGGAGGATGCCGATCTGGATGCGGCGGTGGACACCCTGATCGATGGGGCCATGTTCAACTCGGGGCAGTGCTGCTGTGGTATCGAGCGCATCTATGTCGTCGAGTCACTGTTCGATGCCTTCGTGGAGAAGGCGGTGGGTATTGTCTCGGGCTACACCCTGGGCAATCCGCTGGATGAGGCAACCACGCTGGGGCCGATGGCTCACCGCCGCTTTGCCGAGACGGTTCGAGCGCAGACGCAAGAAGCACTGGCTGCCGGTGCGCGGGGTCTGATCGATCCTTCAGCCTTTGCCGCCGATGATGGCGGTGCCTATCTGGCTCCGCAGATCCTGGTCGATGTCAATCACGATATGCGCGTCATGCGTGAGGAATCCTTCGGCCCTGTGGTTGGTATCATGAAGGTGACAGACGATGCCGAAGCCATTCGCCTGATGAACGACAGTGATTTCGGCCTGACCGCCGCGCTGTGGACACAGGATGCCGAACGCGCCGCCCGTATCGGTCGCGAGATCGAGACCGGAACCGTCTTCATGAATCGTTGTGATTATCTCGATCCGTCGCTGTGCTGGACCGGTTGCAAGGACACCGGCCGTGGCGCAGGTCTGTCGGTGCTTGGATATCACAGCATTACTCGGCCGAAGTCCTACCACTTCAGAAAGCAGTCCTGAGCGGACTGTTCATTCTTACTGGAAACAGATACAGCTAGCCCTATGCAACTCACCGGTAACTGGAATTATCCAACCCCCATCCGCTTTGGCGCCGGGCGTATCAGCGAAATAGCTGATGCCTGCAAGGCTGTGGGCATCAGTAAACCTCTGCTGGTCACCGACCGGGGCCTGAGGGAACTGCCGATCACCACGGCGACGCTGGACCTGCTGGAAGCCGGCGGTCTGGGGCGAGCGGTGTTCTCGGATGTCGACATGAACCCCACCGGGCAGAATGTGGAGGCCGGTCTGGCTGTCTATCGCGAAGGCGGGCATGACGGTGTGGTCGCCTTTGGTGGTGGTTCGGCGCTGGATCTGGGCAAGGCCCTGGCCTTCATGTCCGGTCAGACACGCCCAGTCTGGGATTTCGAGGATGTCGATGACTGGTGGACGCGTGCTGACCCTGCCGGTATCGATCCTGTGGTGGCGGTCCCGACCACGGCCGGTACCGGTTCGGAAGTGGGGCGTGCCTCGGTGCTGACCAATGCCGATACCCACGAAAAGAAGATCATCTTTCATCCGAAGATTCTGCCGGCTGTGGTCATCTGTGACCCTGAACTGACGGTCGGCATGCCGCCTGCCATTACCGCAGGCACCGGTATGGATGCCTTTGCGCATTGCCTGGAAGCGTTCTGCTCACCGCATTACCACCCCATGAGTCAGGGCATTGCCCTGGAAGGCATGCGACTGGTCAATGAATACCTGCCACGCGCCTATGAAGACGGTACGGACATCGAAGCCCGGGCGCACATGATGAGTGCGGCAGCCATGGGTGCGACCGCCTTTCAGAAAGGCCTTGGGGCCATACATGCGCTGTCACATCCGATCGGTGCGGTGTATAACACCCATCATGGCACCACCAATGCCGTGGTCATGCAGCCGGTGCTGATGTTCAATCGCACGGCGGTCGAGTCCAGGCTGGAGAAGGCTGCCAATTATCTGGGCATCCATGGCGGCTTCGAAGGTTTTCATGCACGGGTGGGCGAGCTCAATCGACTGTTCCGCATACCGGGCAACCTGACTGACCTTGGTGTGGTCAATCCCGACCTTGATGCCCTGACGGCCTCTGCGCTGGCAGATCCGAGCACCGGTGGTAATCCTGTCATCATGAATACCGACAATACCCGGGCTCTGCTCGAAGCCTGCCTGTAGGGCGGGGCGACATGCGAGCGAGGTCCACTTGAAGCGAATCCTGATACTGACGGCGCACCCCAATCCGAGCCACTCGCATGTCAACAGCATGATGTCGTCCATGGCGGCGGGCTTGTCCGGGGTGACTGTGGTGGACCTGTACGCGCTCTATCCCCGGTTCAAGATCGATATCGACGCCGAGCAGCAGCGTTTGCTGGAACACGATGTCATCGTGTTCCAGTTTCCGATCTACTGGTATTCCACCCCGGCCCTGCTCAAGGAGTGGCAGGACCTGGTGCTGGAGCATGGCTTTGCCTACGGCGGTGATGGCTGCCGATTGGGTGGCAAACTGTTTCTGGTGGCAGCAAGCGCCGGTGCTGCCGAGCACGACTATGCGGAAGATGGGCTCAATCATTTTCCGATGCGTACTCTGCTGAGTCCGCTGGAGCAGACCGCGCAATTGTGCCGCATGCGTTATCTGCCGCCTCTGGTGCTGTTCTCTTCGCTGCAGGCAAGCAGCGATGAGCGGGTCACGGAGCATGTCGCCTGTTATCGACAGGTTCTGGAAGCTCTGCGTGATGAACGACTGGATATTCCACGTGCCATGGCGCAGGAGTTGATGGACCACCCGGCAGTACCGATGCTCGATGAGCGCGCTGGCAACGGTCGCGACGGACAGGTTGATAGTCATGGATAATCTGCTGCTGGGGGCCTTCATCTACCTGATGGCGTCGGTCATTGCCGTGCCGGTGGCCAAGCGCCTGGGTCTGGGGTCGGTCTTGGGTTATCTGATAGCCGGCATCATCATCGGGCCGGTGGCCGGACTGATGGGTAGCGAGACCACCGATGTCCAGCATTTTGCCGAGTTTGGTGTGGTGATGATGCTGTTCATCGTCGGCCTGGAACTGGAACCTCGTTCGCTGTGGGCCATGCGGCACAAGCTGCTGGGTCTGGGCGGTTTGCAGGTTCTGCTGACCGTCTCGCTGATCACGGCCGCTGCCTGGTCATTCGGTCTGGACTGGCACATTGCGCTGGCGGTCGGCATGGTGTTCTCCCTGTCTTCCACGGCGATCGTGCTGCAGACGCTCAACGAAAAATCCCTGATGAAGACCGAGGGTGGCAAATCGAGCTTCTCGGTCTTGCTGTTTCAGGATATTGCGGTCATCCCCATGCTGGCCATCATTCCGCTGCTGGCGATACCCGGGCTGGCCGGAGTGGAAAGTGAGCATGGCGAGAGTGGTGGCGTCTCCGATGTGCTGGGACATCTGGAGGCCTGGCAGACCGCTCTGCTGACCATTGGTGCGGTCGCCCTGGTGGTGGTCGGTGGTTATTATCTTTCCCGGCCGGTCTTTCGCTATATCGCCCGTTCGCAATTGCGTGAGATGTTCACGGCAGTGGCCTTGCTGCTGGTCATCGGCATTGCCCTGTTGATGGATATAGTCGGCCTGTCGCCGGCTCTGGGTACCTTCCTGGCCGGAGTTGTATTGGCAACCAGCGAATACCGACACGAACTGGAAAGCGATATCGAACCGTTCAAGGGGCTGTTGCTGGGCCTGTTCTTCGTCACGGTAGGCGCCGGTGTGGATTTCTCGGTGCTGTCGCAGAATCTGGGTTTGGTGATTGGTGTGA
>CBDUIJ010000063.1:0-21708 GCA_965367215.1 uncultured Granulosicoccus sp.
GACGCTCCCAGCACATCATCACCCGCCCCGGCCTCGATACGGTTCTGTTGCGCATCACCGGCAATCCGGTCCGATTCACCGGTGGCGATCACGTTCTCGATATTGCGAATCGTCTGATCATCACCATTTGCAATGGTTACAGTCGCATCAGCAGAACCTGCCAGGGTGACATCAATCGACTGTCCGGAGGCCATGCCCGAGTAGTCCACCGTATCTTCGTCCGCCCCGCCATCGCTGATATCAGCACCTTCACTGGCAATCAGCAGATCCTCGCCATCACCGCCGAGCAAGGTATCCGCGCCTGCACCGCCATCGAGTGTGTCATCACCAGCGCGGCCTTCCAGACGGTTCTGCTCGGCGTCCCCTGTCAGCGTGTCGTCGCCGGAGGTTCCCACCACGTTTTCAATCTGCGAGATCTGATCGTTCTCACCGCCGACGACCGTGACTGTCGCAAGCCCGGCCCCCTGCAACTCGACCGTTACCGCATCGGCGCTGGACAAGGCGCTGTAATCCAGCGTATCGGAACCCGCACCACCGAGCAGCTCATCCGCCCCCGCACTGGCAACGAAGCGGTCGTCACCATCCAGACCTTGCAGGCGGTTGTCGGACACATCACCGCCAAGCGTATCGTCACCATCCGTGCCGACCAGATTTTCGATGTTCGAGATCGTGTCGTCATCCCCACCATCGACACTGACCACCGTCGCACTGCCACCATTGAGTATGGTGCTGATGCCATTGACGCCACTCAGACCCGAGTAGTCCAGCGTATCCGTCCCATCGCCACCATCGAGCGTGTCACTGCCGGCCGAGGCACTCAGCAGATCATCGCCGCCCTGAAGGTCCACGTCATCAGCAAGATCGCTTCCCTTGAGCGTATCAGCCTGCTGTGTACCGATGTATCGTTCAAACCCACTGAAGGTATCAACCGACAGATCCCCGGTGAAAACCGCCTTCTGCAGACCCAGGTCCAGCTCGAGACTGCCGCCGATCAGATCATCAAAGCGCAACACATCGCCGAACACATGATCGCCGCCTGACAAGGTATCCGACCCCAGACCACCGTATACCGTGTCATCACCGTCGTTGCCGACGATGTTGTTATCACTACCATTGCCGCGCAGTACGTCGGCATGCACACTGCCTTCGATGTTTTCGATACTGCGCAATTCATCTTCACCACCAAAGCCGTCATTGGCCGTGGTACCGGTTGACAGATCCACCGACACACCACCGGATGCATCGGAATAACTGACGGTATCCTCGCCCTGATCACCGAACAGCTGATCATTGCCCTCGCCACCTGTCAGCAGGTCATTACCCTGCCCACCGGACAGCTCATCATCACCGGCGCCACCGGTCAGCACATCGGCACCATCCAGACCGAACAGGCGGTTCGCCTGTTCATCGCCGACAATACGGTCCGCTCCGGAGGTACCCGTCACGTTCTCGATATTGCTGATGGTGTCATCGTCTGCACCATCCACCACGACCTGCACCGCAGTGGAGCCTTCAAGCTCCACCTGAATACCCGTCGCGCCACTCAGGCCGGAATAATCAATGGAGTCATCTCCCAGTCCACCATCGATGATATCGGCACCATGACTGGCATCGATCTGATCATCACCTGCCAGGGTGAATACGGTATCCACGCCCTCGGAGGTCTGAACGATATCGTCCTGCTTGGTCGTCAGATAGCGCTCGAACCCCGTGAAGGTATCCGTACTGTTGTCAGCGGCATAGACAGCTGTTCCAAGACCGGTTCCCAATGTCAGGGTGATACCGACCGAACCCAGCTCGTCGAATCTCAGCTCGTCATTGCCCTCGCCACCTTCGAGTATGTCGCTACCCGCGCCGCCAAAGATGCTGTCATCGCCGGCCCCACCGATCAGCTGATTGGACAAGGCATCACCACCGAGTGAATCCGCTCCTGCCGTGCCAGTCACGTTTTCGATCCGGGTAATGCTCTGCAGGCCGACACCCTCGACATCGACCTCCACGGTGCGTGAACCATCCAGCGTGACACTGATGGACGTCGCCTCTGCCAGCGCCGAATAGTCGATGCTGTCACTGTCGCCCCCACCGTCCAGAACATCCGCCCCCGTACTGGCCAGGAACAGGTCTTCGCCAGCCGAACCGAACACGGTATCGGCCGCGGCAGAACCACTGACCAGATCATCCTGACTGGTCATGTAATACAACTCGAAACCCGTCAGCGCATCTGTGCTGACATCTCCGGCAAAGAACGCGGTTCCCGCCTCCAGATCCAGCGTGACACCGAAATTCAGAAGGTCATCGAAATGAACCTCATCCAGTAGACCTTCGCCACCGTTCAGGATGTCAGAGCCACTGCCGCCGCGTATGACATCGTTACCGGCAGAGCCGGTCAGTGTATTGGCCCGGGCATCACCGCTGATGACGTCGCGATCATCAGTACCGATGATGTCCTCGACACCCGCAATGGTGTCCTGCCCACCGAAACCATCATTGATGGCGGTGTTTTCCGACAGGTCAACCGAGATGCCACCCTGTGCAGCACTGTAGTCAATGACGTCGGTTCCGGAACCCCCGATATAACTGTCATCACCTTCGCCACCCAGAAATCGATCCTGGCCGGAGTCGCCCAGCAGTGTGTCATCCCCGGCGCCGCCATCCAGCAGATCATCGCCGGCGGAGCCTGCCAGTTCATTATCCAGAGAATCCCCGGTAAGAATGTCATCACCCGCTGACCCGACAATCCCTTCTACCGTGGTGACCTGATCATCGTCTCCTCCCACCACCGTGACGGTAATGGTTCTCCCCTCATCGAGTGTCGCCTCGATATGATCGATGCCTGTCTGCTCCGAGTAATCGACGATATCCAGGCCGCTGCCACCCACCAGCTCGTCATTACCCAGACTGCTGTAGAAGTGATCATCCCCGCCGAGACCCTCGACCAGATCCACATCGTCGGATGTCAGGATGGTGTCATCCTGATTGGTTGCCGCATAGGTTTCGAATTCACTGAAGCGATCGGTGCTGCCATCGATGGCATAGGAGGCCGTATTGGTGATCAGGCTCAGCGTTATGCCGTCGGATGTCAGATCATCGAAACGCAACTGGTCGTTACCATCACCACCGAACAGCTGATCGGACCCTTCCCCACCACTGATGACATCGTCACCACCCTGCCCTTTGAGTACATTGGACAGATCATCGCCACCCAGTACATCATCACCGGATGTGGCAATGATGGTTTCTACATTCCTGACCTGATCGTCCTCGGCTCCGCTGACCGTGACCTGTGCATAGCTGCTACCGGACAAGGTGACCTGGATGCTCTCGGCCTCTGGCAGCGCCGAGTAATCCAGCACATCATTGCCGATGCCGCCGTCAAGACTGTCACTTCCCAGGCTTGCCAGCAAGGTATCATCGCCGCTTCCTCCCAGCAGCGTATCGTCTCCGCCACGACCATCGAGTACATCGTTGCCTGCCAGACCGGACAATGTATTGTCCTGGTCATCACCCATCAGGGTGTCGTTGTACGATGAACCCGTTGCAGACTCGATGCTCTCGAAAGTATCCTGACCGCCCTCTCCATCTTCGGTCGGTGCATCGGCAGCCAGGTCCACGGATACCGCTGAACGGGAAAACTCGTAACTGGCGGTATCCTGTCCTTCACCGCCCGATAGCAGATCATTCCCGGCACGACCAATCAGCGTGTCATCGCCCTCGCCGCCACGCAGAACGTTGTCCTGCTCATCGCCGGCAAGCGTGTCCGAAAAACTGCTGCCGGTCAGATCTTCGATACCATCGATGGAGTCGCGGCCACCGAATCCATCATTGCTGACTTCGCCGGCTGACAGATCGATATTGACACCGACCGTTGCGACCGAGTAGTCCGCGCTGTCACGGCCTTCACCGCCGACAAGCACATCATCACCCGCAGCACCGATCAGGTCATCATCACCTTCACCACCGTCGAGTACGTTGTCGTTCGCATCACCCTGCAGGCGGTCATCACCCGCTGTGCCGATGATGTTCTCGATATTGCGAATCGTCAGGTCATCCCCGCCGGTCACGCCAACCTGAGAATCCTGATCACCGTCGAGCACGGCATCGACCTGTGTGACGTAGTCGGTCTGACTGAAGTCCAGCGTATCCGTATCGGCACCACCATCGAGCCGGTCGTTACCATCGCTGTGCACAAAGGTATCTTCTCCGCTGCCACCGGACACATCATCCTGCCCGGCGCCACCATCGAGCGTATCGTCGCCTCCTGCGCCATCGATGACATCATCACCGGCAGCCCCCGAGATGAATTGACCGAGATCGTTACCGGTCAGCTGATCATCGTGGTCCGAGCCCTCGAGATCCTCGATGTTTCTCAGTCGATCTGCATTGCCGCCGTGAATGGCGGACACATAACCGTCAGCATCGGTCGCAGCCCCAAGATCAACTCTGACCCCTTCGGCGATACCACCGAAATCCGCGATGTCACGCTCACCATCACCACCATCGAGCGTATCGCTGCCACCACCACCGGCAAGACGGTCATCACCCTCACCCGCTTCGAACATGTCGTCGGCATCGCCACCGCGCATGATGTCATCGAAGTCCGTACCGACAACTCGTTCGATACCACTCAAGGTATCGATATTCGATTCATCCACGGTGACATTGTCCGTGTCAAGGGACAGATCTGTACTGATGGGACCGGTAGACTGACTGTAGTCAGCCGTATCAATGCCTTCGCCACCGACCAGAGCATCGTTACCACCGCCGCCAACCAGCACATCATCACCAGCACCACCGTCCAGACGGTTGTCCTCCCGGTCACCCGTGAGCAGATCATCACCGGCACCTGCCGTGATGTTCTCGACACCCTTGACCTGATCCACTTCCACGTCCGGCCCTTCGGGGTCCACCGTGACATTGGAAAAACCATCGACCAGCACCGACAGATCAGCATGAACGGCCGTGCTCAGCGCACTGTAATCCAGTGTGTCAACACCCGACCCGCCGATGATCTGGTCAAGGCCCTTGCCATGAACCAGAACATCATCACCGGCCTCACCATCGAGGGTATCGTTGCCGGCACCGCCATCGATGACATCATTACCACCGCCGCCCTGAATGAAATCGGTGCCCACCGATCCTGTGATCTGATCATCGCCAAAACCCGAGAACACCCGGTTCGGGTTCGGATTGTTGGCCAGCACCCATACCTCATCACCCGCAGCGTTCGTGTAGTTGAGTTCGGTTGCGCTGAGCACATCCTTGACTTCGAACTCGCGACTGTCCTCCGATGTCAATAGGGCCTCGGAAGGCACAGCCAGCTCCAGACCTTCCGAATCCAGCGACCCGACCTGGAATTCCGATGTCACGGAGAAGTCGACACTGAAGCGCTCATCGGACGGCACGCTGTAGATCAGATTGAAACTGAGCACGCCCAGCTCATTGAGCTGTGGATCATTGACGATCCATGAGTCACCGACCTTGGTGGCACCCTCGATCTCGAAGCCATCCGGAAAACCCTTGAGACTCACCTCGGTCACCTTGAAGCCCGCCGGGAAGGTCGGGTTCATCTCGATCACACGCGTCATGGTGTTCGCGTCGAAATAGGCCGGATTGTCCGTGTGGATGATCAAGTCATCGGTCACGGTGCCATAGTTGAGCACCTCGGTAGAGAATTGCGCATCGTTGGCCGGATTGAAGACCGATTCCTCGGAACCACCGCCGCCCAGAATCTTGCGGGTATCGACTCCGTCCACCACTTCCACGGCTTCTGCGCGATTCGGTTGCAGCAGCGCCAGGTCGAACAGTATCTCGGCCTCCGGTACATCCGGCGCTTCACTGGAAGACGAGGCAGCAGACGACGAATCGGCACTGGCTGTCTTGGCGTTGTCCAGAAACGTATCGCCTTCCTCATCCACGGCCTTGCGATCGTACTTGCCCTCATCGCTGGCCACTTCCACGTTGGGCGATGCAGCCTGCTGCGCCTCGGTCATGGAGGCGATGGCCTGCATGATGGCCGCCAGTACATCCGGTGGGGTCTCCGACTCTTCGGAGTCTTCCGATTCCTCTGTTTCTTCCTCGGAAGTCTTGAAGCTGTCTTCCAGCAAACTGGTGACAGCCACGAATTCCTGCATGGTGAGGTTCTGAATCTCGCCGACCTTGGACAACAGCAGGTTCGGCGATATGACCTCGCCATCGAATGACATGAGCGGGACCTCTTCGTCATCGAACAGGAAGAGGGCCAGCCCCATCAGCACGATTCGCTCACCGTTCTCCGGGTTCGTCAGAATGACGTCCGTGTCGATGATGTCGACACCGACCTCATCGAAAGCGATGCCGCTGAGCAGCAATTCGCCACGCGGTTGAACCGCGATCTGCTGCTGACCAGAGACATTGAAGTCGATGTACTGCTTGCTTGGCTGATTCATTCAGGTAACGCTTTTCAGGAACTCTGAAGCAGTTAACGGCCTGAAAAGGAAAATCGAGAGGTACAGCACACTACGCAAAAGGTTACTTCAGGCCCCTATAGGCATTCGGCACAGGATTGAAGCCGCAGCAGCAAAAATGGTTGACCCTATCTACCATACTAGTATACCGTTACGCCATGCTTGCTCGAACCGAAGGCAGAGAACACACCACAGGCGTCGCCGTATCGTCACGGTCCCGGCACCTGGCTCTGACCCGGTCAGCAGTATTGATTCAGCCTGTCACTCATGGGCAGGCCCCCTGGAGATAACGGAGAAAAAGCCACGTGTTCAAAGACATCAAGAAAAAACTGATCTGCGCCGCCATTGCCAGTTGTGCAACCTTGCTGGGCAGCGGCGTCAATGCGGCCGACATGACCTTGCGCGGTGCCAGCCTGTTCGACAACGAGCATGCCTACAGCAAGACACTGATCAAGTTCGGCGAGCTGGTCAATGCGGCCAGCGATACCGACATCACCTTCGACCTGCGCGGTAACAGCGAACTGGGCATCGAGCCGGATTACGTCAACTTCCTGACTCAGGGCGTTGCCATCGATTACGCCATCATCGCGCCGTCCAATCTGGCACGATTTGCCCCCTCATTGCCACTGATGGACATGCCCTTCGTGTTCCGTGATCTGGACCACTGGAACGCCGTCCTCTCCAGCGACGTGCTCAAGCCACTGGAAGAGGAACTGCTGGACAAGGCCGACCTGATGATCATCGGCTATGCCGGCGGTGGTACACGTAACCTGATCTCCTCCAACGCGATTTCCAACATCGACGAACTGACCGGTCACAAGATGCGAGTCATGGGTGCACCGATCCAGGCCCGTGTATTCCAGGCCATCAAGGCAGCACCTTCCGCCATCGCCTATTCGGAAGTCTACAACGCCATCCAGACAGGCGTGGTTGACGGTCTTGAGAATGAATCTGCCAGCCTGCTGCAGTACAAGTTCTTCGAAGTTGCCCCTCATGTGACCCTCACTCAACATTCAATCACCGTTCGTCCCATCGTCATGAGCGGCAAATCCTTCCGCAAACTGCCTGAAGATCTGCAACAGATCGTCTTGCAGGCAGGCAAGGAAGCCGGCGAGTACGGTCGCCAACTCGAATCCACCGAAGATGCTCAGAAGCTTGAAGAGATGAAGAGCGCCGGCCAGATCGAAGTGCATGAATTTGCCGACCGTGAAAAGCTGCTTGAGCTCGTTACACCGGTACAGGACGCCTATGCCGAAGAGCTGGGTGCACAGGAACTGCTGGAAGCGATTCGTTCCATGTAGGCAGCGCTTCCCCGGTGGGAGTTGTCTGCGCCCTCAAGCCAGGCTGGCTTGCAACAGGGCGCAGACACACAGAGATACCACCTGACCGGCTGCGTTTCACGAAACCCCAACCCATTACTCAGCGGCGGAGTCCTGCAACATGATTGAAAAGATACTGGAGGGATTCTGTCAGCTGCTGCGCATTGCCGTGGGTTGTCTGGTAGCGGCCCTTGTCGTGCCTGTCACCATGCAGGTACTTGCGCGCTATACCGGGCTCATTCCCGTGTATCTATGGACAGAGGAGCTGGCCACCTTCCTGTTCGTCTGGATGGTCATGCTCGGCTCCATTGTCGCGGTCTGGGAAGGCACGCACTTCGATGTGCATGTCACGCCCGAAGCCCGCTCACCGCTGGGTAAACTGCTGCAAAAAGGAATTGTTCTGCTGCTGATGAGCATATTCGCCGTGCTGTTTGCCTGGTACGGCATCGGCTATGCGAAGTTCGGGGCCATTCAGACCTCCGTCATGATGCAGGTCAACATGCTGGTCATCTATATCACGGTGCCTCTGACCGGCTTTTGCTGGGCCACCTTCTCTCTCTTCCGGTTCTGGCAGATCGTGCAGGAATACCGACTCGGCAAGGACACACTTCCACAATGATCATCTCAACAGGCGTTGCCTGCCTGACTCTGCTGACCGGCTTCATTGTTCTGATCATCCTGCGCGTCCCCGTGGCCTTTGCGTTGGGCATCGCCACCATTCCTCTGGTGGCACTGGACATACGACTGACTCCGTTCCTCATCATGGACCGGATGCTCAACTCCTATACCTCCTTCATCCTGCTGGCCGTGCCGTTCTTTCTACTGGCAGCCAACCTGATGAACAGCGGCAAGATCACCGATCGCCTCATCGGACTGGCAACGGTCCTGACAGGCTGGCTGCCTGGCGGTCTCGGTCACGTCAATGTCGCAGTATCCATGCTCTTCGCCGGCATCTCCGGCTCATCGACCGCCGATGCGGCCGGCTGCGGCAAGATCCTGATCCCCGCCATGACCCGTGCAGGCTACGATCCGCGTTTCTCGGTGGCCATCACAGCCTGTTCCTCGGTCATGGGCGTCATCATTCCTCCCAGCATCCTGATGATTGTCTGGGGTGGTGTCATGTCGATCTCGGTAGGTTCCCTGTTTCTGGCTGGCGCCATACCGGGTCTGCTGATTGCTCTGGCACTGATGGCAACCGTTTACGGCTATGCCGTTGTCTATGACTATCCAACCGTTGGCAAACCCTCGCTCGCCGAATTCTGGAAAGCCCTCAAGGGTGCAGGTCTGGCGCTGTTGACGCCGATATTCGTCATTGGTGGCATCGTCGGTGGCATCGTCACCCCCACCGAAAGTGCCATCATTGCTGCCTTCTACTCGCTGTTCCTGGGCGTCGTGGTGTATCGCACCATCAACTTTCGGGAAACCATCGGCATCCTTTATGAAACCGGACGATTTGCCTCCATTTCACTGTTCGCCATCGGTACGGCATCGGTCTTCGGCTGGATGCTGGCGTTCTACAATGTGCCACGGCTCATGGTCAGCGTCATGACTGGACTGGAAATGGGGCAATTCGGGACGTCTCTGGTCATCGCCGGTTTCTTTCTGTTGTTCGGTCTGTTCATCGACGCCATCCCGGCCATCATCATTCTCGGCACCGTGCTCTACCCGGTGGCATCAGCCGCGGAAATCCACCCCGTGGTGTTCGCCATCATCGGTATCGTGTCCCTCTCATTCGGACTGGTAACACCACCCTATGGCTTGTGTCTGCTGATTTCCGCATCCATCGCCCGGGTGAATGTCGTCACTGTACTGCGGGATGTGGCCATCATTCTCGCCCCGATGCTGATGATTCTGCTGCTGATCATCGTCTTCCCGCAAATCGTGTTGTGGTTGCCGAAACTGCTGATGCCCGGATTCAAGTAACAGACAGGCTCTTGTTCCAACCGCCCGGAGACTAATCGACAGGCCTGCTGACGCGCGTTAGAATCCGCAGCAACATGAACAGACAAGTCTTCAATCCGAACATCCGGAATCTGGATGTTCCTCCCATCCCCCGCATACAACGGGCCGCGCGTGATTACGCAGGCCCGCGGGAGAATCTCGTCGACCTGTCGCAGGCGGTGCCGGGCTATTCGGCCCCCGATACCCTGTTACAGGCCCTGGGGCAGGCTGCCAGTGACCCGGCTTGTCTGGGCTATGGCCCGATTGAAGGTGAGAGCGTTTTTCGGGATGCTTACGCACGCGACCTGGTTCATACCCACGGTGGCGCGGTATCGACAGAGAACATTCTGATCACGGCCGGCTGCAACCAGGCTTTCGTGACCGCTGCGCTGAGTGTTGCAAGCCCGGGGCAGTCGATCCTGTTGATCAACCCCTGGTACTTCAACCATCAGTCGACATTGGCCATGTTCGGCATCAGCACCGCGCATTTCACGGTCAACGCCAGTACCGGATTCCTGCCCGACCCGGCCCGACTGGCAGCCGCGATTACTCCGGATGTTCGAGCTCTGGCCATCGTCTCGCCCAACAACCCCACCGGTGCGGTGTATCCGGCAGCCCTCATTCGTGAACTTCACGAGCTGTGTGCATCCCGAGGTATCTGGCTGATTCTTGATGAAACCTATCAGGATTTTCTGCCTGCCGGACACGGACCGGCGCACGATCTGTTTGACGGCGGTCCTTCCGAATCCCTGATCGGTCTGTCCAGTTTTTCCAAATCCTATTGCATTCCTGGACATCGCCTGGGCGCGGTCGTGGCAGCCCCATCTGCCATCGAGCAGATGAGCAAGATCATGGACAATCTGCAGATCTGCGCACCTCGAGCACCCCAGGTGGCGCTGGCCGCCTGCCTTCCACAGCTTGATGACTGGCGCGCCGCCAATCGTGAGGAAATCAATCGACGCGCTTCTGCGCTGCGCCAGACACTGGCCGCACTGCCCGAATGGCGTATCGATGCCATGGGGGCCTATTTCGCCTATGTCCGGCACCCCTGGCCGGAAGAGTCTTCCGTCAGTGTCGCCGAGCGGCTGGCACGCGAACAGGGCATCGTCACGCTCCCCGGGGCCTTCTTCGGCCTGGGCCAGGAACACTATCTGCGAATTGCCTTCGCCAATGTCACGGCCGATGTGATCACCACACTGACGCAACGTCTCAAGGTCTGACAAGGCTCGAAATCTCGCCCGCAGGTGCGGTCTTGATATCCTTGCCACGATCCAGTCACACCGATTGGCACTGTCTCCTGGCAAGTCAATGACTCCGGGACTGCAAATTGCAGTAGTCCCGGGTTCAGGCAGTGCTCGGGAGGTACTCGGGATTCGCTGCATGTTCATGGGAAGCTGCCAGACTTGGAAACCGAACGTACTATCAGACTGTCGATCATCGGCGCCGGTGGCCATGCTCGCGTGATCGCCGATGCAGCCGCTGAATCGGGCTGCTGGCAGGGTGTCAGCCTTTACGATGACACCTATCCCGAGGAAACCGACAGTGGTGGCTGGCCAATCCTCGGCACCCTGGATGACCTGCTGAGCCAGTCACCGGACGCTGGCCATCAACTCATCATCGGCAGTGGAGACAATCAGCGCCGCCTTGAGTTGCAGACACGATTGCAGGATGCCGGCTGGGACATGGCTACCGTGATCCACCCCTCGGCCATCATCAGCAAGCGAAGCGTCATCGAGGCAGGCAGCGTTGTCCTGGCCGGTGTCATCATCAATCAGGGATGTCGTATCGGCACTGCCGCCATCATCAATTCAGGCGCTATTGTCGAACACGATTGCAAGCTGGGTCATGCGGTACACATCAGCCCGGGTGCCGTGCTGTCCGGCAAGGTCAAGGTGGGAGATCTGAGCTGGATCGGTGCAGCTTCGGTACTCATTCAAAGCCTGCAGGTCGGTCGCCAGTCCATCATCGGCGCCGGCTCGACCGTCATCCGCGATATTCCCGACAACTGCGTCGCTGTCGGCAACCCGGCCAGGCTCATCAAGACACAAGACAGTGCGCCTTGAGTTTCAGGCCGCAGTGACTCCATCGCACATCAGCATTTCGCAGATCTTCAGATCCAGAGCCGTGTCGATATCGGTCGATCTTTCCGCACTCATCTCATAGGCTATCGTGTCGGGACCATTCAGGGTTCCGTGCTCCATCAACGCGGCAATTCTTGCAACATAAAGAGCCCCATTGGGCGCATACACAGGACTGAGTGACTGCCGATCCGTTGCCATTGCAGCCTCTTCGTAGCGCTGTAGATACCCCTGCTCCGATAAGCAGAACAACCAGTTGGGGTGCTGTTTTGCCCGGGTGACACTGATACAGAAATCTGCCCCCTGCCCCACCATCAGTCTGATGGCGCTGTCCAGATCAGCCGCATTGCGTAACGGGCTGGTCGGCTGCAACAAGGCAACATAATCATAGCCCGGCACCATCTGACAGGCATGCAGCAACGGTGCTATCCCGGGCGTATCATCCATGGCCAGTGCAGCAGGCCTCAGGAAGGGAACATCGGCCCCACAGGATTTGGCAATATCGGCAATTTCCTGACTATCCGTCGATACCACCACCTTGTCCACGCAGTTTGACTCAATGGCGGCGTCGATGCTCCAGGCAATCAGTGGTTTGCCCGCCAGTTCCATCACATTCTTGCCCGGCAGGCCCTTGCTGTTGGCCCTGGCCGGAATCACTGCCAGCACTCTGCGTTTGTTGATCATGTTGCTGTTGGCATCATCACTGAACTCTCTCCAGGTCCCGGTTAACACTTGCCGATGCTGACAGCCTCCCGTTGGCAAGATTACTGAAGTACCAAGTGATACACGAATCCTTGTCCGGCTGTGACGGTACCCGCTCCGACGTAATGCCTGACAGCAAAGCAAGACGCTTACCAGATTGGAGGAAATCACACTTGAACTACTGCTTTGAAATGAATGAATGGGGCGATCGCTTCATTCCCGAGCTCAACCGCACCAGTCTTGCCATGCAGAGCGCTTCAGAGCTGTACGATGCCGAGCTTGACTTCGACCCTTGCGCCGAAAACACGCTCACCATCGTCATCGGCAGTGATTCCGGCCTGCTGTTCAAATACCTGAAATCCAAGGCTGTTCCGGAAGGGTCCAGAATCGTGTTGCTTGAACCCAGCGAATTATTCGGAGCGATCAATCAGGAATGCAACGACTGGCTGGTCAAACAAGACAACAAGCAGTATTCATCTCGGGTCAGCCTGGTTGATGCAGAAGACTTGAATACGGAAGTCTTCAACAACAACGATACTGCCTGGTTTCTGGCCGGCAAGGTCGAGTTGGCGCAAGCCAGGTGTGCCGTCAGCGATTACCTCAACATCTACTACCCGCTGTTCCGCAAGACCCGACAGGCAAAGTCTGACCAACACCACGCCATCAGCAACAGCTACGGAATCAAGCGATTCATCGACCAGCAGATGCTCAGCTGCGTCGACAATCAACACCCTCTGTACAAGGATCCGGAATTTGGCAAGGGCCGGGTTGCAGTGGTCCTGGGGGGTGGTCCGTCGCTGGATCAGCACCTGGACTGGATCATCGAGAACCGATCTCGGCTGTTCGTACTTGCCGTATCCAGACTGTGCAGCAAACTCACCGAACTGGACCTGAAGCCTGATCTTGTGGTCAGCATGGACCCCTCCCCGCTCACCTATTCTGCGGCCAAACTCGGCACGCAATGGAAAGAGGTCCCCCTGGTGCACAGCTATCACGTGGCGCATATGCTTCCCAAGCAGTGGCTGGGCCCTCGCTTCTATCTCGGTTATCGCTACCCCTGGGACGCCGCCCAACCTGACAGTGCCAACATCATCGAGAACTCCGGACCGACGGTAGGCCATGCTGCGACGGTCGTGGCAGCCGGTCTCGGCTTCACCACCATACTCCTCAGTGGTGTGGATCTTTGCATGAACACGGAAGGCGATTCGCATGCTCAAGGCACACCCGAAGCCGAGCTTCTGAAGCTCCCCGGCAACTATGACATGCAAGTGAGCACCTACGCCGGAAACCAGGCAGGCACCTCTCTTGACTTCTACCGCAGCACTCGAGCGCTGGAAGCCATCGGCAGTCGAATCAATGAGCACGGCGATGTTCTGTTCAATCTGAACATCCATGCCACCGCCATCTCGTCAATCAAGCACATCGACTGCCAGCAGGTTGCACTTCCGGAGTCTCGACCCACATTCGACAGCAGTGGCTTTACCGAACCCACACTTGAGCAGCTGGGAAATCTGCGCCAGCAACTATCCGCATTCACTCGGAACTTCCGGCAGATGAGTGCCGTCTGTGCCAAGGCGCAGCGCTGTATCGATCAGATCTATGGCAAGTCCGGGAAACCCGCGAATCCGGCCTACCACAAACGACTCGATGCGCTTGAAAACCGCTTGACTCGAATTTCCCCCACCGCTCTGGCAGCGATCCGTTACTACATGGGACCTGAGTACGGAAAACTGCGAAAACCCAGCGGGTTTTCAAGGATGGAAGAAGAGGACATGGAAAAATGGGCTCGTGAATATTATGAGATAACCGACGAAGGCAGCCGCTATTACCAGAAGGCTCTTGAAAAGGCACAGGAGCTTATCAGCTTTCGTGAGGCCGAGCTGTCCGAACAGCCTGACATCGAATACATTCTGCAAGCCTGGAAGGAGCAGGAAACGCCGGGACGGATCATCAGGTTTCTGGATCGTCTGCTGGAATCAGCGACGCCTGATCAACAGGCTCTGCTGCACAAGGCCAGCGATGATTTCATGCAATCGCTGCAGGCTAGAGAAGAACAACACGATGCCAGGATTGTATCCAACTACGGCACAGTCCGGAAAACGATGCAATCATTGCGGTATCTGCACAATCAGAATTGCATATCCGACTTGCAGACCTATGGTCGAAAACTGCAGGATCTGGAGTGGCCTTATGGCACGATAGCAACGTTCATCTGCGGCAGCGTGGCAGAACTGAGCAATGACCCAGACGAGGCGACCATACGTTACACCAGCGTCATCGACGACTGTGCAGAACAATTGGGTAGTGGCAAGGAGACTCTTGATTCCATCGGCGCCCTGATCGAGGATTCACTGACCCGACTGACACAGATCTATCTCGAAAGGCAGGACGGCGAAGCCGCCTCCAGCACGCTGGGCATGTTGTGTGAAATCACACCGCATTACATACCCTCCTATGCCAATCTGCTCAACATGATGGGCAACTACGAATCCTCCGTGGAGCTGCTGAGCATCTACCTGGAGAACTTCAGCAACGATTGGCGAGCCGCCAGGCAGCTGGCGCAGATTCACGAAAAGGCCGGCAACACCGAGGCACAGTCTCTGGCAACCAGCCTGGCCGAAAGCATCCGCAAGTCCAGCCTGGATACACAAAAGGCGGCCTGAGCCGCCTTTCTCCACACTCCTGAAGAATCGTACTTTCGGAACCGCGCAATACGCTGTTCCGAGAGTACGGCTACCTGACTCTCAGGTACCGGTCATCTTCAAGGCGTCCTGATATTCATTGATTCTGCCGATATCACGCCATTGTTCGTGAATCGGAAACATGCTGACACCGCGGCTGCTGGAAATACATTCCTCCAGAAAAACCGGCATGTCGATATAACCTCGTCCTCGAATGGCCTCGATCGCCTGTGGCTCGAGAACGTACATGCCCGCACTGACAAAGTATTTGAATACCGGCTTCTCGGTAATCGACGCGATACGAGTACCGTCAGCTTCCACCACGCCAAAAGGCACTTGATGGTCATATTCCTTGACGCATACCGTTGCAAGCGTCCCCTGCTCATTATGGAAATTCAGCAGGGATTCCAGATCGACGGAGGTAATCAGATCTCCATTGATCACGATGATGGGCAGGTCCGGCAAGTCGTTCGGCAACAGCCCGATGGCACCGGCTGTTCCCAGGGGCTCGGATTCATGCGCGTACTGGATATCGACACCCCAGTGCGAACCATCCTGGAAATGATCTCTGAGCATCTCGGCCTTGTAGTGAGTTGATACGACAAAGTTGGAGAAACCGGCGTTGATACAACGCTCCAGTATCACTTCAAGAATCGGCTTGTCACCCATCGGCAACAGAGGTTTGGGCATCTTGTCCGTCAGTGGCCGCAAGCGTTTGCCGAAACCGCCCGCCATCAACAATACCGGATTGGCATGCCTGGGTGCGAACATCTGCTCCTGCAGCATCTTGATGTCGACAATGCGCGAATTCTGATCGATGACCGGCATATGCAGCAGCTTCTTGCGTTTCATTTTCAGGAACACATCCCCACGGCTGGCATCGGTACCGACAGTCTCCGGGGAATCGTTCATGATATCCATCACCGAGGTTTCGACGCCCTGCCGCTTGAGCAGAGCTCGCCTGACATCACCATCGGTGATCGTACCCAGCAGGTGTCCCAGATCATCGACCACCAGTGCGATGCGAGACGCCTCGCGATCCAGCAGCTCGATGGCTGCCTGCATATCGGCCGTCACCGGCAATCTGATTTTCTTCCAGTCATACATGGCTTTCATACCTCGTTTCGATACCCGGAACGTCGCTCGCGTGTGTCACGATCATCATCCTGGCCATCACTGTCGAATCAGGTCGTTCGTCTGATAGTCACGATCGCTCGTTCTGCCCAGAAACGACCAGTACAGTTCCGGCGGCAGTCCACTACCGGGTCTCTTCATACTCAAGTTGCGTTCCGTGAATACCTCACCGGCACGTATGTCACAGCTGGCAACCAGACTCTTGCGTACCAGCTCGATGTTCCTGCTCTCAGCCTCACCAGGACGTTTATCGCCATCACCCATGGCCACCAGAATGTCTGCAATGGCAGAGACCATTGATTCCAGCTCCACAGGGTCCAGTGACATCGAATGGTCTGGCCCCGGCAGGGTCTTGTCCAATGTAAAATGCTTTTCGATGACACAGGCACCCAGTGCGGCTGCGACCACCGGAACCGTGATCCCCATCGTGTGGTCCGAATAGCCCACCGGCAGATTGAACTGGCAGCGCATCGTCGACATGGCGCGCAGGTTTATCTGACTCAAGGGCGCCGGATACTCTGTCGTACAATGCAGCAGTGTCACCCGCTTGCGCAGCGACCTTGCCTCCATGGCTCGCACATAGGCCGCCTGGAACTGCTCCTTGCCTGGCCTCTCCTGAGCTTCATACGGCGTTTCCATACCATAGGCAATGACACCCAAGGCCGCCTCGATCTCTTCCAGCGTTGCCATGCCTGTGGACACGATCAGCTGATCGGCCAGTCTTGCATGAGCCAACAGCAGCGGCATATTGGTCAATTCCCCTGACGCGATCTTGAAGGTTCTCAAACCGATGGTCTCGTGCAGGAAGTTCAGACTGACCTCTTCAAAGGCTGTTGACAGGAACTCGATACCGGTCGCGGCACAGTGCTCCGCCAATCTGCAGAAGCTCTCCTGCGAGAGCTCCAGCTTCTGGATCATCGCCAGCTGCGACTCTGCTCTCGGGGTGCCCATTTTCTGATAGCTCGCCTTGCCGGCAGACGACGTTGCCAGCAAGGCGGCCTGGAATGTCTGGAATTTGACCGCGTGTGCACCAGCCTCTCGAGCCGCATCCACCAATGCAATGGCACGCTCCAGATCGCCATTGTGATTGACACCCGCCTCGGCAATTATCTTCACGAAAGCCCCTCGATATCATGGAATCTTTTCATCAATACATTCTCCAGAGGCAGCTTCTTCAACAGACCCGCAATGGTGCTTGCAGCCTGATCCTGACCAAAAGGCAATTCCGCCAATACGGCATCCGGGGTATGCCCAAGGCGGCAGGCCGACTGAATCGCCTCGTGAATGGCACCTTGCTCGGCATCACAATCGATCACCGAAGGCACTCTGATACGTCCCGCCTGACGCTCACCGATATTGACGGTCGGGGTTCCCAGCACAGGAGCCTCGAGCACCCCACTGGATGAATTGCCGACCACCGCGTCCACCAGCTTCATGGTCGACAGATAACGCAACTGCCCCATGTACTTGAACGAGACACTGGTATCAGGGTGTTCCCTGACAAAGTCGGCAATCAGGCGATTGAACTGACTGCCCATGGAATCGGCATTGGCTTCAGTGAATATGATCTGTGTCTCCTGACACTCGGACAGCGCTGCCAACAAGGCCTTGCATTGCGCCAGGCCCGCACCCTCGTCCAGCGTCACCGGGTGAAAGGTCACCAGCAGATTGCACCTTGCAAAGCGCAAGCCCAGGTCCTCGACAAGTTCCTGCTGCGTCATCAAAGCCATCCTGCTGATGATCCCCACCCCCAGGCTGCCGACATTGAATACACGTTCAGGCTGTTCTCCGAGCTGAATCACTCGTTGCCGATAACGCTCCGCCGACGTGAAATGGTAATGCGCCATCTTGGTGATGGAGTGACGAATCGCTTCATCAAATGCACCAGCCGTGACTTCCCCGCCATGAATATGAGCCAGCGGAATCTGTTGTATCAGGCAGGCTGCGGCCGCCGCCCAGATCTCATACCGATCCCCCAGCACGACCACCAGCTGAGGCTGCAATGCGCTCAGGGCATCGGCAAAACCGATCAGGCCCAGCCCCATCGATTTACTGATGGCCACCGGTGAATCCGAAGCCAACAGCATGTCCACCTCCCGATCAACCCGATACCCATCCGCACGAATGGCATCGACGGTCAGACCATGCGCCTGGGAAAGATGCGCGCCGGTGACGATCAGCTGCGTATCCAGGGCATCATGACGCTGCAATTCGTCCAGCAGCTCACGCAGCAGACCATAGTCTGCACGCCCACCGGTCACTACACAGATTCGGCGCCTGTCACTCATGCGGCACACTGCCGGGTTGCCCGAAACCTTCGGGCCCGTTCAGACATGATAGATCTCGGCCCGATAACGCTGCAGATTCTGCGGCTCTGTCAACCAGTCGATGGTGCGCTGCAGACCTTCGCGTATATCCACCTGTGGCAGATGACCTGTCATCTCGACCATCTTCGTATTGTCACAGACCAGGCGCGTGACCTCGGACGCCTTGGGACGCAGCCGTTGCTCATCGGTCACGAACACGGTGTCACTGGCCATCAACTCGCGAATCAGCTGCAAGGTGTCTTCCATGGAGATTTCGGTATTCGAGCCGATATTCACGACCTCACCAATGGCCTCCGGACACTGCGCCAGGGCCAGGAAGCCGCGACAGGTATCCGCCACATAATTGAAGTCACGGGTAGGCGACAGATCACCCAGCTGAATCTCCTTCTTCCCTGCGGCTATCTGACAGATGATGGCAGGAATCACGGCACGAGCCGATTGTCTCGGTCCGTAGGTGTTGAAGGGTCTGGCGATGCTCAAGGGCAGTTCAAAGGCACAGTGATAGCTCATGGCCATGGCATCGGCGGCGATCTTCGACGCACTGTAGGGAGACTGGGCCTGCAAGGGGTGAGCTTCGTCGATCGGCACATAGCGCGCAGTCCCGTACACCTCACTGGTCGAGGTATGGATGAAGCGCTCCACCTGATTGTCCAGCGCTGCCTGACACAGATTGAGTGTCCCGTTGGCATTGGTATCAAGATAGCTGCTCGGCGCTACATAAGAGTACGGAATGGCAATGAGAGCCGCCAGGTGATAGATGACATCGATATCACGCGTCAGTGTCTGGCAGAAGTGGGCATCGCGGATATCACCACTGACAACCTCCAGGGTATCCGGTTTGTCGGCGGCATCCAGCCAGCCCCAGGAGCCCAGCGAGTTGTACTGTACCAAGGCTCTGACGGCATGCCCCTCGCGCAGCAACAATTCTGTCAAGTGCGAACCGATGAAGCCATCTGCACCAGTAACCAGCACTCGCTTGTTCGTAGTCATCAACAATCAGGAGGTTTCAACAGGCGTCGGTCGCCACGCCTGTACCAGTCAAGAAACATGCCTTCGTGCTCGGCAGTAACGCTCTGCGTAACCCCCAAGTGGTGTATGCTTTGCGGATCGCAAGGTTCTGACAAAGATGAAAAGGGAACGAGGTGCAAGACCTCGGCTGCCCCCGCAACTGTAAGCAACGTAATTCACTGTGTGCCCACTGGATGGTCTTCAACATCCGGGAAGGGAGTGAATCCCCTGCCCTCTGGCCCGGCCAGAATCAGGCCGTTGTCAGCCAGGAGACCTGCCCGGCGATACGTCATCAACCAGCCTGGCGGGGTGCCTGGTGGAATTTGAGAAGCGACATCTGCAAGGCGCAAGCCAGCAGAGCCAGTCAACTCCTCTCTTCCCGCCATCACTGCCTCATCAGTCATAACTTGAGGTAGCGCGGGGTTGCGTTCCTGTCCTTCAATCGATAGCCGAATCCGAACGCGCACTGTCTGCGCTGGCAAATCTGTGGTGCTCGCCCACGAACACTCGGGCGCTGCGGAGCACACTCGTGTGCGTCGCTGGCTACCATGCACTCTGCCTTGCGTACTGTTATTCGGCAGTCTGACAGTCCAGGCCCAGTCAATGGACCCGGCCGCGCCGTCGGCCTCCACGACAGCTCCCGATGCCATTCTCGATACCATCAAGGCCATCGCTGAAGTCCCGTACCGAACGGGCGATGTCATCAGCGAGGAAAGTACCGCCACGCACAGTCGTATCGAACGCCGTGAACTGGAACGCTCGACCCATTCACTGGCCGGCGTGCTGGCGCGTGAAAACGGCGTCCAGCACCGCCAGTCAGGCGGGTTCGGCAGCTATTCCAGCATCAGCATCCGTGCCGCCACCGGTGCGCAGACCGATGTCTATCTCGATGGAGTTCTGCTCAACCATGGCGGATCTCCGGTGGTTGATCTGTCCACGCTGGAAGTGCTCAATCTCGAGTCGATCGACATCTACCGGGGCAGCACGCCATTGCAACTGGGCCACGGGTCCATCGGTGGTGCGGTCAATCTCAACAGCCTGCAAGGTGTTGCAGAACCCACAACCCGGTTACGACTGGGTACCGGCAGTCTGGGGCGTCGTGAGCTGCAACTGTCTCATCAGGCCACTCATGGCGCCTGGGATATGGTGGCGGCACTGAGTCATCGGCAGAGCAACAACGATTTCCTGTTCTACAACGACTACATCACGCCGTTGAACCCGGATGATGTGGTTCGTGCAAAGCGCAACAATGCCGATGCCAGCCGCACGGCAGCCCTGTTTCGAACCGCTTACCAGCACGATCAGGACACCCGCACCGATCTGACAGTACAGCTCTCGGCACGGGACCTGGGCGTACCCGAGTACAGCAACAACCCCGACAACATCGCCAGCTACGATACCAGCGCCACACAGGTTCAGTTGTCACAGATTCTGGACGGTCTGGGCAACTGGAACAGTCGTCATCGCCTGTACTGGAATGGTGATTCTGCCCAGTACCGCGACGTGCTGGGTCAGGTTGGCCTGGGATCACAGGACACGGACAGTGATACCCGTACACTGGGCGCCAAGACCTACTGGGAATATCTGGCTGACAGGGGCACCCTGGGCCTGTCACTGGATGTTCGACGCGAAGATCACGAATCCACCGACAAGAAGGACAAGACAGCCGCATTCGACGCCGACCGTGATCGTGTACAGGCCTCGGTTCATTACGTCTGGTTCGACAGCAGCGAAGCCTGGTCGCTCACCCCGGCCATTCGCTGGCAGCATTCCAGGCTGAACGGCGACCATCCCGAATCATCCGGAGACGTACCACCGGTTCGCAGCTCGACGAACACCGGCTTGCAGGTCGGACTGGCCTACCGGCCGCCCGGCAAGCTCTCCTTCACTGCCAATGCAGGAAGCTACTATCGGGAACCCTCCTTCGGGGAACTGTACGGTTCCAGTGGCCTGGTAAACGGCAACCCTGACCTGCTGCCTGAAAAGGGCATCAATGTCGATATCGGCCTGCACTACCAGAACAGCCTTGCGAAGCTCAGTGCCACCCTGTTCGGCAGTGATCGCGACGAGCTGAT
>CBDUIJ010000064.1:0-21516 GCA_965367215.1 uncultured Granulosicoccus sp.
TTCTTTCTGCGCGAGGAGTTGAAGGTCATCCAGCGAGAGCTGGGTATTGCCAAGGACGATCGCACATCGGACATCGATGAATTCCGCGAGCGCATGGACAAGCGTACTCCACCCGAGCATGTACAGAAGCGCTTCGATGAGGAGATCAACAAGATGTCCATCCTCGAAACCGGCTCGCCCGAGTATGGCGTCACCCGCAACTATCTTGACTGGCTCAGTGCCGTGCCCTGGGGTATCTACTCCAAGGACAAACTCTCGCTGCGACATGCGAAGAGCGTGCTCAATCGCGATCATGCGGGTCTGGAAGACATCAAGGAACGCATTCTGGAGTTTCTTGCCATGGGTTCGTTCCGCGGCGAAATCAGTGGCTCCATCCTGCTGTTTGTCGGCCCTCCCGGAGTCGGCAAGACATCCATCGGCAAGTCCATCGCCGAATGCCTGGGACGCAAGTTCTATCGCTTCAGCGTCGGCGGCATGCGAGACGAGGCAGAGATCAAGGGCCATCGACGCACCTATATCGGTGCCATGCCGGGCAAGCTGGTGCAGGCGCTGAAGGATGTCGATGTGTCCAACCCCGTCATCATGCTCGATGAAATCGACAAGATGGGCAGTTCTCATCAGGGCGATCCGGCATCGGCCATGCTCGAGGTGCTCGATCCGGAACAGAACAGTGAATTTCTCGATCACTATCTTGACCTGCGGGTCGACCTGTCCAAGGTACTGTTCGTCTGTACCGCCAACCAGCTCGACACCATTCCGCGTCCTTTGCTCGATCGCATGGACGTCATTCGTCTGGGCGGTTATATCGCCAGCGAAAAGCTCGAAATCGCTCGCAAGCACCTCTGGCCAAGACTGCTGGAACGCAACAACGTCAAGACCTCACAGGTCAAGATCAGCGATTCCGCCATCAAGGCACTCATCGAGGGCTACGCTCGTGAAGCCGGTGTACGGAGCCTGGAAAAACTGCTGCACCGGGTGCTGCGCAAATCCATCGTGAAGCTGCTCGGCAAGAGCAAATCCGTCAGCATCAGTAATCGCAACCTGGTCGAATTCGTTGGTGAACCGCCATTCCGGGTGGAAAAGCAACTCGGCGGCGTTGGCGTCATCACCGGTCTTGCCTGGACGTCCATGGGTGGAGCTACCCTGCCCATCGAGGTCACCTCGGTGCATGAGGGCGAACGTGGTCTCAAACTGACTGGCCAACTGGGCAAGGTGATGAATGAATCTGCCCAGATAGCCCACAGTTACGTGACGACCAACAGCGACCGTTACGGCGTCAGCAAGGACTGGTTCATGAAACACAGCCTGCACCTGCATGTGCCTGAAGGTGCAACGCCCAAGGATGGCCCGAGTGCCGGCATCAGCATCACCAGTGCCCTGTTGTCTCTGGCGCTGAACAAACCGGTCCGCAAGTCGTTTGCCATGACTGGCGAGATCACCTTGACCGGAGAAGTTCTGCCGGTTGGCGGCGTCCGTGAGAAGCTGATTGCAGCCAGACGAATCGGCATCAAGCAGATCATATTGCCTGCGGGCAACCGCCGTGATGTCAGTGAGCTACCCGAACACATCGTGACCGGGCTCGATATCCAGCATGCCGGACACTACGATGAAGTGTTCGAGATACTGTTCCAGGGAAAGCGTCCCGGCAAGAAGTAAGGTCCGGACCAGACCTGCCTGTCAGACGATCTATCGTTCGAGTGCCGGACGATAGATCCAGGCCAGCCGGGCGACGATATCAGGCGCTGTCTCCACCGCCACATCCTCACTGATGGAGAGCTCCAGAGTCTGATTGCGTCTAACCAGGTAACGCAACCCGGCAGAAAAGACGACAGTCGGATCATTCAGCTCAGGCAAGTCGCTGCGATAGAACGGTGTATGCCAATCCAGCTGCGCCATGGCGCGATAGCGTCGTGACAGGCGGAACTGGGAACCGGCAGTCCCGAAGACAACGAGGTTTCTTTGCGAGGGAAGGCGCTGGTTGTCACCCGCGTACAACAAGCCGATCGTGGCTCCGGCGCGCCAGCGACCACCATTGCTCCACACAGGTGACTGGATATCGATGTAGGTGTCCACACGACCACTTCCCCGCAACTCCGAGACAGTGCCTGTCGGTAGTTTCAGACCCACTCGTACAATGGGCTCGGCACCGGTGGTATCCGCGGTCGCCTGACAGGACAGCGTGCGCTGTACGGAGACGCTGATATCACCCACACCACTTTCTGGTGAGTCCACACGCAGCTTTTCGCCAGAGGCATCCGAGTAGGCATACGTCAGTTGATGATAAGGGTACTCGTCCCTGCCGGCATCAGGCATGCCAAAGAACTGATGCCAGTCATCAATGGCCCTATCGAACTCGCCGGCCGAGTGCTGGAAAAAAGGCAGCACCAGCTCGCCTTGCCAGCAAGCACCCAATCGCTGCCGGTGACGTAACACCACTTCGGAGGTTTCGCCGTCGAGAAGCAGTTTTTCGCCACCGGCACTGCTGCCGATGAATTGATTGTTGTGCTCCAGGGAGAGTTGCCACTCCCTGGATTGAACGGGCCGTGCCGCAGCCCCGGGCAAGCCGAATAGGGCGTTCAGGGCGTGCTCCGAATGCAGCTGCATCAGCGCTGAATCGTCGCCCTGCTCTGCCAGCGCAGATGGGCCGACAGCGAGCCCTGACAGCAAGGCGGCGAGGCAGAACGTTTGCTGGCAAACGGACATGCCCCGTCCGATCAGTTGGCCAACGGTGTGGATTCCTTGACCATGCCGGCAAGCACGGTAGCTTCCCGATAGCCCGGAATCTTTTCACCACTGTCAGTATAGATCAGCGGTGTTCCTCGAAGGCCCAGTCGCTCGGCCAGAGCCACATGCGATTCGATCGGATTGTCGCAGGTCTTGGGTTCGATCTTGCCGCCTGACTTTGCATTGGTCATGGCTGCCTGCGGATCGTCTGCACACCAGACGCTGACCAGATCCTTGTGTCCCTGAGAACCCAGTCCGGCTCGTGGAAATAACAGGTAACGCACACGAACGCCGGCATCAAGCAGCGTATCGATTTCCGAGTGCAGGCGACGGCAATAGCCACAGCTGATATCGGTGAATACAGTGATGGAACGATTGGACGGCTCTTCAGGCTCATAGATCAGCATGTTCTGCTCACCGATTTCCTCGATCAGTTCCGCGTGAATGAGACCCAGTCGAGCGTCTGTGAGATTGCTCCTGTCGCTGAGTTGAATCAGGCTGCCATCGACAAGGTATTCGGCATTTTCATCGACGTAGTAGATCTGGCCATCAGTGATCAGTTCATAGAGACCTGGGATCTGGGACTGCTCGAGACTGGTGACGTCAATGCCTGGCAGGCGCTCGGTGAGCCGGGTTTTCACTTCATCAATGCTGGCGGCGTCTTGCGCATTGGCAATGGATGCCAGGGCCAGCAGAACGAAGCCCAACAGGGAACTGATATATGTACGGGTATTCATAGGTTTAAGTTCGCAGGAACCGCGCCAGTTGTAAATTCGAATGGTCAGAGTCCAACGGTTGCGCAATGGACGGGCCAAGACTCTGATGCTATTAGTGTCTGTGGGTCGATGATGCCGTAAGTTCCATCAAAAAACACGGTAATTGCGACGCAATGCACTATCCCCGGGGGTGATGCTCCCGATGCAGGGACTTCAGACGCTCCTGCGCAACATGGGTATATATCTGGGTGGTGGACAGACTGCTATGACCCAGCAACAGCTGCACGACTCGTAAATCGGCGTCGTGGTTGACCAGGTGAGTGGCGAAGGCATGACGAAGAATATGCGGTGACAACTGCGTCCTGATGCCTGCAGCAAGACCATGCGCCCGAATCCGGTACCAGAAGGCCTGCCTTGTCATGCCTGCTCCCCGGTTCGACAGGAACAGGACATCGGTGTTGCCACGAATCAACGAAGGTCGCGCCGATTCCAGGTAACGTTTCAGCCAGTCTGCACAGATATCGCCCACAGGAATCAGGCGCTCTTTATTGCCCTTCCCCCAGACGCGTAACACGCCTTGCTGGATGTTGACCTGGGCGACGGTCAATCCGACCAGTTCCGATACCCTGAGTCCACAGCCATACAACAATTCGAGCATGGCACGATCGCGCAGGCCGAGATCTTCTGACACCACAGGCGCATGCAACAGTGCCTGCACTTCCGATTCGGTGATGACCTTCGGCAAGGGTCTGCCCAACGAAGGTGAACGTACCAGTGCTGTCGGGTTGTCTGTCACCAGGCCCTGCTGCAGACACCAGGCATAGAAGCGGCGCAAGGCGGACAGCAAACGCGCAGCGCTGCGGCTGCTGCTGCCATCGGTGACGCGACAAGCCAGATAGTCCATGATGTCCGCACGTTTCACGCTCAGCAGATCGAGCTGACGTTCCTCCAGAAAGGCGGCAAACGCTCGAAGGTCACTGCGATAGGCGGCAATGGTGTTACTGCCCAGACCTCTTTCCACGAGTTGACTGTCTGCAAATCTCAGCAGCAGCGCATCGGCTTCGTCGGTGTGCAGGGAATCTTTTCCTGACGCCTTGCCGCGCGCTGGAACCGACTTGGCGTTAGCATACGGTTTGACCATTACTCAAGGATACACATGAAGTTGCCGCCACGCGTGATCAATGATGCAGACCCGTCAGCCCTGACCATTGAAGAGGCATTGTTGCGCATCCGGGACGTCCTGCCACGATTGAAGGATGTACAGAATATCGACTGTCTGCATGCGCTGGGTCGTATCAGTGCCGGGGACATTCACTCTCCCATGTCCGTCCCCCCGTTTCGCGCCTCTGCGATGGATGGTTATGCCGTCAGAGTTGCCGACTGCCATCAGGCACTCAAGCTCGATGGTCAATCCATGGCAGGTCATCCCGGCAGCGACAAGCTCGAACCCGGCAGCTGTCAGCGCATTACCACTGGAGCTCGGGTACCTGATGATGCCGATGCCGTCGTACAACAGGAAAACGTCGAATACAACGATGGCACAGTGACGATTCAGGTCATGCCACACGCGGGTCTGCATGTTCGCAATCCCGGATCCGACAGCAGGCAAGGGGAATTGCTGATCGACGGCGGCACCCGCCTGGGCCCCTCGCAACTGGCCTTGCTGGCAGCACACGGTATCAGCAACGTGCAGGTGTATCGCAAACTGGTGGTTGCCCTGCTCTCTACCGGCGATGAATTGCGCAAGCCCGGCAACAAACTCGAACCCGGGCAGATCTACGATGCCAATCGCCCCTTGCTGCAATCCATGCTTCAGGACAGTGCCATTGAAGTCATCGATCTGGGGATCTGCAAGGATTCCGAATCTGCGCTGGAACAACGACTGGCTGCTGCGCAGGATGCTGACCTTGTCATATCCAGTGGTGGCGTCTCGGTCGGTGAAGCCGATCATGTGCGGCATGTACTGGAACGCAATGGGCAGATCAACTTCTGGAAGATCGCGATGAAACCGGGACGGCCATTGACCTTCGGTTTCAGTGGACCCGACCAGGCCTACTTCGGCCTACCCGGAAATCCGGTATCGGCAGCTCTGACGACGTTGTTGTTCGTGCAGCCTGCCATTCGGCACATGCTGGGCCGTACTCTGGCTCTTCCACCTGCCATGCAGTTGCCACTGAGCGATGAACTTCGGAAAAATCCTGGACGGGTCGAGTATCAGAGAGCCATCATGCAACAGGATCCACAAGGCAATTGGCAAGTGGGAACGACCGGTCTGCAGGATTCTCATGTGCTGAGTTCCTTGCACAAGGCCAATTGCCTGATCGAACTCGAAACCGGATCAACGGGTGCAGCCGTTGGTGAGACTGTCAGGGTCTACCCCTTTACGCACTTCGCAGAACCAGTGCTGTAACCGGACAGGGGCCTTCTGCCGTAGCAGGATACGGTACGACAGCAGAACAACCACAGGTTGATCGCTGCCGTACCGGCTTGCATCGAATGCTGTCAGCTAGCGGTGCTGCTGACTTTCTTCGCAGCTGTGCGTTTCTTGCTTGCTGCCTTCTTCTTGCCGGCAGTCTTCTTGCCGACCGCCTTCTTCTTGCTTGCTACCTTGGCAACGGCTTTTTTCTTGCCGACTGCCTTTTTCTTGCTGACGGCTTTCTTCTTGCCGGCGGCCTTCTTCTTGCCAACCGCTTTTTTCTTGCTGACGGCCTTCTTCTTGCCGACTGCCTTTTTCTTGCTGACCGCTTTCTTCTTGCCAGCTGCCTTTTTCTTGCCTACTGCCTTTTTCTTGCCGACCGCCTTCTTCTTGCTGACGGCTTTCTTCTTGCCGACTGCCTTTTTCTTGCTGACCGCTTTCTTCTTGCCAACTGCCTTCTTCTTGCTTACCGCTTTCTTCTTGCTGGCAGCCTTCTTTTTTCCTGCAGCCTTTTTCTTGGTAGCGCGCTTTTTGCTGCTAGTCTTCTTTGTGGCATTTGCAGGTTTGGCTGCAGCCGGTTTACTGATTCGAGCCATGGTTCAACTCCTGACCATTGAGTAGAAAATCAAATATAGGAGCCATGACGCCAGACTCCCGAAACAGCCAACTGACTGCCAACATTGATTCGACCCTGTTCCCCTGGCTCACTGGTGGTGAAACTCAAGCCATGGACTGTCATGATCGAACCCCTTGATGCACATTGAAAACTGACAAGCTCAACATCACATCTGACACGAATTGCAAACACTTACAACTCGTACCATGTGGCCGCATTGTCCACATGATGCAAAACTATTTCAACTGCAACGTACAAATGAAAAAATGAAACCCTTGCAAAACTATAACGAATGCTGTGCGATTTGTATGCAATTCAAAAACTACACCGGTATCGCATGTGTCATGCCTGCTTTAATAACCGATTCGAACCACGTGTAGTTTCACGATACAAATACTCAAAATGCATAACATTTCATCAACCGCTTATCTGATGTTTCGACGCAGCGCCTCCTTTCTTTATGACTGCCTGTTGTTGATTGCCTTGTTCTTCATCATCACGGCAATAGCAATTGCCTTCAATGATGGTCAGGCCATACAGAATCCAGTCTATTATCTGGCGCTGTATCTGGTGGGTTTCATCTTCTTCGACTGGTTCTGGCGACACGGGGGACAGACACTCGGAATGAGTGCATGGCGCATCAAGGTCGAAGGTACACAGCACCAGTCGATTTCATTCAGTCAGTCTCTGATGCGCTACCTCTCAGGTACTGTTCTGTTCGTCATCACCTTGTTCTACATGTTCTTCAACAAGGAAGGAACAGCCTTGCACGACAGACTGAGCAAGACAAAAATTGTCATGTATTACAAATAGTTAGAAATCTCACAAACAAGATGACATGCCACATGCCAAGTCTGTGCATGCCGTCAGCTGGTGCGTTTGATTCCAATGAGCGCAATTACCAGAAACATCACCAGAGGCAACAGTGCACTGAGCAGTGGCGACAAGCCATTCGCCAGAGCAAGCTGAGTCAGCAACTTGTTCAGCAGTACGTAGATGATGCCCAGCATGATGCCGATGAATATCTTCTGACCTGCCCCGCCTGAACGCTGAGAAGCAAACACGAAAGGCAGTGACAACATGAGCATGACCAGGGTCGACAATGGGCTCGCTATCTTCACCCAGAAAGCGAGTTCTATCAGTCGACTGTCCAGTTGATTCGCCTTCAGATACTGAACCTGATCATGCAGATTGCTGGCAGAAAGACTCTCGGGAGATACCGAAATACTTTTCAGAACATCGGCACTAACCAAGTCTGGCACGTTGGTATTTTTGACGTTATCGTCCGATGTGACAGTATTTCGGCGGACAAACTCTTTCCATTCGATGCTGTCGAGATGCTCGCTGACGATGTTTTCCGAGCCCAGTACTGTCATTTCGACATCCTCGAGCAACCAGTCATCGTCGAGTAGACGTGCACGAGCAGCACTCATTGCCATACTCAACGAGTTGCCTTCAAAGCGATGCACGCTCACATCCAGCAGCGTGAAATCCGGCATCACGGTGCCGACGTTGACGAACTGATCTGCCGATTTCAACCACAGACCTCTGCTGCCTTTTACCGACAGTCGTTTTTCCAGTGCTGTCAGCCTGAGCTCTTCGGCAATCTGTTCAGCACGCGGCATGATCGTTTCACCCAGCAAAGCAATCAGGAGCATCAAGCCCACGCCGGTGATGACAACCGCGCGAATGATGCGTCCTCCCGAGACTCCTGCCGCACGCATGACGGTCAGCTCACTGTTGGATGCCAGCGCGCCAAGCCCCAGCAGACTGCCCAGAAGAACAGCCGGTGAAAACAGCATATAGGCCTTGCCCGGAATGGTCAGGAAGACATACTGTGCGGCGTCGGATACCGAATAGCTGCCTTTGCCGACATCATCCAGCTCACTGATGAAGGCGAAGATACTGGCCAGGGCAACCAGCGTCATCAACACCAGCAGGCTTGTCAGCAGTATCGAACGGCCAATGTATCGATCCAGTATGCCGAACATCATGCAGTCCCCTGTGCATTCGCGGAAGGCGATCTGTGCAGATAGCGATCAGACAGCCATGACCATCCCACTCTCCTGGCCAGCAACACCAGAATGAGACAGGCTATGGCAATATGAACCGGCCACAGCCCGACCCAGGGAGGCACCGTACCGGCCGCTATCCACTTGCGCATCAGCACCAGCAGATTGGCATAGGGAATATAGATGAGTATGGCAATGGCGATCTTGCCGAACCTGCCCTCACGCGGTGAGGTGTAACTCAGCGGCACAGCCAGCAAGGCCAGCAGCAACGCTGCCAATGGAATGGAGATACGCCATTGCAGTTCGGCCTGATCGGCAGCATCACCGGTACCCCACAATTCCGATAGTCGTTTGCCCTTGATGATCAGTCGCGGCTCTCCGGTTTCTTCTCTGGGTCGCAGAATCCCCTGACGCTTGAAGTCGGTAATCGTGTATTCGTCATCACCAGGCTTGCCGACGCTGGTTTGCCCATCGGTGAAAACCAGATATTCATCACCGGTTTCCGGATCCACCTGATAAGAGGCCACTCGAGCCGAGTCGACTGCCGGCATGCCCTCTCCCTTCTGGCGATACATGAAGACATCATTGAACTGTGTTCTCTCCGGATTGCTCTGGCGCGCGAAGAACACCGTATTGCCATCACTGGACTCGATGAACTTGCCCGGCGTCACCAGACTCAATGCCGATTGATCGCGAATGGTCTGCTTGAGTTGTTGCTCATAACGAGCAGCCCACGGAGATGCAAACACCGTCAGTATGGAAATGAATATGACACCCAGCACACCGATCACGGCAGTCGGTCGCAGAAGGTCAACCCAGCCAACGCCACAGGCCTGCATGACCGACATCTCGTTATCCCGATAGAACCGCCCATGAGCGAGCAGGATCCCCAGATACAAGCCGAGCGGTATGAGTGTCACCAGCAGACTGATGGACTTCACACCCACCAGAATCAGCAACATGTCCGCCTGGATGGCACCGTCGGTGACACTCGACAGACTGCGTCCGAGAACATTGCCGATCATGATCACCAGCAGCACGATCAGTACTGCCAGCCAGGTGACCAGCATTTCCTTCATCAGGTAGCGATCAAGTATTCGCATAGTGAACAGCTTATCCATGAACAGGCAGTTGACGTTCAGCCTGTCTTCACAAGCTCAAGCATCTTCGGCAAAGTGAGACTCACGGTTGCCAATACCAAGTGTACTTCATAAGCTGCAGTACACTAGTAGAGAACAGATACTCGGAGATTGTAGAACCCATGCAGATCAATGTTGCCAACCGCCTGCCGCGAACAGCTGACAATGCCTGTCAGTTGGTGTTTCTTTTCGCCGATGGTCGTTTGAAAGGAGCTGCTCGCAAGATCGACAAGGATTCCGACGGGCAACTCAAGGCGTTATATGCCAGCGGCGATTTCAAAGGTGCGAAGGCCGAAACCCTGCTGTTGCATGCACTCCCCGGTACCACTGTCTCGCGCGTCCTGCTGGTCGGTCTTGGCGAACGCCGTGAGTTCGGTGCGAGTGCATGGCGAGCTTCCAGCAAGGCCGCCTGCAAGGCGTTACTTGCAACGCCTGCCACATTGCTTCTCAGTGACTGCCTGAGTGCTGTCGCCGATGACACCTTGTCAGCAGCGTCCATGGCTGAGCAACTGGCTACGGACCTGATCAGCAGTGCCTATGTCTTCACACTGCACCCGCGTCGTGATGCACCAGCGGCCGCAGCTCTTGAAGAGTGCGTACTGAGTATTGATAAAACGCAGCTTGAAGAGGTGACAACAGCGGTACAACGAGGCGTCTCGACGGGAAAAGGCATGCAGCTCACGCGTGATCTGGGAAATCTTGCACCCAATATCTGCACCCCCTCCTATCTTGCCGATCAGGCCGAGACTCTGGCCGCCGAACATGAATCTCTGACGGCCACCATCGTCGATGAAGACGAGATGGAATCCATGGGCATGGGGGCCTTTCTGGCAGTGTCGCGCGGCAGCAAGCAGCCCGGCAAGCTCATCGTCATGGAACACAAGGGTCGCAAGCGCGCGGGCAAGCCGATCGTTCTGGTTGGCAAGGGTGTCACATTCGATACCGGCGGCATCTCCATCAAACCGTCCGACTCCATGGATGAGATGAAATATGACATGTGTGGTGCCGCCAGCGTCTTCGGTGTCATGCATGCAGTGGCAAGCCTGCAGCTCCCCCTGAATGTCATCGGTATCGTCGCGGCGGCCGAGAACATGCCTGACGGTAACGCCGCTCGACCCGGCGATGTCGTGACCTCCCTATCGGGCCAGAGTATCGAGATACTCAATACCGACGCCGAAGGCCGACTCGTGCTATGTGATGCCCTGACCTATGCCGAACGCTTCGACCCCGACACCGTCATCGACATGGCCACGCTCACCGGTGCCTGCATCATTGCGCTGGGCCACGTCGCCAGTGCCGTCCTGGGCAACGATCAGAAAACGATTTCTGCCCTGATCGACGCAGGTGAGCAGAGCGGCGACCGCTGCTGGTCACTGCCACTGTGGGACGACTATCAACCCCAGCTGGATTCCAATTTTGCCGACATGGCCAATATCGGAGGCCGGCCCGCCGGCACCATCACGGCCGCCTGCTTTCTCTCGCGTTTTGCCACACAGTTCAACTGGGCGCACCTGGATATTGCAGGAACCGCCTGGACCAGCGGCAAGGACAAGGGTGCTACCGGCCGTCCGGTCCCCCTGTTGATGAACTACCTGTTCAACCGTCTGGATTGAAGCGGTGACGAGGATCGACTTTTACGTGCTGGCGGGTGTCGACCCGCTGGCTCGACTTCATCTGGTCTGCAAACTGGCCGAAAAGGCTGTGGGCGCCCGGCAGAAGGTTTTCATCTACAGTGATTCGGAACAGCAACTCGAGCAACTGGACAGATCCTTGTGGGATTTTCGCGCCATGAGCTTCATAGGCCATCAACGACTGTCCGCCGATCATGTTGCCAGCAGTAGTGACAACGATCCGGTGCACCTGTCATCCGGCGTGCCGGGCAATGATCGCAATCTGCTGATCAACCTTGCAACAGACGTCCCCTCGTTCTTCTCACGCTTCGAGAGAACGCTGGAAGTCGTCAACGAGCAGCCCGAGGTGCAAGGTGCCGGCCGGCTGCGATATCGTTTTTACCAGCAGCGCGGTTACCCACTGCACCATCACAAGATTGCGTGACGTATACCCAACTGCATTTATACTCTGACCCCGGCCAGACAGATCGAGGTAGTCCCCGGACAACGGCTACCGTGAACTGTCTTGTGCCGCCACCACACAGCCCCCAGACGCAACCGAAGAAGTAAACTATCCCGATGGACAAGACATATAACCCCCAAGCCATCGAAGAACGTTGGTACAGCACCTGGGAAGAGAACGGCTACTTTGCCCCCCAGGGTGACGGCAAACCTTATTGCATCATGATCCCGCCACCCAATGTGACGGGCACTCTGCACATGGGTCATGCCTTTCAGGACACCATCATGGATGCCCTGATCCGTTATCACCGCATGCTCGGTGACAACACTCTCTGGCAGCCTGGCTGCGATCATGCCGGTATCGCCACGCAGATGCTGGTGGAACGACAGATCAACAAGGAAGGCAAGACACGCCATGACCTGGGCCGTGAAGCCTTTCTGGAAAGAGTCTGGCAGTGGAAGGAAGAATCGGGTGGCAACATCACGCGCCAACTGCGCCGCCTGGGTGCCTCTCCGGACTGGCAGGCAGAACGCTTCACCATGGACGAAGGCATGTCCAAGGCCGTGCAGGACGTCTTCATCCGCCTGCACGACGATGGCCTCATCTATCGCGGCAAGCGACTGGTCAACTGGGACCCGGTACTGCACACCGCCCTGTCCGATCTGGAAGTACTCAGTGAAGAGGAAGATGGCAGTCTGTGGCATTTCCGCTATCCATTGACTGATGGCAGCGGCTCACTGGTCATTGCCACCACCCGCCCCGAGACCTTGCTGGGCGATACGGCTGTCGCCGTGCATCCCGACGACGAACGCTTCAGCCACCTGGTGGGCAAGACCATCACCTTGCCACTGGTCGGTCGCGAAATTCCCATTGTGGCCGACGACTACGTCGACCCGGAATTCGGCTCCGGTTGCGTCAAGATCACGCCCGCTCATGACTTCAATGACCACGCACTGGGATTGCGACACAATCTTGAAGTCATCAACGTACTCACCGACGATGCGGCAATGAACGACTCGGTGCCCGAAGCCTACCGCGGTCTTGACCGCTATGAGGCCCGCAAGCGAATCATCGCGGACATGGACGCAGCCGGACTGCTGGTTGAAACCAAGGCACACAAGCTGATGGTGCCGCGCGGTGACCGCTCAGGTGCCGTGGTAGAGCCGTACCTGACCGACCAGTGGTACGTCGACCTGACACGGGACGAACTACCAGACGGTCGCCCTGGCGGTCACACGGCCATCATCAAGCCATCTCTGGATGCCGTATCCAGCGGCCGTATCGATTTCGTACCGGGTAACTGGTCGCGAACCTACAACCAGTGGCTGGAAAACATCGAAGACTGGTGCATCAGTCGCCAGATCTGGTGGGGACACCGCATACCCGCCTGGTATGACGAGGCCGGCAACATCTACGTGGCAGAGAGTGAAGCTGCGGTTCGCAGCAAGTATTCACTGGCAGCAGATCTGCCCTTGCGTCAGGACGACGATGTGCTGGATACCTGGTTCTCATCGGCGCTGTGGCCCTTCGCCACGTTGGGCTGGCCGGAGAATACCGAGCGGCTGCAGACTTTCTACCCCGGTACGGTACTGGTCACGGGCTTTGACATCATCTTCTTCTGGGTGGCGCGCATGGTCATGTTCGGCACCTATTTCATGGACGGCGAAGTGCCGTTCCGTGATGTCTACATGCACGGTCTGGTGCGCGATTCCTCCGGTCAGAAGATGTCGAAATCCAAGGGTAATGTGCTTGACCCGCTGGATATCATCGATGGCATCGAACTGGAAGCGCTGGTTGAAAAGCGTACCGCCAACCTCATGCAGGATCACAAGGCCAAGGCCATCGAGGCGCAGACGCGCAAGGAATTTGCCGATGGTATTCCAGGCTATGGCACCGATGCGCTGCGCTTCACCTTTGCATCACTGGCCTCCAACGGGCGTGATATCCGCTTTGATCTGAAACGGGTCGAGGGTTACCGCAACTTCTGCAACAAGTTGTTCAACGCCACTCGCTACGTCCTGATGAATACCGAGGGCATGGACGCAAACCATGTCCCCGCCGAGCGTAACCCCATCGATCGCTGGATCATCAGTCAGCTGCAACATACCGAAGCGGCTGTCGCCACTCATATCGAAGAGTACCGTTTCGATCTGGCAGCAACAGCCTTGTACGAGTTCATCTGGAACGAGTACTGCGATTGGTACCTGGAAATGGCCAAGCCGATCCTCAATGGTGAAGCGAGCGACGAACAGAAGCAGGCCACGCGTATCACACTGGTGCGTGTACTGGAGACCATTCTGCGACTGGCTCACCCGATCATGCCGTTCATTACCGAGGAGCTATGGCAACAGGTTGCCCCTCTGGCAGGCAAATCCGGAGACACCATCTCTCTGCAGCCCTACCCGATCAGTGACGCCGAGCTTGTCGATCAGCAGGCGCTGGAAGAAATAGAGTGGGTCAAGCAGGTGGTCATGGGCGTGCGCCGTATTCGTTCGGAGATGAACATCAACCCCGGCAAGCGTCTGCCTCTGTACTTTGCAGAGTCCTCTGCAATCGATATCGATCGTCTGGAGCGACATCGCGAGCTGCTGATCTCACTGGCACGTCTCGATACGATCACCGTACTCGATGCCGACGCCGAGGCTCCCGAATCGGCAGTCTCACTGGTGGATCAACTGAAGCTGTTGATTCCGATGGCAGGATTGATCGACAAGGATGCCGAGCTGGCTCGTCTGACGCGGGAAATAGACAAGCTGACCAAGCTGGTCACCAGTCTGAGCGGTAAATTGGGTAATGCCGGCTTTACGGCCAAGGCGCCTGCCAGTGTAGTCGAAGCCGAGCAGCGCAAGCTCGATGACGCCAATGCCTCTCTACAGCAGTTGGAACAGCAGCGAGAACGTATCGCTGCCATGTAGTTCATCACCATCCGCAGTGCATATGCACTGCGGATGTACTGCGTGCGCAGAGCGCTGGCCTGCAGCAGGTGCAGCCATTCAGACTGACACAACCGACGCGATGCAACTCATCGGTGGTTGTGTCAGTCAGAGCGCCTCAGCTGGTCGCCAGCAGGTATTGAACCAGCAACCAGACAGCCAGTAGAAACAGGACGGTACCAATCACGCCACCGACCAGAAAGTGTATCGGCTTGCCTTCGGTGAAATCGCGCTCGCGGTTTTTCCTGGACTGAACACCGATCAGACCCGCACCAACGCTCTGGGCAATGCGCCAGAAACTGGTACCGGAGCGTTCAACGGGTTCAGAACCTTGTTCGGTACCGGGTCCAGGCTGGTTACTCGTGTCTGTCATCTGAATCTTGTTCTCCAGTCAATTGCAGTCGTCGAACTGACCGACTTCCTCGACGTCTAGAATCGTATGCCTGCCTTGGCAGTGTAGGTCTCGATATCACCAGTCTGATCGGCTTCCAGAGTTATCGCAACACCCAGATTGATAGTGAGGCCTACATACAGTTTTTCCAGATCCACCGACTCTTCTTCCAGACCCGTTTCTGCAGCAGGATCTGCGGTGGTGCGCACGATACCGATGCCGGCATAGGGCGTGAGCATCAGGAAACCCTTGGACACGCTCAGCTCCAGCGCCGCGTTGTTCACATCCAGATCATCGATACCTTCCATCTGACTGTAACTGGCCCGGATACCGACCGCCGGTGACACGACTCCGCCATCGAACAGGCTGTAACGCAATTCTGCACCCAACACTGTTGCATCATTATCGATGCCCTTGGCCACCGATGCGCCGATATCCAGACCAAAAGGCAAACCCTTGTGCACCTGAATGCGTGCCAGGTTGAACGCACTGCCATCGAACGAGCCTTCACTGGCTTCATCGAACAGCTCACTGTTGATATCAGTGCTCGACAGCACGATACCCACGTCGAAGCCGATGATTCCCAGTCCTTCGGCAGGGGTCACACCCTTGTAATGGGTTGCGGCACCCAGATTTTCAGTCAGCTCCTCGAATTTTTCCTGGTCGAGGTTACTCAGTGCCCCCAGGGAGTCAGCCTGGAGCAAACCGGGTAACAGTGAAACCGTGGCGACCAGCAGCGTGGCCCATGTACCTGTCTTGCGTAGCTTTTTGAAAGTCATCGTTTTTCCTCTGGTGCCTGGCTGGCTGATTCGAGTAATTCCATGCTCTCAAGCAATTTCTCTTCCGCATTGTCCACTTCCTGACGAGCAGCCAGCTCTTCTGCGAGCAAATCTGTCAATTCTGCCTTTCTTTCGTCATTGTATAGCCCTTCATCACTCAGCTTTTCGCGCACCATTGCAAGACGGTTACTCGCCTTGTCCAGCAACTTTTCATGATTTGTCACGGCACGGCTCAGCGGTGCCAGTCGGGTACGCCGTTCCGCATCGAGTCGTTTCTGAGTGCGACGATCCGGCGCCACGGGTGCAGTGCTTGCTCCAGTCGCACCGGACGGGTCGGCTATAGCGTTATCGTCAGCCTGTGCCGCATCGGCATCCGGCTCCGAGGCAACGGTTTGCCGCTGATTGGCCAGCCAGCGTGCGTAACCGTCAAGGTCATCATCGAACGGTTTGAGTTCGCCGCCAGCTACCAGCCACAGATCATCAACCACGGAGCGCAACATCGTTCTATCGTGCGAAATTACCAGCAAGGCACCTTCAAAGGCTACCAGCGCATCAGCCAGGGCTTGCCGCATGACAATGTCAAGATGGTTCGTGGGCTCATCCAGCAACAGCAGATTGGGGCGTGCCTGCACGATCAGCGACAGGGCCAGCCGCGCGCGTTCTCCGCCCGAGAGCGTGGATGTCACCTGCAGTGCGCGATCACCGGCAAAACCGAATGTGCCCAGAAAGGTGCGTGCCTGGGTTTCACTCAGTTTGGGATCATGACTCATCAAGGCCTGTAACGGCGTCTGGTCGGAGCGCAGCTGATCCACCTGATGCTGGGCAAAATAGCCGATGCGCAGCTTCTGCGCAGGCACTCGGCTGCCGGCCTGCAATGACAGAGAACCGACCAGAGCTTTGACCAGGGTGGATTTACCGGCACCATTGACCCCCAGCAAACCGATGCGATCTCCCCCCTGCACTGTCAGATTGACCTTGTTCAGAATCGTGGTGTCGCCGTAGCCCAGATCAGCCTTTTGCAACACGATCAACGGGCTGGGCATGGTGTCAGGCGTGCGAAAGCCGAATGTAATCTTCAAACGACTCTGTGCCTGCCGCGCCTTGCTGGCCTTGGCCCGGAAACGATCTACAAATCCCTGCAATTCACGACGCCGTGCTTGCGCCTTCTCATGCGCTGCCTGCTGATTGCTGAGCCGTGCAGCACGCCAACGCTCGAATGCCGTGTAATTGCCGCTGACCAGAGTGACTTCTTCGGATTCGATATGCAGCGTCATATTGGTAACCGCATCGAGAAATTCACGGTCATGCGACACCAGAATCAGTGTGCCCTCACGCTGACGCAGCCAGCTTTCCAGCCACAGCACCGCATCCAGATCCAGGTGGTTGGTCGGCTCATCCAGCAACAGCAGTTCATTGGGGCTCATCAGCGCCTGCCCGAGATTCAGGCGCATGCGCCAGCCTCCGGAAAAACGCGATACCGGCCATTGATGCTGACTGGTGGCAAAGCCCAGACCATTGAGCAAGGCGCCGGCACGTGAATTCACGGTGTAACCACCCGCCTGTTCCAGATCTGCCAGCAGACTTGCCAATCGCTCCCCCTGCTCATCGGGGCAGCTTTCAATGGCGCTCTGCAGCTCGCGAATACGCTCATCACCATCGATGACATAATCCAGCGCCGAGCGTTCGGAGGACGGCGTTTCCTGAGCAACATGCGTGATCCCCACATGCTGCTGCAAACTGATACTGCCGGTATCCGGTTCCAGACCGCCGCGGATCATGGCAAACAGGCTCGACTTGCCCGTACCATTGGCACCGGTCAGACCGACCTTCTGGCCAGCATGAATCACGAAGTTGACATCGCCAAACAGGCGTTTACCGTCGCGTCTACAGGCGACATCATTGAAACTGAGCATACCCGGCATTTTACGCACTACCGAGGCACAAGAACCCATTCGTTTTCATGCGTTTGCCATGACACGATTATTCACTCGAAGCAGTAGCGCAAGCTGACACCCGGCGCCGGGCCGCAGGAAGGCTTCTGCTATCATCCGCTGCATCAGAACGGAGAACATTATCGTGATCAGCAAGCCCTTTCGAAGCCTTTGTGCCCTGATAGCCCTGGTTGTACTCAGCGGTTGTGGAATCAACAACATTCCAACCTACGATGAGGCTGTCAACGGTCGATGGAGCGAAGTTCAGAACCAGTACAAGCGACGTGCCGACCTGATTCCGAATCTTGTCAATACCGTTGAAGGTTTCGCCACTCAGGAGCGCGATGTGCTCACCGAAGTCACCGAAGCGCGTACCCGGGTATCCCAGATGAATATCTCCCCGGAGATTCTGACCGACCCCGAAGCCTTTCAGCAGTTCCAGGCCAACCAGGGCGCTCTGAGTTCTGCACTGCAACGCCTGATGGTCGTGGTGGAAGCCTATCCCGATCTGAAATCCAACGAAAATTTCCTCGCCCTTCAGCAACAACTGGAAGGCACCGAGAACAGAATCAGCGTAGCCCGACGGGACTATATCCAGGCAGTTCAGACCTACAACACGGAATTACGCACCATTCCCGGTCGCTGGTGGCATCGTTTCATGTATTCGGACATGCAGCCCAAGGAGAATTTCACGATCAGCGAAGCTGATGCCGTCAATCCGACTGTCGAATTCAACACGAACTGATTTCATCAGCGGGCGCAGCACCTCATCGGCTCAGGCAGATATTCATGGCTGGATACACGATCTCTCCAAACACGAGTTTGCGATTCGCAAGCCTGGGCCGACTGCTGCTTGCATTGTGTCTTCTGGGCCTGTCCGCTCTGGCCCAGGCGCAGGATGAGTTTCCAGCCCTGAGCGGACGAGTCGTCGATCTGGCCGGTCTGCTGGACGATGCACAGGAAAGTGCTCTGATCGCACAACTGGACGCACATGAACAGGAAACCGGAAACCAGCTGGTTGTCGCCACCGTCGATTCACTCGATGGACGCGACATAGCGGATTACGCCAACCGGCTTGGCCGCTTCTGGCAGATCGGCACTTCGGAGAATGACAACGGGGTGTTGCTGGTGGTTGCCCCCAATGAACGCAAGGTGCGTATCGAGGTCGGCTACGGCCTTGAAGGCGCATTGACCGACTCCCTGTCCAGCATCATCATCCAACGCGAAATCCTGCCCGCTTTCCGCCAGGGCGGTTTTGCGCAAGGCATCCAGCAGGGTGTCAACGCCATATTGCAGGCAATCCAGGGTGAGTACACGGCAGCTGACAGCGGTGAGAGCAGTTCCGATCCCCTCACTCGTCAGATCGGCAATTTCATACCGCTGATTTTCATCGCCATGGTGGGCATTCCCCATCTGCTTCGCAAGACCGGTTATCGCAAGGCAGCCAATGGCGCTTTTCCAGCAGGTTTTGCAGGACTGGCAGCAAGCCTTGGCACCGGCAACCTTCTCATCGGATTGGCCGCAGCCGTGGTCGCATTTCTGGTCGTGTACTTCATGGGATCGGGAAAAGGCGGCGGCGGTTCAGGCGGCGTCCGTCGCAATACGCATGTTGGCAGCGGTGGGTTCCGTAGCGGTGGCAGCCTGGGCGGAGGTGGTTTCAGCGGCGGTGGCGGCAGCTTTGGCGGCGGCGGCGCATCCGGAGGTTGGTAGGCATGAGTGACGAGAACAGCTGACATGACCTTTCTGAGTGAAGCAGAAAAAGAAAACCTGGCCAGCAAGATACGGCAGACAGAATCACGGACTCACGCCGAGATCGTGACCGTCATCGCCCAGCAGAGTGACGGATATCGATACATCCCCATGCTCTGGGCAGCCCTGCTCGCCCTGAGTATTCCCGGCTTGTATTATCTCTGGGCAGCCTTCAGCAGCAGTGACTGGCATGTTCCGGACACCGGATTCACCTCCGTTGCCTGGCTTTATCCGGCACAGGTTCTGACATTCCTCGGCCTGGGCATGCTTTTCCAGCTATCCCGGGTACGACTCATGATGATTCCTCGATCGGTCAAGCAGCAGCGAGCGGCTCGACATGCCCGCGAACAGTTCTTTCTGCAGAACCTGCATCTGACTCGTGGCCGAACCGGAGTCCTCATATTCGTATCCGTCGCCGAACACTATGTCGAGATCATCGTGGACAAAGGTGTTGCCGAGGTGGTTGACGATCAGCTTTGGCAGAAGATCGTGCAGGACTTCATCGCCCATGTGCAACGCGGCGACATTGCCCTCGGCTTTGACAATACCCTCGATCAGTGTCGGCAGGTATTGTGGGAACACTTCCCTGCCCCCGAAGGCAACCCTGATGAACTACCGAATCATCTGATAGAAGTCTGAGTCGGTTTTTCTGCAACCTCGCCTGCCAGCAGAAACGTCAGAAAGGCCAGCGGCGCCAGACAGAACAGCGCGATGCGCAGCCCGAACAGCTCGGACATGAATCCGATCAGCGGTGGTGCAATCAGAAAGGCACTGAAGGAAATCATGTTCAATGAGGCCACATTGCCTGCCGAGGTTCTGCCTGGCCGATTGGCAGCAGCGCTCACAGCCAATGGAAAGACGATGGCCACACCAGCCCCTGACAAGGCGGCAGCGATGAATGCCAGCGGTGTCGACGGTGCCAGTGCAAACAAGCTGATGCCCAGACAAGCCGCCAGGCCCGACACCCTTACGACCAGCACGTCTCCATAGCGGGTAGCCAACCAGTCTCCAGAGAGTCGCACGGCAGCCATGACCAGTGAAAATGACGAGTAGGCGACCGCGATGACCATGGGGCCGGCGTCAAGCACATCACGCATGAACACCGCTGACCAGTCGATGAAGGCGCCCTCCACCATCATGATTCCCAAGGGCATGAGGCACAGCAGCACGATTGCCCGGGCCGGCAAACTGAACAGTCTTACGCCACTATCGGCCTCTACCGCTTGTTGAATGCTTGGCTCGGTGTGAGTCGCAACGCCTGCTTCGACAGAGTCTGCCTCGATACGGCTCGGCCCAGTGTGAACACCCCCGGGAGATTTCCGAGCAGAGTCTTCAGTCGTGATGCCATTGCCGCGATTACCCAGTCTGGGCAACGCTGTCGCAGACGCGTATCCGCATAGCGCAATGATCGGCATGGCCAACAGGAAATGCATCGCAACGGACATGCCTGCCTGCGCCAGCACCCCACCGATCAGCGCACCGAACATGGTGCCCAGACTCCAGAACCCGTGACAGCGCGACATGAGCCGTTTGCCCGCGACACGCTCGATACGAGCCGCTTCGGTATTCATGGCAGTCTCGATCATGCCAATGGCCAGGCCACTGACTATCAGTGCCAGACTGAGCTGCAGGAAATTCTCGGCCAGTGCCGGCCCCATGAACAGAATGGCCCAGATGGGCAGGAAGATTCGACAGGCATTTCGCAGCCCGGTCAATTCGACGATACGCCCGGCAACCGAAAAGCCGATCAGGGTACCCATGGGCATCATCAGCAATGCCAGTCCCAGCATGCCGTCAGACATTCCGAGGGAATTCTTTATATCCGGTATGCGCGGAATCCATTGGCCAATGACCGAGGATTCGAAAAAGAACACACCAAAGATTGCCAATGAGGCCTTGTTCGACTGCATGGAGAATGTGTCAAGGGAACAGACAAGGCCACGCAGCATACTCTCTTGACGAGACAACCATCAGAGGAAAACAGTACTGACTATCGGGCAGAAGCCCGGGCGGGTAACAGCTTTCGCTATCGCCCCC
>CBDUIJ010000065.1:0-20687 GCA_965367215.1 uncultured Granulosicoccus sp.
ATTGCCTCGAATCAGCCCGACTCACGGGCCCGATGTGGCCGACGTGCGCAGTCTCTACAAGGACACGGGGCTGTTCACCTACGATCCCGGCTTTGCCACCACGGCCAGTTGCAAGAGCGCCATTACCTTCATCGATGGTGACGAGGGCATCCTTCTTTATCGCGGTTACCCGATCGACCAGCTGGCCGAGCACAGCACCTATCTTGAAGTGTGCTACCTCCTCATGTACGGCGAACTGCCCAACAAGGAACAGGGAGATTCGTTCAACCACATCATCTCTCAGCACACCATGGTGCACGAGAACATCCGCGACTTCATCGATGGCTTTCGCTACGATGCGCACCCCATGGCCATGCTGGTCGGTACCGTCGGCGCCATGTCCTCGTTCTACCACGACTCTCTGGACATCAATAACCCGGAGCATCGCGAGATTTCCGCGCAGCGACTGATTGCCAAGATGCCGACCATCGCATCTTACTGTTACAAGCATCACCGCGGCATGCCTTTCATGTACCCGGATAACAACCTGGGCTACGTTGAAAACTTCACACGCATGATGTTTGCGGTTCCCGCAGAAGACTTCCAACTGAATCCGGTTGCCGTCAAGGCCATCGAACTGATCATGATCCTGCACGCCGATCACGAACAGAACGCCAGTACTTCCACGGTTCGACTGTCAGGCAGCTCCGGCGCCAACCCGTTTGCATCCATCGCTTCAGGTGTTGCCTGTCTGTGGGGACCTGCGCACGGTGGTGCCAACGAAGCGGTCATCAACATGCTTGACCGCATCCTGTACTCGGGCGAGTCCATCGAACAGGTCATAGCCCGTGCCAAAGACAAGGATGACCCTTTCCGTCTCATGGGCTTCGGTCACCGCGTCTACAAGAACTTCGATCCACGCGCCAAGCTCATCCAGAAGATGTGTTACGACCTGCTGAAGGATCTGGGCGGCGATCAGCCTCTGTTCGAACTGGCCATGGAACTGGAACGTGCCACTCTCGAAGACGAATACTTCATCGAACGCAAGCTGTACCCGAATGTCGATTTCTACTCGGGCATCATCCTGCGCGCCCTGGGCATTCCGATGAACATGTTCACTGTCATGTTTGCCATGTCTCGAACCGTCGGCTGGATTTCTCACTGGATGGAAATGCACGAAGATCCGGAATTCCGTATCGGTCGTCCTCGTCAGATCTACACCGGTGCCCCCATGCGCGATTACCCGAGTGGTAGATAATTCGGACATGCCGAGCATCACAGCCTCGGCATTTACCTCGGCACTCTCGCAGGCAGCGAACGGAGTGTCCGTGGTAACCACTTCACACGAAGGCATGGAGGCTGGCCTGACGGTCAGCTCCATGTGTTCCGTGTGTGCCGACCCTGCCCTGCTGCTGGTTTGCGTGAATCTGGACAACGAGTTCTGCACGTTGACCGACAAGAGCGGGCGATTCGCCGTCAACATTCTGCCCAGCCATTGCATGGAACTGGCAATGGTATTTGCCGGCTTGAGTGAACAGCCCGAGCAATCACGTTTCGAAACGGGCCACTGGACAACTCTCTCGACCGGGGCTCCCGTGCTGAGCAATGCACTGGTTGCTCTTGACTGTGAGCTGGACTCAAGCCTCGTCAAGGGCTCGCACCGAGTGTTTTTTGGCAAGGTCGTGGATGTGCGAACGACCAGCGGTGAACCCCTGCTCTACACTGACCGTCGTTTTGCTGTCGTGGAGCCTGTGCCCCTGTAAGCGGTACGCTGGCGGACACGCAAGGAACCATTGTCCGCCATCTCCCTGGCACGCCGAGTGTTACGGTGGCAGCCCTGCCTTCAACAAGCTTCCTGTCTCCATGAGTATTCTCTATTACTGCAAGGGCGATGACGGCCAGGTATTGCAGTCGTTGCGACAAGGTCTGCCGGGTCACCGGATCATCGACTGGAACAGCGAGCGTCCACTGGCAGCCCCGGAGCAGATCACGGCAGCCATCGTCTGGATGCCACCGGATGAATTCTTCGACAATCTCCCTGCCCTCGAACAAGTCTATGCCTTCTCCGCTGGGGTCGATCACTTGTTACAGCACCCCGGCCTGCCGGAGGATGTAGCGATCATTCGCTTGCTGGACGCTGGAATGGCTCAGCAAATGGCGGAATACGCGCTGTACGGAACGCTGCATTTCCAGCGCCAGATGGGCATGTTGCGCAAGGCACAGGCCCGGCATGAATGGGTTCGCGACGTCAAGGCAAACGCGACCGCGGACATCCGTATCGGCGTGCTCGGTGCAGGTGCTCTGGGTCTGCAGGTCGCCACACGACTGTCGCTCAATGGCTATCCGGTCAGCTGCTGGAGCCGCTCCGCCCGACAGTCGCCGGACGGCAGGATAAACATGCTCCATGGTGACGAGGCCATGCCCGAATTCCTGGCCAACAGCCAGGTACTGGTCTGCCTGTTACCTTTGACCGAAGCGACCCGAGGCATCCTGAACCAGCAACTGTTCAGTGGATTGCCTCCGGGTGCCTTCCTGATAAATCCGGGGCGCGGCGATCACCTCGTCGAGGCTGACCTGCTGGCAGCGCTTGCGTCCGGGCAGCTGAGCGGCGCATTGCTCGATGTGTTCAGCGTGGAGCCGCTTCCCGAGGCTCATCCCTTCTGGGAGCATCCGGATATCCTGATTACCCCGCATGTCGCCGCCCAGAGTCTGGAAGAAGAATCCATCAGACAGATTGTCGACAACATCGAAGCGGTCGAACGAGGCGAACCGCCCTCAGGGCTTGTCGACCGGCAAAGCGGATACTGACGGCGCCAGGCTTGCAATGGTCCTCAGGACGATCTGCCTGACCAGCTCCTCTTCCATTTCAGCGCGCAGAATGCGGGCTTCGTTCTCCTTGCCCAGTACATTGGTCTCGTCGTAGGTATATTCGCGCGTCACGTCTACCCGGTTGAAAGTCTGTCCGGGCTGATAGGCCGGGGCACGACCATCAATCGACTCGGCAATCAGCATGTTGACGGCATGGCTCAGTTCGAGCTCACTGACCCGACCGGTGCTCTTGACCGAGACCACCCTTTCGGTCTGCTCTTCATCGGTCAGACGTAGCAGGATATTGGCATCATCCCGATTGGGAGCCAGCTCGAAGGCAGCATCGGTCAGAGCTTCTTCGATGGCTACCGAGATACTGATATTGCGCGATGCATCAACATAGATGCTACCCAGGTCCGTCAAACGAGTGACGCTTCCCCGCGGGTGGAAACCACAGCTGGCCAACAGCCATGGCAACATCAGCATCAACACAATGGATGCACGACTCCTCAGCACTCGAGGTACAACTGCCATCACTCGCTGGTAGCCGCCTTGGCGAAATTGGCCAGCGCACCGCTGACCTTCTGCAGTACTTCGTCACAGCCTTCAATGCCGTGTCTTGCCTGCAGCCAGGCGGGATCGTTCCAGCCAAGGTGGGTCTGTCCGTCAGCATCCTGCCAGGCCAGCATTTTCTGAGGCAGATCGATTGCCATGGTGGGTGCGCAGTTCATGAGCGGAGTGCCCAGTTTCGGGTTGCCGAATATCAGCACTTCGGTGGGTCGCAGAGACAAGTCGACTTTCTCGGCATTGGCAGCGTGATCGACACGGCCGAATATCGTCATGCCCTTGCTCTCCAGAGCAGTGGTCAGCTTGTCGATAGTAGTCGCAACATCAAAAGGACTCTCTACCGTGTTGAGCCCATCCTGAGCAACGGCTAACTGCGCCGTAAAGAGGGTTACCAAAGCAAGAATGACTGCGCGCATGAACAATTTTCCAGTATTTATCCGATCGACCACGGTAGTGTACTCCTCGTCAGCAGTTTTTTAAGGCAGCGCTACACTCACTCCATGCACCGACTTCTGCTCAATAAAGACATCTATACCGAATTCCTGCAAACGGACCTGCCCAGGGCCAGGAAATTCCTGTGGATTGTCACGGCCGATATCAAGGATCTGCATGTCGAGCACAATCACCGGTTTCAGCCACTGCTGGAAGTGCTCAATGACCTGGTGGAATCCGGAGTCGCCGTCCGTCTTATCCACGCCAAGGAGCCCGGGCCGCGTTTTCGTGAGGACTTCGATCGCTGCGAGGCTCTGATCGGCAGCGAGCTGTTCGAGCGAATCCTGTGCCCCAGAGTGCATACCAAGGCCATTGTCATCGATGGCATTCGGGCCTTCGTCGGCTCTGCCAACCTCACCGGGGCGGGAATGGGTGCCAAACATGCCGACAAGCGCAACTTCGAAGCCGGTTTCGTATTCGACGACGAAGCGCACCTGAACGAACTCATGCACTGGATAGATCAACTCTATCTGGGCGACTACTGCCACGACTGCAAACGCCGGGAACATTGCCCGGATCCGATCATCGAGCTGCATCGCTGACTGAAAGACATCATGAACCAGGACGCCCCACAACCCTCTCCCAGCCCGGTACAGGTCGTTGCCGATGCACTGCAATCCCTGGAAATAGAAACGGTTCACAGCCAGGCCAGCATGGTGGAAACCCGGGACTGGTTGAACAATCCGGGACTCGATGACCCCTCGCTGGTGGATCTGACTCACCTGCCGTTCGTGACCATGGACAATCCGGACTCGCGCGATCTTGACCAGGCGCTGCTGATCGAACGCCACGACGACAAGACTTACCGGGTGCGCTATGCACTGGCAGATGCCGCCTATTATGTGCAACCGGGCTCTGCATTGTTCGAAGCCGCACTGGAGCGCGGCACGACCTACTACACCCCGCTTCTGGCGGTCCCCATGCTGCCCGCCGAGCTCTCGGAGGGCTTGATATCACTGAATCCGCAGGTTGACCGGCGCGCGCTCGTATTCGACATGATTGTCGACGATCAGGCGAGAGTCACCCGCACCTGCGTCGAGCGGGCCAGAATTCATAGCCGGGCCAAGCTGAACTACGCCGGGGTACAAGCCTGGCTTGACAGTGAATCGGCTCCGGAGCAACCCTACGATGAATCATTGCTGCTGCTGCGTGAGCTGGGCAATTTGCTGATACAGGCCTCTGCCCGACGTGGCGTGGTGCGCTTCGACCGCACCGAGACACAGATTTCCGTACAGGGAGAGCCACCACGGTTTTCAGCCTCCAGACGCGAGCGCCATGACACCGAACGTTATAACGAACAGCTGAGCCTCATGTGCAACATGCAGGGTGCGGAGATAATGCTGGCCTTGTCCGGAGTCAGCGATGCGGTACAAGCGGTATTCCGCGTCCATGAGGCACCACTGCGCAAGCGCCTGGCCGAACTGCGTGAAAAGCTTGCGCAATTTGCCGAGCGTCAGCCCGATCCTGCCGCCTGGCGCTGGCAGACCGGCGAGTCGCTGGCCGACTACGTGGAAAAGCTGCCGGATGCAGCTCCCTATCAGCGGCAGGTGAAGTCCGTTCAACGTCAGATCATGCAGGCCCAGCGAGCGTCGAGCTTTACGCCCGATGCCGGAGAACACCATGCTCTCAAGGCCGCCAGCTATGCCCGCTTTTCATCCCCCATGCGAGAAGTTGTCGGTATCTTCACCCACAAGGAACTGCTCGAAGCCCTCGGAGGCCACGCCTACGACAAGGACAGTGATACGGACCTTCGTGATGCCGTGATCGAATCAGCCAATCGCTCTCGCCAGGTGCAACGCAAACTGGAAAAAACCATCGAGTTCGCGGCACTGTCCAGCGTCTTTTCCGACGAACTTGCGATGCAGAATCCGCCCCGCCATGTGGGCACGATCATGGGACTGCGCGGTGACCGTCTGTACGTGAGCCTCGACGACATGGCAATGGACGTCAAACTGTACCGAGAAGATATCGAAGAGCAATTCGACACGCGCTATGACATGGGCGACATCGCAGCGACCCCCACGGACCCACAGAGCCCGGAGTGGCTGCTGGGTGATGCCGTGCAACTGTCCGTCAGAAGCTATGACAAGGAGCGCAAGCGCTTTCGTTTCACGATCGAACGGCACGCCTGAGAAACCGGGAAGGCAGCCGACCGCAGCGATATTTCACTCCATCACCGATCATTCATCCTTGATACACCGACACCGAGATTCCAGACAACATGGCTAAAGTGACTCCGGGCGTAGGCCCAGAATACCCCCAGGTGGTCGTACTCTTCGGCGCAACAGGCGATCTGGCCAAGCGCAAACTGATACCGGGCATGTATCACCTGTCCAGTGCCGGTTTCATCCCCGACTGCAAGATCATCGGCGTCTCACTCGAAGAGCTGAGCGATGAGGAATTCCAGAACGTATGCCGCGCATCGCTGGAAGAATTCTCCAAACGCGCAATTACCGATGAAGACTGGCAGGCCTACCGGGATCGGCTCTCCTATGTGCCCCTTTCGGCAGGTGCGGCCGCACTGGAAAAGGCCGTTCTGGCCGCTGAAGCCAGCATTGGCACCGAATGTCGCAGGCTTCACTATCTGTCAGTACCGCCCAAGGCGGCGCTATCGGTCATCAACACTCTGGGCGAAGCGAAGCTGATCGAGCGGGCTCGTATCGTCATGGAAAAACCCTTCGGTGTCGATCTCGACTCGGCCGTGAAACTGAACAGCGAAGTCCACAAGGTGTTCGATGAACAACAGGTGTTTCGCATCGATCACTTTCTGGGCAAGGAACCTGCGCAGAATATTCTGGCCTTTCGCTTTGCCAACGGCCTGTTCGAGCCCATCTGGAACCGCAACTTCATCGACCACATTCAGATCGATGTACCTGAAACACTCGGGCTGGAGAATCGTGCCGGCTTCTATGAGACGACCGGCGCCTTTCGCGACATGGTGGTCACACACCTCTTCCAGATTCTGGCCTTCGTGGCCATGGAGCCGCCGGTCGCCCTGGAACCCGCCTCCATCAGCGAAGAGAAGAACAAGGTATTTCGCAGCATGATGCCGATCCTGCCCAGGCATGCCGTTCGGGGTCAGTTCAACGGCTACCGGGACATGGACGGCGTCAACCCCGATTCCGAGACCGAAACCTTCATCGCCCTGAAGTGCTCGATAGACAACTGGCGATGGGCTGGCGTGCCGTTCTATCTGAGAACCGGCAAGCGTCTGGCAGAAGGGCAACGCATCATCTCCATCGCCTTTCAGGAACCGCCAAAGAGCATGTTTCCACGTGATTCGGGCGTCGGTCTGCACGGGCCTGATCACCTGACGTTCGATCTGTCGGATTCATCGCGCACCTCGCTGAGCTTCTACGGCAAGCGCCCGGGTCCTGGCATGAAGCTGGACAAGCACAGCCTGCAGTTTGCAATGGACGAGACCAAACAGGTTGGCGAAGTTCTCGAAGCCTATGAGCGACTCATTCTGGATGCCATGCGCGGCGATCACACGCTGTTCACGACCTCTCGGGGTATCGAGCGTCTGTGGGAGGTATCGGCACCGCTACTCGACAACCCGCCGCCGGTTGCCCGTTATTCACAAGGTTCCTGGGGACCTAATGCCATTCATCAGCTCATAGGACCACGCGCCTGGCGCCTGCCATTCGAACGTAACTGGCGTGACTGATCACCATCGCGACCGGGGCTGGCAGATACGGTACTGCCAGCCGCTCATCGGTCTCCGGAAGCCGACTCGCCGCTCAGACAGATGCCCGGGCGTCGACTCCCCCGGATTCAGGATTCTGCGTTGAGCACGGCAGGCTTCGGCTTGACAGCCGCTTTTTCGGCCAGAGCAATACCCGCCAGCACCAGTAGCAGACCCGCCAGATGGAACCAGCGGAACTGTTCACTCAGAATCAGCACCGCCAGTAGTGAACCGAAAATGGGCACCAGATTCACGAACAGACCGGCGCGGTTGCTGCCAATGAGTTCGACCCCGCGGGCAAAGGCCAGCTGACTGACCACCGTGGGAAAGATGATGACGTACAGCAGCACCATCCAGCCGCTGAAGCTCGGCATGCTGAAGCCCTTCTGTGAAATTTCCCACCCGGCAAACGGTATGGTCATGACGAAGGCACTGCTGGCGATAATCCACATGAAACTCATCCAGTGAATATCCGGGCGCCAGCGCAAGCCGAAGGAATAGCCTGCGTAGAAGATACAGGCCACCAGCATGATGGCGTCACCGCGATTGAGCCCCTCCGAAAAGAAGCGAGCCGGCTCCCCCGCCGTGGCGGTCAGCAGCACACCGAACAGGGTCAGCAGCAAACCGACGATCTGCAACCACCTGACTCGCTGTGACAGGAAGACAAAATTGGCCAGCATGATCAGCATCGGCAGTGCTGCCTGCTCGATACTCACATTGATGGCTGTGGTGTAGTTCAGCGCCAGGTACATCAGCAGATTGAACATCGCCATGCCGAAAGCTCCCAGTGAGATCAGCACCCACAGGCGTGGACGGATCTTCGGCCAGTCTCTTTTCAGTGGGCCATAGGCGAATGGCAGCAGATAAATAGATGCGCACAACCACCGCAGACTGGTGACCGTGAACGGCTGCCAGTCGGCGGTTGCCAGGCGGCCAGCTACCGCATTGCCACCCCACATCAACGGGGCGATGATCAGCAGCAGATAGGCGTTGCCGATCGTGCCGTCGAAGGCACGTTTGAACAAGGCCGTCATGACGCTGATTCCGGCACGGACGAACACTGCAACTGCAGGCGCTGGGCGATCATTGCCCGCCCTCGACCGTAAGCCGGAAACATCACACCATTGACTCCTGTCTGACTCAGTTGGCGACGATATTGACCAGACGCCCCGGCACCACGATCACCTTGCGAATGGTCAGGCCATCGATGTGACGTTGTACGCCGGCATCGGCCTTCGCTGCAGCTTCGCAATCATCCTTGCTGGCATCAGCCGACACGGTGATCGAGGAACGACGCTTGCCATTGACCTGCACGACCAGCTCGAGCTCGTCCCGGGTCAGGGCCGCCTCATCAGTCTCCGGCCAGGCTTCGTTGACCAGTGCCGTGCTGTAGCCCAGATGCTGCCAGAGCTCATGCGTGATGTGTGGCACCAGAGGGCTGAGCAGACGCACCAGCGCGCTACAGGCCTCGAAGACCACGGCCTTGCCCGCCTCACTGCGATCATCGAAGCGAGTCACTTCGTTGAACAGTTCCATCATGGAAGCGATGGCGGTATTGAAGGTCATGCGACGCTCGATATCGTCGGTTACCTTGGCAATGGTTTCGTGGGTCTTGCGACGCAGGGCTTTCTGGTCCGAATTCAGACTACCCGCATCCAGTGTTGCCTTGGCAAAGGAGTCATCCAGCGCCGTGATTTCCCGCCACAGACGCTTCAGGAAGCGATGCATGCCTTCCACGCCACCTTCCTTCCATTCCAGCGACTGGTGCGGAGGTGTATCACTCATGGAAAACAGGCGCATGGTGTCCGCACCGTAGCGATCGATCATCTCCAGCGGATCGACACCGTTGTTCTTCGACTTGGACATCTTCTCGATACGGCCGACCGTGACCGGCTGACCGTCAGCCTTCAGGATTGCGCTGGCAATACGCCCCTTGTCGTCATACTCGATGTCCAGTTCCTTGCGGTTGTAGTATTCCGCCTTGCCACTGTCCTCGGTACGGTAGAAGGACTCGGCCACGACCATGCCCTGAGTCAACAGACGCGTGAAAGGCTCATCGGAGACAACCAATCCGGCATCACGCATCAGCTTGTGGAAGAAGCGTGCGTACAGCAGATGCATGACGGCGTGCTCTACCCCACCGATGTACTGATCCACCGGCAGCCAGTAGTTGGCACGCTCATCCAGCATCTTGTCGGCACCGGGCGAACAGAATCTCGCGTAGTACCAGCTGGATTCGAAAAAGGTATCGAAGGTATCGGTTTCACGTCGACCCGGCTTGTCGGTTCCCGGCACGGTGGTATTGATGAAATCGGAATCTTCCTTGATCGGTGACGTGACCCCGGAGAAAGCGACATCTTCAGGCAGAACGACCGGCAGATCTTCTTCCGGCACCACGTGCACATTGCCTTCTTCATCATAGATGATCGGAATCGGGCAACCCCAGTAGCGCTGTCGCGACACACCCCAGTCACGCAGGCGATAGTTCACCTTGCGTTCGCCAGCAGCAACCTTCACCAGATGGTCGGCAGTCGCTGCGAAGGCGGCTTCATGATCCAGACCGTCGAATTCGCCGGAATTGATGGTGACCGTGTTTTCCTTGTCGGTGAAAGCCGATTCGCTGACATCCACAGGATTCTCGACCGATTGCACCACCTGCTTGATCGGCAGACCATACTTGGTCGCAAAATCCCAATCTCGCTGATCATGACCGGGAACCGACATGACAGCGCCGGTGCCATACGTCATCAGAACAAAGTTGGCCACATAGACCGGCACTCGCTCGCCAGACACCGGGTTGATGGCTTCCAGACCCAGCGGTACACCACGCTTTTCCATGGTTTCCATGGCGGCTTCGGATGTGCCTGTACTCGTGCATTCTGCTATGAAATCAGCCACTTCCGAGTTGCGCTTGCCCATGGCCCGAGCCACCGGATGCTCGGCAGCCACGGCCATGTAAGTCACACCGGCCACCGTATCGGGACGCGTGGTATACACACGAATGGCATCAGCCATGCCATCTTCGGTGATATCCAGCGGCTTGTCGCCGCGTCCTGCCAGCGCAAATTCGAATTCCACACCTTCGGATCGACCAATCCAGTTCTTCTGCTGGGCGCGTACCGCTTCCGGCCAGCCTTCCAGCTTGTCCGTCTCTTCCAGCAGTTCTTCGGCGTATTGGGTGATCTTGAGGAACCACTGAGGAATTTCACGTCGTTCCACTTTTGCGCCCGAACGCCAGCCACGACCATCGGCATCCACCTGTTCATTGGCCAGCACGGTGCCTTCTACCGGATCCCAGTTGACCACGGCCAGTGTCTTGTAGGCCAGGCCCTTCTTCACCAGCTGTGTGAAGAACCACTGCTCCCATCGGTAGTATTGCGGTGTACAGGTCGCCAGTTCGCGTGACCAGTCATAGGCCAGACCCAGTTTCTGCAACTGCTCGCGCATGACCTCGATATTGGCGTAGGTCCATTTGGCCGGTGCCGTGTTGTTCTTGATGGCGGCGTTTTCTGCCGGCAGGCCGAAAGCGTCCCAACCCATGGGCTGCAGCACATTGAAGCCCTGCATGCGCTTGTAGCGCGACACGACATCACCAATGGTGTAGTTCCTGACATGCCCCATGTGCAGACTGCCACTGGGATAGGGAAACATGCAGAGGCAGTAGTACTTGGGCCGATCGGGGTCCTCAGTAACCTTGAACGCTTCGTTGGACGTCCACACGGCCTGCACATCCGATTCAGTGCGGCGAAAGTCGTATTGGTCCTGCATGAGATATCTTCGGTGAATTGCCAGGGGAGAGGAGAAGTGATTTTCCGGCTGCAACCGGACTCCCTAATATACAGCAGCGACCGCAGCTTGCCACCCGCCCCGCTGCACAGGAGTGATTACCGCCCGCCCGGAAGCATTCTCACATCAAGCGGTGCGCAGCCAGGCGAGCGTGAAAACATGTCCCGGTGTCACGGCCATGCGCAGATTCAGCGCTGCAGGATCAAAGCGCTCAGCCAGATCATCGCTATGAAAGGCAACCCGGGGTCTGCCACTGACGATATCGCTGATTTCCACCTCGGCAAACTCGATGAAGCGACCGCATACGGGCCGCAGGCACTTGTAGAGGCTTTCCTTGAGGCTGAACAGCGCGGTGGCGTGCCAGTCCTCGCTGCCCGACTCGTCAAGCTCCGCCCGTTCTGCCGGCGTTGCCACCAGCCTCAGTACCCCGGCTTCCAGCAGCTGGATGCGTTCCAGATCGACCCCCAGACTGAGCGCCTCGCTCATGTCCCGCACGGCCACGGCCGCAACGGCCCACTCGTTGGTATGACTGACGCTGCCGATGACCCCCTCAGGCCAGACAACGGCGCCATCGGTGGCGCGTAGCAGCTGAACCGGTGGCAGGCCGGCCTCTGCCAGCGCGGCTCGGGCACAGTAACGGCCACTGGCGAAGGTGCGGCGGCGCAGCGGCGCCGAGGCACTGACCAGTTCCAATTCCTGTGGATACAGTTCGTCAAGCCCTTCCCCGACCTCGCAGCAGGCCAGGTACACATTGGTACCTGCCCACTCAGGCGCGTAGGTCAACCCATTGATGGGGTTCAGAATGGGCTCGCCGATACCACTCACGACACCGGGATGTCTTCGTAGACAGCAGAGCGTGTTTCCGGAATCGGCTGGTTGTCCTCGGCCCGGTAGGTGTAGACCAGCGAGCGTTTGATGATGTCGGAATCGTTCTGTCCGGCAGCATGCAGGGTCCTGGAATGAAACAGCAGCAGGTCACCCGGCTCAAGCTCCACCGCCACTGCTCGAGCCAGCAGCTCTTCATTGTCTGGCAAGTCGGTTCGCAGAAACAGGGAGGCATCGAACTGACCCGGTTCGAAATCCAGCGTGTGGGATCCGGGAATGACCAGCAGCCCGCCGTTATGCGCATTCTCAGGCCCCAGCGCCAGCCAGGTACTGACCAGCTCGCGGCGGTCGAATCGCCAGTAACGGATATCCTGGTGCCAGCTGGTCACGCTGCTGAAACCCGGGTGCTTGGTCATGACGCAATTATGGTGATTCTGCGAAAGTCGAATGCCATCGGTGTTCATCAGCGCCTTGAGCATGGCGACAATCTGAGGATGCCTGCCCACCTGCTGAAACAGTCGATCGCGACCGAAGGCGTGCAGCAGTCGTCGTGGCGTATTGCCGCCCGGTGCTGTTTTCGACGTCGGCGCTCCCGGATAATGCACATCGGCTTCGAACTCCACCGGCGCCAGAGCCGGCGACAGCGATTGATCGATCAGCTCGACCAGCGCCGCTACCTCTTCACTGGAAAACAGTGAACGAGCCACGTAGTACCCGTCGCGCTCGAAAGCCTTGACTGCTTCGCTGATGACATTCAACTCCATACACTCCCGAACCGATTGAAACTGAGAATCTGCAACAGAGCACCATCACCGGGGCGTGCTCGCCAACCCCGAGCCACTGAGCAGCCCTGCACTCTCCGATTCTAAGCGTTGTGAGAGTTGATTGCTGTGATCGGACCTTGGCTGGTTGAAATTGTTGCGGAACAGATGCAGGGACCGCAGGCGATCATGAGAATGAACCTGTGGCAAACTCGAAATACCGCAAGGATACAACCCTGCTCTACATCCAGCTGGACATGAACCTGCTCGCATGACTCAGACAATCCGAATCAAGCGCATCGACGCCTATGCACTGCGAAGCCCGATTGCCCGTCCTGTGGCGACCTCCTTCGGAATCCTGCGAGATCGGCCCGCGGTATTTCTGCGCATTGAAGATGCGGACGGAGCTTTCGGCTGGGGTGAAGTGTTTGCCAACTGGCCAAGCGCTGCTGCCGAGCACCGGGTCAACCTGCTGGCACGGGACATCGGTCCACTGGTGTTCGATCTGACGCTGAATCACCCGAGTGAACTGTATCCGGTGCTGGAGCGGCAAACCCGTATCGTGGCCTTGCAAAGCGGCGAATGGGGCCCGTTTCGCCAGGTCATCGCCGGTCTCGACATCGCGCTGTGGGACCTGTTTGCACGCAAGTCCGATCTGCCACTGAGGCGCTATATCAACGACAGTGCAGTGGATACTGTTCCGGCCTACGCCAGCGGCATTCACATCGACCAGGCAGAGACCCTCGTGAACGAGGCAAGGCAGACAGGGTTCAATGCGTTCAAGCTGAAGGTCGGATTCTCGATGCAACGGGATCTCGAGCAACTGCAGCAAGTAGTGGGCAACTGCATCAGCGGCGAGTCTTTTGCGGTGGATGCGAATCAGGCCTGGAATACGGACACGGCCAGAGAATTCATGAGCGGATCCTCGTCACTACCATTGATCTGGCTGGAAGAACCCATCCCCGCCGATGCCCCTCAGTCCGACTGGCAACTGCTGCATCAGGCCAGCAGCTATCCCCTGGCAGGCGGCGAAAACCTGGTGGGCCATGATGAATACGATCAGGCGATAGCCGCCAGATACCTGAGTGTCGTACAGCCTGACATCATAAAATGGGGTGGCATAACGGGCTGTCTTGACGTCGGTATCAAGCTGCGCAAGGCAGGGCTGCGCTACTGCCCGCATTTTCTGGGCGGGGGTATCGGCCTGCAGGCATCGGCCAATCTGCTGGCCGCGGTGGGGGGCGACGGTCTGCTGGAAGTCGATGTCAACCCCAACCCACTCAGGGACGGCTTCGGCAAGGTGTCATCCATGCTGACAGCAGAGGGCTGGCACTGCAACGACGCACCCGGCCTGGGCATTACCGCTTTGCCAGAAGATATTGCATCCCTCGAAACACACTCCATTGTCCTGACTCCCTGATCATCATCGGTCGGCACGCGTCGATGAATTCGTCGTTCCGCCCTGGCCGCGGCGTGCAGGGTGGTTGATCGATGGCTGCGCTTGAGTGGCTGCGACAATTGCCTGAACTTGCGTGCATGTGTCAACTCTACAGCCACGGTAAACCATGATCCTTCGTGGTCCAAACTACCGTATATCCGTACACTACATGACCAGCGTCAGTCGGAATCGGAACCACAGTGCCTGCCATGGCCAGTGGACTGATTTCAGAGCACGGCGCAAGGCCCGCCCTACTTTTCTTCAGACAACGCCCCTGAGTTCATGAGCAAACACATACTGATCGAGAATGCCTATCAGAACAATCTGAAGCATCTCGATCTGAAACTGCCCCATGGCGAGCTGATCGTCATCACCGGCGTCAGCGGCAGCGGCAAGTCCACGCTGGCCTTCGACACCATCTATGCCGAAGGCCAGCGACGCTATGTCGAGACCTTCTCGCCCTATGCGCGGCAGTTTCTGGATCGCATGGACAAGCCACAGGTGGATCGCATCGAAGGCATCCCGCCCGCCATCGCCATCGACCAGACCAATCCGGTGCGTACCTCCCGCTCGACTGTCGGCACCATGACCGAGCTGAACGACCATATCAAGCTGCTGTTCGCCCGTACCGCCGAGCTGTATTGCGGGTGTTGCGGCAAACCGGTCAAGCGCGACACGCCAGAGAACATCAGCAGCGACTGGTTCGACAGCGGTGAGTCGACCCGCGTCATGGTGACCTTTCAGGTGCCCATTCCCGAAAACTTCGAAGCCGCCGAAATCCAGGACTGGCTGGCTCGACAGGGCTATACCCGGGTGCATCAGCAGAACGAGACCAGCATCGATGTCATTCAGGATCGCCTGAGTACACGCGAGGACAATCGTGGTCGCTTCATCGAAGCGATCGAGGCCGGCCTGCGTTACGGGCAAGGCAAGGTCACCGTCCATACGCTCGATGATGAGCGTCAGTCCGCCTCACAGACCAGCTACTCCGTTGCCCTGCAATGCGAGGACTGCGGCATTCGTTATCGCGAACCCACACCGTCCAGCTTTTCCTTCAATTCACCCATCGGCGCCTGCGAGACCTGCAAGGGCTTTGGTCGTGTCATCGGTATCGACTATCGTCTGGCCCTGCCGGATGTCAGCAAGACGCTCAAGGGCGGTGCGGTCAAGGTCTTCCAGACCGAGAAGAGCTCGGTCTGTCAGCGCGACATGGAAAAAGCGGCGCGCAAGCAAGGCATCCCGCTGGATGTCCCGTTCGAGTCCATGAGCCAGAAACAGCAGGACTGGGTCATCAACGGCGACGGCGGAGACGACGATGACCACTGGTACGGCGTTGTAGGCTTTTTCGACTGGCTGGAACGCAAATCCTATCGCATGCATGTGCGCGTCATGCTGGCCAAATACCGCAGCTATGACGAATGCCCCGCCTGTCACGGTGCCCGACTCAAACCCGAATCGCTGAACTGGCGCGTCGGTTCACTGGAGGATGCTGAAAAAGTCATCGATCCACTGGCGCGCCACCGTTCGGTGGACTCACCCCTGTCCGACAAGGTCATGAAGACCCTGCCCGGCCTGAATATCGTTGATCTGATGCAGCTGCCCCTGTCCGCCTCGCTGCAGTTCATCGAGGCCATTGCCGAGGGCCATGTAGATGACCCTACCGATATGGTGGTGCGCGAGATGCGCGCCCGTCTGAGCTATCTGAACGATGTCGGTCTGAGCTATCTGACTCTGGACAGACAGTCGCGCACGCTCTCCGGTGGCGAGGTTCAGCGTATCAATCTGACAACCGCGCTGGGCACGTCCCTGGTCAACACCCTGTTCGTGCTCGATGAACCGAGCATCGGTCTGCATGCCCAGGACATGGATCGCGTCATTCGAGTGCTGCAGCGCCTGCGCGATGCCGGTAACACACTGATCGTGGTCGAGCATGATCCGCAGCTGATGATGGCCGCCGATCGCATCATCGACATTGGCCCCGGCCCCGGGCGTGCCGGTGGCAACATCGTGTTCAACGGCAAACCGGCAGCCTTGTTGAAAAGTCGCAAGTCGCTGACGGCGAAATACCTCAATGGGGAAAAAACCCTGCATTTCCAGTCGCATCAGCGGGAGAGCACAGGCGGCGAAAAGCTGATCCTGTCAGGCGCCAATGGTCATAACCTGAAGGATGTGACCCTGGAAATCCCACTGAACCGCCTGGTGTGTCTGACCGGACCCAGTGGATCAGGTAAATCCACCCTGATACAGGACACGCTGTTCAATGCCCTGTCTGCACTCAAGGGCAAACCGAAGGAACTGGCGCTGTCCCACGCCTCCATCAGTGGAGATGATCAGATCAGCGATGTGATTCTGGTCGATCAGTCTCCGATCGGAAAATCGGCCCGCTCCAACCCGGTCAGCTATACCGGTGCCTTCGAGCCGATCCGCAAGCTGTTCGAAAAGGTACCGGAAGCACAGGAGCGCGGTTACAAGGCCAGTGCCTTCAGCTTCAATTCCGGCATGCGTTGCCCGGCCTGTTCGGGCAATGGCTTCGAGCATGTGGAAATGCAGTTCCTGTCGGATGTCTACCTGCGCTGCGCCGAGTGTCAGGGGCGGCGCTATCGTCCCGAACTGCTGGAAATCAAGCTGTTCAATGCGCACGAAGACGAGGGCCAGTCGATTGCCGATGTTCTGGACATGACTGTCGATCGTGCTCTGGAGTTCTTTGTCGATGACAAGGCCGTACGTACGGCCCTGCAGTCCCTGCGTGATGTCGGCCTGGGCTATCTGCAACTCGGGCAGCCGGTACCCACGCTCAGCGGCGGTGAGGCACAGCGTCTGAAGCTGGCGGCCTATCTTGGTCAGGCGGCCATGATTCGCTCCAAGCGCACCATTGAAGGCCACACCCTGTTCCTGTTTGACGAACCGACTACCGGCTTGCATTTCGAGGATATCGACAAGCTGCTGGGAGCCTTCGAACAACTGGTCGAACAGGGTCATTCCCTGGTGGTCATCGAGCACAATCTGGATGTCATCAACAATGCCGACTGGATCATCGATCTGGGTCCGGCAGGTGGCGACGCCGGCGGCGAGATCGTGTGTTCCGGTACGCCTCAACAAGTCATGGCTCACAAGACCAGCGTTACCGCTGCTTCCCTGCGTGATTATCAGGATGCCAGCGACCGACTACGCACCTCGGCCGTGGCCGAACCCGCAGCCTCCGCGCTGGCTCTCGTGCCGGTGCCGGAGCCCGGCGATGCCATCGAAGTGCACAAGGCCCGCGAACACAATCTGAAGAACATCGATGTCAGCATTCCGCGTGACAAGCTGACGGTCATCACCGGCATGAGCGGCAGTGGCAAGAGCACGCTGGCCTTCGACATCGTCTTCAATGAAGGACAGCGCCGCTATCTGGAGTCCTTGAACGCCTACGCGCGGCAATTCGTGCAGCCGGCGTCCAGACCTGATGTCGATGCCATTACCGGCATCCCGCCCACTGTAGCCATCGAACAGCGCACCAGTCGTGGTGGGCGCAAGAGTACGGTGGCGACGATGACGGAGATCTATCACTTCCTGCGGCTGTTGTTCGTCAAGCTGGGTGTCCAGTATTGCCCTGATTGCGAGGTGCCGATTTCCGCTCAGTCCGTCGACGCCATCACCGCTCAGGTTCTCAAGCGTCATCGCGGCAAGAAGATCCATCTGCACGCGCCGCTGATTGTCGATCGAAAGGGCTATTACACCGATCTGGCCAAATGGGCCTTGAACAAGGGCTTCGACACCTTGCGAGTCGATGGCAAGGCACTGCCAACGGCCAACTGGCCGCGACTCGATCGCTTCAAGGAACACACCATCGACCTGCCCGTAGCGAGCTTCACGGTAGATGTGCGCCACGAAGCCGAACTGCAGGCCCTGATCCAGCGAGCGGTCGATTTCGGCAGTGGCGTGGTGAAGATCGGCACCAGCAGTGGTAACGAGAAATTGTTCTCCACGCAGCGCGCCTGTCCCAGCTGCCAGCGCAGTTTTGCCGAGCTGGACCCGCGCATGTTCTCCTACAATTCACGCCATGGCTGGTGTCAGGAATGTTTCGGTACCGGGGAGATCATCCCGGGGTTCGATGAAGAACAGACCGGTGAGGAGCGCAGCTGGTCCGGCTCCGATCAGGAACCGGTCATCTGCACCGCCTGTCACGGCCAACGGCTCAAGCCCGAGTCGCTGGCGGTGTATTTTCAGGACTGGAACATCGCCGATTACACCACCTTGTCGATTGTCGAGGCGGGCAAGACCTTTGCCACGATCAAGCTCGATGACCGGCAGGCCACCATCGCCCGTGACAGTCTCAAGGAACTGAACTCTCGGCTGTCCTTTCTGGACGAAGTGGGTCTGTCCTATCTGTCTCTGGACCGCTCTGCCCCCACACTCAGTGGCGGTGAGGCGCAGCGGATTCGACTAGCCGCGCAGCTGGGTTCCAATCTGCAGGGTGTGTGCTACATCCTCGACGAACCCACCATTGGACTGCACCCACGTGACAATCGCATGCTGCTCGATACGCTTGCCAGGCTGCAGAAAAAGGGCAATACCATCGTGGTGGTCGAGCATGACGAGGAGACCATTCTCAGTGCTGACCATATCATCGACATTGGCCCCGGCGCGGGTGTTCGCGGTGGCGAGATCGTCGCCGCCGGCACGGTGGCACAGGTTCGCAAGAACCCGCTATCCGTCACCGGTCGATTGCTGGATCACCCTTTGCAACACCCGCTCTACCCCACTCGCGGCAAGACCGATCAGCAACTGCATGTGAAGAATGCCACCTTGCACAATCTGAAGAATGTGTCGGTGGACATCCCACTGGGACAACTGGTGTGTGTCAGTGGCGTGTCCGGCTCGGGCAAAAGCACATTGATACGTGATGTCGTGCATGACAATCTGCGCGTACTGAACGCCCAGAAACGAAAGCGCAAGCTCGGCCCCCTGACAGGCTGCGAGGAGATCACTGGCTGGGAGAGCATTTCCCGCTTGCTGGAAGTCGACCAGACACCCATCGGCAAGACCTCACGTTCCTGCCCAGCCACCTATATCGGTTTCTGGGACAATATCCGCCGCCTGTTCGCAGACACCACCGAAGCTCGTATTCGTGGCTATACCGCCAGTCGTTTCTCCTTCAATACCGGCGATGGTCGCTGTGAGGAGTGCGGCGGTCAGGGCATGCAACGCATCGAGATGAGTTTTCTGCCTGACGTTCGCGTCCTGTGCGAAGTGTGCAATGGCCAGCGCTTCAGCCATGAGACGCTGTCGGTTCGTTACAAGGACAAGTCCATCGGTGAAGTGCTGATGATGAACGTTGACGAGGCTGTCGAATTCTTCGAGGCCCATGTCAGCATTCACCATGCGCTGAAGCTTCTGCAGGATGTGGGACTGGGCTATCTGACCCTGGGTCAGCAGAGTCGCACCTTGAGTGGTGGCGAGGCACAGCGCATCAAGCTGGTCTCGGAACTGGCCAAGGCCAAACCGACCGTCAAGGACTCCTCGGGCAAGAGTATCGTCAACGTGCACACGCTGTACATCCTCGACGAGCCTACCGTTGGCCTGCACATGGCCGATGTGGAAAACCTGATCCATGTGCTGCACCGCCTGGTGGAAGCCGGTAATTCGGTCATCGTGATCGAACACAATCTGGACATCATGGCCGAGGCCGACTGGATCATCGATATGGGACCGGAAGGCGGTACTGGTGGTGGCAAGGTTGTGGCCAAAGGCACACCGAAGAAGGTCGCAACATCGAAACGTTCACGAACGGCACCTTATCTGGCCGGATTGTTCAAGGCATGAGCGGTACGCTGTGTGGCATGCTGAGTGCCTGCGACTGACAAGACGAGGTTCGGTGTCATGAGTGACAGTTTCTTCACCACGACGGATGGGCTGTGGTTTCAGCCCACCGAGCACACGCGAGGACCATGGGACGAGCATGCCTGTCATGCCGGCCCACCCACGGGGCTGCTGGCGCGGGCCGTCGAGCAGCTGTTTCCCGAACACCGCTTGAGCCGACTGACGGTCAACCTGCAGCGCCCGGTGCCCTTCGCCGGTTTCAGTGTCAGCGCCAGTATCGTGCGTCAGGGGCGAACGGTCTGCCTCTCTGAAGCCAGCCTGCTGGACCGGGACGGCCGCTGCGTCATCACCGCCGCCGGCCTGCATCTGAAACCATCGGAGCCGTGGGATTTTCCAACGCAACACGTGGATATGGGCCATCCCGACGAGGCCAGTGCCGGTGATTTTCCGATACGAGGCACCCTGCATGACAAACCAGCCTTCAATGGCCGTGGCGTCGAGGTTCGCTATCCCGACGGTCAGGACAGCAGCCCCGGTCCGACCC
>CBDUIJ010000066.1:0-20619 GCA_965367215.1 uncultured Granulosicoccus sp.
AACTTGTGGTGAAGCTGGCTGTTTTCATTTCAGACAGGCCCATGAATCGGTTCGTTTAACGTCAATGCTCATCCTCCTGTTCCACGTATCATGCCAGCTCGAAAAAACTCCATATTTCCTTCTATTTCATCAACTTATGGAACTCACCAACGAGCGCGAAAGATACGATATTTCGTAATACACGACTTTTCGTAGATCACTCTTACGATATTCAGTAATATCTGGAGATGACAGACGATTCGCGCACCCACGAAACAGCAGACCCGCCTGCAGCCACAATTTCCAGGCATGACGAGGCCTACGAGCTCGCAGCGCAACAATCACTGCAGCAGTTCAGACAATCGGCAGAACTGGGAAAACTGCTCAACCTGAACTTCCAGTCGACCGACGAGCCCACCTTCCTGCTGGACCCCTTCAGCGGACTGCTGCTGCGAGCCAACAAGGCCGCCGAGCAGTTCTTTCGCCTTCCCGGCAACACGCTGGAGGGGCTGTACATCGACAAGCTGTATCCGCAGCGGCGTGCCGAGCTCCATGTATTTACCGAAGAGATCCTCGCCCAGGGACAGGCCTGCAGCCGCGACCTCACTTTGTCGAGACCGGATGGACACATCATCCAGATGGAGCACCGTGGTATCGCCTTGCAACATGAAGGGCAAACCACGCTGTTGATTCGGCTGATCGATCTGGATGCCCTGCACCGCCGAGATATCAATGACGCCGCCAACACCTACCTTCGCCAGGGTCTGCACGAATGGTTGAGAGACGAGCAATACTTCCGCGATATAGAACGTGACTACCGCCTGATACTGGCTGCCGCCGGTGAAGGCATATATGGTGTCAGTGCCGATGGACGCACCACCTTTCTCAACCCTGCTGCAGAAGCACTACTGGGCTATCGGGCCGATGAACTGGTTGGCAAGGACATGCATGAATGCATCCATCACCATCGTGCGGACGGCAGCGAGTACCCGTCCGGGGAATGTCCGATCTACAACGCCTTCAAGCAGGGCAAGGTCAATTCCGTGGATAAGGAAGTGTTCTGGCGCAAGGATGGCAGCTCCATCCCGGTCGAATACACATCCACTCCCATCGTCGATTCAGGCAAGGTCATCGGTGCCGTCATTGTATTTCGAGATAGGAGCGAACGGCGCAGGAACGAAGAAGTCCTGCGCCAGGCGCTGATCGAAAACGCCAGCTTGCGCGAACGACTGGAGAAGGAGAACGACTATCTGAAGGAGGAGATCCGCAGTCGGAGCAACCATCACGACATCATCGGCAATTCGGATGCATTGAACGCTTTGCTGGTGCAGATCGACCTTGTTGCACCAACCGATGCGAATGTCCTGATCACCGGCGAGAGCGGCACCGGCAAGGAACTGATCGCTCACGCCATACACCGCGCCTCGACACGGGCAGACCGACCGCTGATTCGCGTCAACTGCTCCGCCATTCCGCGCGAGTTGTTTGAAAGCGAGTTCTTCGGCCATGTGAAGGGGGCCTTCTCGGGTGCGGTGCGTGATCGCGTCGGCCGTTTCGAACTGGCCGACCGAGGCACCCTGTTTCTCGATGAAGTGGGTGAACTCGAGATGTCACTGCAAGCCAAGTTGCTGCGAGTGGTGCAGGAAGGCAAGTTCGAACGGGTTGGTGATGAACGCTCCAGATCGGTTGATGTTCGTCTGATAGCCGCCACCAATCGCGACCTGAAGGCGGCAGTCGAAGCCGGTGAATTCAGGGAAGACTTGTACTTTCGCCTCAATGTCTTCCCGATCGAATGTACCCCGCTACGCCAGAGGACATCCGATATCCCCTTGCTCGTGGAGCACTATCTGCAGACCACCTGTCAGCGTCTGAACCTGCCACTACCTCGCCTCACTCGAGCCAATGTACAGGCGTTGATGGAATACCCCTGGCCAGGCAATATCCGGGAATTGCAGAACGTGATTGAACGCGCTGCCATTCTGGCACGCTCTGGAAAATTGGCCATCGACCTGCCCGGCAGCGACGGCCAGATCAGCCTGGCAAAGAACCAGGTGGAACCCGACAAGCCCATCCCGCCCGAGCGGATACTCACCGCAGCTGAAATGCTGGAGCTTGAAAAACAGAACCTGCAACGCGCCCTGTCATCATGCGGTGGGAAAGTGTCGGGACAGGACGGTGCGGCCGCGTTGCTGGGAATGAAGCCGACGACCGTCTATTCACGCATCAAGAGCTGGAAGCTGGGCTAGTGGGTCGCCTTGTCGGATGGGCGCACGCAAACTCTGAGTTTTACCTTGTTTCCCGATCTACCTACTAGACACCAGGGCAGTAACGACGCAAGCAAAACGCCGCATCAACGGTACATGATCTCGTTGACGTAAAGCACGCCATCTATTTCATGAATTCCCAGGGTGATGATCGTCTCGTTCTTCTCGAAAACGCCTCTCCAGACATACCGTCTGCAGTGAGGGTGCTTGTCCGGATTATCGGCATTGCTGAACCCTTTCAAACTGCCCAGATACTCGCGACTCTTGTAGTGGCCCAGATCTTCCCGGATCGAGTACATGTCCTTCTTGAACCTCGATGCTCCGAAGTTTGCCAGATCCTTCTTCTCGAACCTTTTGACAAACAAGTCGTAATCACTTGTTGCCTCGGCCTCCAGCATCTCGTCGAGATACTGCTCTGCGATAATCAGCCTTTCGTCCTTTGCGTTCATTCCGCACTCCGATGTTCATCGCCGGCCTTGACGCCGCCAGAGCCTGGTAGCGTAAGTGCCAACATGGCCAAACCCTGTATCAGTCATCTGCTGAAACTGCATGGCGGGGAAAAATTGTATGGTATACCACGACCTTCTCCCCCTTTCACGGAGCAACTACGGAATGAGACAGATAGCCATTCTTGATGATTACAAGAATGCTTCACGCAGCGCGGCTGACTGGGACTCCCTGCCTGAGACTGAAGTATCCGTGTTCAACGAATACATTGATGGCGAAGAAGCACTCGCCACTGCCCTGGCACCCTTTCAGATAATCGTCATCATGCGCGAACGCACGGCATTCCCGAAATCACTGCTGGATCGCCTGCCCCGACTCGAACTACTGGTCACCACCGGCATGCGGAACCTGTCTGTCGATATGAAGGCCGCCCGGGACAATGGCGTGACGGTATGCGGTACTCAGATGATGCGCAATGCTCCGTTTGAATTGACCTGGGCGCTCATCATGGCCATCACCCGGAAAATACCGGCCGAGAATGCCGCCATGCACGAAGGTGGCTGGCACGAAGCCGTGGGAACAGGGTTGCAAGGAAAGACGCTCGGAATTCTGGGACTGGGCAGACTGGGAACGCTGATAGCAGGAATCGGTCTCGCCTTTGACATGAAGGTGATTGCCTGGAGTCAGAATCTGACAGCAGACAGGGCTGCCGAGGTCGGCGTGATTCGCGTCGAGCAGGATGAACTGTTTGCGCAGTCGGATGTGCTCAGCATTCATCTGTTACTCAGTGAACGGACTACGGGAATCGTGGGTGCCAGAGAACTGTCCCTGATGAAGAAATCTGCCTATCTCATCAATACAGCACGCGGCCCCATCGTTGACGAAAACGCGTTGATTGCGGCCTTGCAGAACCGGCAGATTGCCGGCGCAGCTCTGGATGTCTTCGATGTAGAGCCTTTGCCACGGGATCATCCATTCCGGCAACTCGACAACACCTTGCTGACCGGCCACGTCGGATACACCATCGATGAACTCTACCCCCTCGTCTATGGACAGGCCGTGGAGAACATTGCCCACTGGCTCAACGGTGAACCGGTGCGCGTGCTGAATGCGATGGACGATACCTGACGCCCTGACACCCACATCGACGTCTGAGCCCGCGCTGCGGCTGCACGACGCCCATACGGCATCCGCAGCTGACACTGTTGCACCGCCAGACGTCAGAACGAACCCTCACCAAGAAGACCAGGAAACAACAAACCATGATTGTCGAAGAACGCATATACACCCTGCATGTCGGTGCTGCACCCAGATATCTGGCGCTTTATGAGGCAGAAGGCCTTGCCATTCAGCGCCCCATTCTGGGCCGAATGGTGGGTTACTTCTCCACCGACATCGGAGCGCTGCACCAGATCGTGCACATGTGGGCCTACAGGGACTACGCCGAACGCGAAGAACGTCGCGCGAAACTCAATGCCAGTCCGGCCTGGAAGGCCTACGCGCCAAAGACCCGTGAATTTCAGATCTCGCAGGAAAACAAGATCCTGATACCGGCACCCTTCAGCCCCTGGGCTATCGACGATCCAAGTCTGGACATGGCGGCATCTGGCAGTTGAGCCCCGCCCGATAGCTAAAGGGCCAGACAACAGGTCCTGAGCGTAAACGGCGCGGTGGCTCCCTGTGCTGCCGCGCCTTCGAACCATTCGCTTCGTGGCATGTATCGAGTCAGGCTCTGTCTGCAAGAATCCTTGCCACCAATCGATCCACCAACTCGCCGCCAGCGTGCTTGTCAGTCAGTTGCTCAGCCTGCATACCGAACGCGATGGCGGCGGCGGTATTCTTCTTCATGTCATCGACGAATACACAGCTCTGGGGTGTTACCGAGAAACGCTCACACAGATGCTGATAGATCTCGGCATCCGGCTTGATGCATCCGGCTTCGCAGGAAACGACAATCCCGGCACAGTCATCCCAGCAATCGTGATTGGCAGCCAGATAATCCCAGGCATGCTTTGGCATGTTGGAGAGTATGTAGATCGGCACGCCGGCAGCCTTGGCCCGATGCATGGCGTCCATCGTGCCCGGCAGCGCCAGCAGGGAGGCACCCAGGTTCTGATAGATACTGGCAATGCCATCGGGGTTCAGTCCGGTTCTGGCCTGCGCCCTGGCAATGCCTTCCTCCATACTCAACAGGCCCTGATCCAGCGCCAGCCAATCGGCATGCCCGACCGTGACCCGCAGCGCCTCCTCTTGCTCTGCCGGACTGTCGAAAGCAGCGCCTATGAGTGCATCCGGGTTCCAGTCACAAATGACGTTACCAATATCCAGAATCAGGTTGTTGAGCATGAGACGATCCAGCTGCCGGTTTGAAGGGAGGCAAAGCATACCGCGAGTGATTCGCCGGGGGTAGTGTCCCGGCCTCGCAGCGACACGAAACCCTGCCCTTCACGCCCACCCACATTGCCACACAGGCCTCATTCCTGACAACCAGCCCCCCATGTATCCCCCGATAGCTTGACCTCGGGCACGATAGCTGTATTAATTACCAGTGTATGAACATACAGCTATCCATTGATTACCCCGGCCCCTATGCCGAGCTGCACTGTGTGTCCAACTTCAGCTTTCTGCGCGGGGCCTCCCGTCCGGAAGAACTGGTGGATACAGCGGTTGCACTCGGCTATTCGGCTCTGGCCATCACCGATGAATGCTCCATGGCCGGCGTGGTGAGAGCCTATGGGCGCATGAAGGAGCTGTGCAATCAGACTCAGGCCGCAGTGGCGCCAGGCAAATCAGTGACACGGGTCATGACACAGAGTGACTTCAAGTTGATCGTTGGCAGTGAATTCGCGCTGGATGATGGCTTCAGGCTGGTGGTACTGGTACGAGATCTTGCCAGCTATGCCAGACTTTGCCAGCTGATCACGACAGCGCGGCGCGCAGCGGACAAGGGCAGTTACCAGATCACGCTGAGCATGATCGAAAACGCAGGCCTTGAAGGCTGCTGCCTGTTGCTGGTGCCGCCCTATCTGCCCAGTGGGCGTCAGGACATGGATCACTGGTTCAGCTGGCTGCAGGCACTGGGCCCTCACACATTTGTCGCACTGGAGCTGCACTACGGCAGCTATGACCAGAAACACAGTCACTGGCTGTTCGAGGTTGCCGGACGTCATGAGCTGGCTATCGTGGCATGCGGTGATGTTCACATGCACGAGCGCAAGCGACGTGCCTTGCAGGATATCGTCACCTGCATCCGTCACAACTGTACGCTCGACAATGCCGGGCGAGCACTGTTCCAGAATGGTGAACGCTATCTGCGAGATATCCGCGCACTGTATTCCATCTACCCGGAGCAGACGCTGAAGAACACCACGGATGTCGCGGCGCTGTGTCACTTCGATCTGGGAGATCTGGATTACCAGTATCCGCGTGAAGTCGTGCCGGCAGAACTCACCGCCTCGCAATACCTGCGCAAGCTGACACTCGAAGGTGCTGGCTGGCGCTGGCCCGATGGACACAGTGCGGATGTGCAGGCACAGCTCGAGCATGAGCTGGCGCTGATCCATGACATGCAATACGAGTCGTATTTCCTGACGGTGCATGACATCGTGAAATTTGCCCGCGACCAGAACATCCTGTGCCAGGGGCGTGGCTCGGCGGCCAACTCCGCTGTCTGTTACTGCCTGGGGGTCACCGAGGTCGACCCTTCACGCACTCGCATGCTGTTCGAGCGTTTCATTTCCCGCGAACGCGATGAACCACCCGATATCGACATCGACTTCGAACATGAACGACGTGAAGAGGTCATCCAGTATATCTATGCCAAGTATGGCAGGCATCGCGCAGCCCTGGCGGCCACGGTCATCACCTATCGGAAGCGTAGCGCCATCCGCGATCTGGGCAAGGCCATCGGTCTGCTTGACGATCAGATAGAAGCCCTGTCGAAATCCATGGCCTGGTGGGACGGCAGTGAAGTGGTCGCCGAGCGGCTCGAAGCCATGGGTTTCGACCCGGACAGCCCGCTCATCAAACGCTTCACCTGGTTGCTGCAGCAGCTACTCGGTTTTCCACGGCACCTGTCTCAGCATGTGGGCGGCTTCGTCATCTCCGACAGGGACTTGTCCACACTGGTGCCGGTGGAAAATGCAGCCATGCCCGATCGCACCATCATTCAATGGGACAAGGATGATCTGGAAGAGCTGGGGCTCCTGAAGGTGGATGTACTGGCGCTGGGCATGCTCACCGCCATTGCCAAGTGTTTCAAGCTGATCGAAGGTTATCGGGGTGTCACCCACACCATGGCGCAGATTCCTGCCGACGACACCGCCACCTACGACATGATCTGCAAGGCTGACACCATTGGTGTCTTCCAGATAGAGTCGCGAGCGCAGATGTCGATGCTGCCTCGGCTCAAACCCCGCACCTATTATGACCTGGTCATCGAAGTCTCCATCGTCCGACCCGGCCCCATTCAAGGGGGCATGGTCAACCCCTACCTGAAACGACGTCAGGGACTCGAACCGGTGGCCTACCCCAGCGTGGAACTGGAGCGAGTGCTGGAACGCACCCTGGGTGTACCGGTATTTCAGGAACAGGTCATGGAGATCGCCATGGTTGCCGCCGGCTTCTCGGCCGGTCAGGCCGATGAGCTGCGTCGCTCCATGGCGGCCTGGCGTCGTGGCGGACAGGTGGCACAGTTTCATGACCGGGTGGTTGGCGGCATGCTGAAGAACGGCTATGAACCTGACTTTGCCGAAGCCATCTTTCGGCAGATAGAAGGCTTTGGTGAATACGGTTTTCCTGAATCACATGCCGCAAGCTTTGCCCTGCTGGTCTATGTCTCCTGCTGGCTTAAGTGCCATGAGCCCGCGGTCTTTCTGTGCGCCATGTTGAACAGCCAGCCCCTGGGTTTCTATGACCCGTCCGACCTGACTCAGGATGCCCGGCGCCATGGTGTCACGGTGCTGCCGGTGGATGTCAATGAAAGCGATTGGGACCATTCATTGGTGGAACCCGAGGCGCAAACGCATGGCAACTTCATTGAAAACACACCCACCCCACTACCACAGGCTGCCGTGCGACTGGGTTTGCGTCTGGTATCCAGACTTTCCACCAGCGGAGCCGATCGCCTGCTGACAGCACGGGCCAATGGCCCCTTCAGCAGTGCGGCCGATCTGGTTCGTCGCACAGGCATCAACCAGAGCGATCAGCAGGCGCTGGCCATTGCCGGCGCTCTGGAGAATATCAGTGGCAACCGTCATCAGGCCCAATGGGACTTGCTGGGTGTGGAGGCTCTGCCAGAACTGCTGGCCGATGCCTCTGCCGTCGAACCACACGAGACACTACCCGCACCAACCGAGGGGCAGAACACGGCAGCGGATTACATGAGCACGGGACTGACGCTCAATCGTCACCCGCTGTCATTGCTTCGCCAGCAATTGACGAAGCGTCGCATTCTGGACTCGGTCAGCTGGGCTGCGATTCCCGACGGACGCATGGCCCGGGTCGCGGGTCTGGTCAAGGTCCGGCAACGTCCCGGCACGGCCAGCGGTGTGATGTTCCTGACCATCGAGGATGAAGGCGGCCCGATGAACATCATTGTCTGGAGCCAGGTGGCAGAGATCTTTCGCAAGCAGGTGCTCGGTGGTCAACTGATATCGGTGTACGGCCAGACCCAGCGGGAACAGGGTGTGTCTCATCTGGTGGCTCGAAAAATCGAGGATTTATCCTGGATGCTCGGTGAACTCACCGTTGCATCAAGGGATTTCCACTGAAAACCCTGTAAACCGACTCGAATTGCCATTCAGGACCCACCTGACACCACTTTGCCTGAAAAAGTCCCACCTTCCCCCATCAAAGGCCACTGATTGCCCCGGATAGCCACCTCTTCCCGCCATCTGACACCATTCAGGCCTGAAAACACACGGAAATTCCCCTTATTCCCACCGAATGTCCCTTTTCAGCCCCTACAGCCCCCACCTACCCATCACGCTACACATCCACCGCTCAGACGCTAAACTCGGGAACACCTTTCGCCGCCAAAGACACGGGATCAACATGACGCGCGAACTCTTCGTGGACCTGCAGCCTTGCCGTAGCACACATGTCGCATCCACGGCAGAGATCGGTGCGGTCAGAATCCGGAAAGTCGAGAAGACAAGGTCGACAGAATCGCCGCATCACACTGGTTTTCGACGAATAGAGCCCAACAGAGCAATCGCATGAGCAAGCACGCTGCCTGGCTGCGACAGGAACTCGGCCACTGGCTGCAGGATGGTCTGATTGACCAGAGCACCGCCACGGCCATTGCCGCACGCTATCCGGCCTCGTCCGAACGCTCCTGGGGGCTGTTCATACTCACGGGCATCGGCTCCCTGATATTCGGGCTGGGCATCATGCTGTTCTTCGCCTACAACTGGGCAGCTCTACCCAAGGCGGCAAAGCTTGCCTTGATATTCGCAGGACTACTGTTGAGCCACGGCATTGCCTGGTGGTTGCGCCGCAAACCTGCAGATCACGCCAACCTGATTGAAGGCCTGCATCTACTGGGCACCATGATGTTCGGCGCCGGCATCTGGCTGATTGCGCAGATCTACCACATGGACGAGCACTACCCGACAGCCCTGCTGATCTGGGGCCTCGGCGCCCTGACGCTTGGCTGGGCCATTCCCTCGGTTATCCAGGGGCTGCTGGCCACCGTGTTGATCTCGGTCTGGGGCCTGTCCGAGACCATGGACTTCAATCGTGTGCATCTCGCCAGTATCGGCATCATCGCCCTGACGCTGCTGCCTCTGGCCTGGGTGCAACGCTCGCGCACCTTGCTGACTGTCACGATCTTCTCCTTGTTCGGACTGCTGCTGTTGACGGTCGGCTATCACTGGACCTACGCCATCCTGTTCAAGTTGCTCTTCTGCAGCGCTCTGATATTACTCGCCATCAGCCACTGGAGCCGGCGCTCGAGTTTTCCGGAAAGTGCCACTGTCCTCAAGAACATCGGTGCTCTGGTCTACGGTGCCTGTCTGCTGTACATGACCTTCGTCAGTGAATTTTCCCTGTATCAGCTATCCCTGCCAGACTTGCCCGAGGGGTCGGAGTGGTGGTATCGGCTCATCAACTGGGGCATGCTGACCACAACCGCTCTCGTGTGGCTGGTTCTGATCTTCATCGCCCGACCTGGCAAACACGCCGGCCCCATGGACCGAACACTCAGCCTGCAACGCATTGTCGTCCTGATATCCCTGGCTGTACTGATGGCCTATCAATTCGCCGAGACGGAAGCCTTCTATCTGAACCTGAACCTTCTGAGCAATGTGGTACTGGCGCTGCACTGTGTTCTGCTGATCATCCGCGGAACCGATACACTCCAGTGGCGGCAAGTCACCGTGGGTTGTCTGACTCTGTGTGTCCTGATCATGGCTCGTTTCGACGACCTGTTCCAGAGCCTGCTGATGCGCTCTGCCGCATTTCTCATCATCGGCGCATTGCTGTTCTACGTCGGGCACCGCTATTCGAAGCGCAAGATGGAGGAGCAGGCACATGCGTAGCGCCGTTATCGCCGTCTGTGTTTTCGCTCAGGCTCTCATACTGGCCTATATGGTGTTTGGCCGGGAAGCGGTCATCAGCAATGGCACAAGCCTGTCCATTGCCACGGCCCCGCTTGACCCACGTGACCCGTTTCGAGGTGACTTCGTGCGCCTTCGCTATGGCCTGAACTCCCTGGCCCATGCCCCCAACCGCTGGACACCTGCTGATGCAGAACTGCGCAAGGGTGACAAGGTCTACGCCGTATTGCAGGAGCGCCCCGGTGGTCTGCATGACGTCGCCTACTTCACCAATGTCGAACCCGACAGCGCCACAGGCACACTCTTTCTGCGAGGACGATTACGCACCGACAATCCCGGCATCGGCCTGAACCGGGTGGATGTCGGCTACGGTATCGAACAGCTGTTCGTCGAACAAGGTCGTGGTATCGATATCGAGGAACGTCAGGGAGTTCGCGGTGGACTGCAGACAGCCATGCACGCCCGGGTGTCTGTCAGCTCGGATGGAACAGCGGTACTGACAGGGTACGACTGGAATGCGCTGGCCATCGGTATCGAGATAGCGGATGACTTTGCCTTGAACAGGCAGAGTGCCGATGACAATGAGATGGACCAAGTGGAAGCAGACTCCCCCATGACAGATACTTCTGACTCCATCACCGAAACTATGGCAGAGACGTCTGCACCCTCACCAAAGCCAAGTACGCCCCCATTGACACTGACCATCAGCAATGTTTCGGACCAGAGTGTCACCCTTGACAACCCGGGGGATGACTGCGGCTTTCACCTCGAGCCTGTCAATCGTGCAACTTCCCGCTATCTGGAGCCAGAGGGCATCTGTGCAGACATGGGGAACGCACCAGTGACACTGATGCCCGGGGAGTCCCTCACTATTGCCGTGGACCTCGCCTCGCCACGCTGGCACATGAGTCTGAATGTCGAAGAGAGCATCAGAACCGACGACGTGCGCGCGTTTCTCGATAACGGTGAATGGTTCCGCCTGGTCTATCGATCGGCGGAACCATCTGATTCAGCTGACAAGGACACCAGCTTCTGGCAGGGAGAACTGATCAGCCAGGCCTTCAACGCGCTGGGCCAGATCGACTGATCGGTTCAATGCCGGATACTCTGGCTGGTGTCACTCGACCTGTTACTTGCTGAACGCCTCAAACCCCGGCCAGGCATCAGCTGCCTGGGAAATCATGGCCAGCTCTTCGCTGTCCAGATCGATGGAACCTGCCGCCGCATTGGAGGCCGCCTGAGTGATATCGCGAGTACCCACCAATACATGACTGACCCCCGGCTGTTGCAGGGTCCAGGCAAGCACCAGCTGTTCGGTGGTCACACCCCGATCCCGGGCCAGTGACTTGACGGGCGCCAGTACCGCTTGCAGTGCATCGAGCACTGCTGGCGCAAACCGCGGATTACCGGCACGCAGGTCATTGTCGGCGAATTCCCGCTTGCCATCCATCTTGCCGGTCAGCAGACCTTGCGCAATGGGCGAGTAGCACAGGAAGCCGATATCGAATTCCTGGCAAACCGGCAGATTGGCACTGTCCTGTTCACGATCCAGAAGGCTGTAGCGCTCCTGATCGGTACTCAAAGCGCCAAGACGTGCCGCTTCGGCAATGCGCTCCGGCAACTCGTTGCACAGACCCCAGGCACGAATCAGCCCTTCTTCACGCAGCTTGTCCAGCGTAGCCACAACGCCCTCCAGATCGGTCTCGGGGTCAGGCCAGTGAGTCTGATACAGATCGATGTAATCGGTACCCAGACGCTCCAGGCTCTGCTGCAGCTCCCAGCGGATGGACGCCTCGTCCAGTGTGCGGAAGATACGCTTGCCTTCGCTCTCGGCGTGCAATGTGGGCGTTTCGATATCCCAGCGCAGACCACATTTGGTGGCCAGCACTATGTCCTTGCGATTGCGACCCTTGATGGCCTTGCCGACGATTTCCTCGGACAGACCAAAACCATAGACGGCAGCCGTATCAATCAGATTGACACCGGCGTCGAGTGAGGCCTGCACCGCCTTGACGGAAGCTTCCGCATCGGCACCACCCCAACGCCAGCCACCGATGGCCCAGGCGCCGAAAGCGACCACGGATGCCTGCATGCCGTGTTTTCCCAGAGAACGCGATTTCATTATTTGAGTCTTTTGATCAGGGGTTGTTCGTATTCAAGACGAAATTCGTCAACCGCACGTGCAGCTGATTTGGTGGAAGCAGTCGTGGCCACGTGATACAGGGCTTCGCCTTCATGCACCAGAGGCAACTTGGTAATACCGATCAGCACGCCGGAGACATCGCTGACAACCGCCTGTTCTGCCTCACCGAAAGGGTCGGAGATATAACCGAGTACCACACCCTCTTCCACGATACCGCCCAGAGGAATGCGCGAGCGCAGGATACCGCTCTGCGGCGCCCGCATCCAGACGCTGTTGTTGGCCAGCCAGGGTTTGCTTTTCTTGTCGACGCCCTTGTTGGCAGGCAGCATGTTCAGGTGCCGCATGACGCGCAGCACACCTTTCAGACCGGCACGGATGGCCAATTCATCAAAGCGCAGGGCTTCACCTGCCTCGTACAACAACAAGGGCAGATTGCCGGCAGCACTGCGCAGCGTGCCCTCACGCGTATGCGAATCGAGCAGGATCGGCGGTGCGAAGGCTTCAGCCAGTTCCAGCAGATCCGGGTGAGCGTCCAGATCCACCCGAATCTGGGGCAGATTGGCGCGACCTTCGGCAGCAGTGTGCAGATCGATACCGTGCGTACACTTGGCGACGATCTCGCTCATCAGGGTATCGGCCAGACGCGCGGCCATGGAGCCTTGCTCCGAGCCTGGAAACGAGCGATTCAGATCTCGCCTGTCCGGCAGATAGCGGGATTGGGAGACGAAGCCATAGACATTGACCACGGGGACAGCGATGAGTGTCCCGGCCAGTCGGCTCAGCGATTTGGTCGCCAGCAAGCGGCGAATGATCTCGATTCCATTGATTTCATCGCCGTGAATGGCTGCCGTGACAAACAACACCGGGCCGGGCTGCTTGCCATGAATGACGTGCACCGGCATGGCTACCGAGGTGTGGGTGTAGAGCGGTGGCAGCGGCAGATCGACATAGCAACGCTGACCGGGCTCCACGCTGACGCCACCAATGACGATGGGCTCGCGTGCGGGGCCCGCCGTTCGGCCTGATCGGCCGCTTCGGCTGGCCTGGTTCTCTGCCGGCTCGTTGCCGGCAGCCTCAGGCGTCTGGCCTTTTTCGTCCTCGTTCAACCGCGAGCTCCCCGTGTCTTGGTATTACCCGGCCTGGCGTTCTTTTCCAGTTCTTCGATGATGATGCCAGCCACATCCTTGCCACTGGCATTCTCGATACCTTCCAGACCCGGTGAGGAATTGACTTCCATGACCAGTGGTCCGCGCGAGGAACGCAGCAGGTCGACACCGGCGACCGACAGGCCCAGTACCTTGGCAGCGCTGACTGCAGTCGCCCGCTCTTCCGGCGTGATCTTGACCAGGCTGGCGGAACCACCGCGGTGCAGGTTCGAACGGAATTCACCATCGGCCGCCTGGCGTTTCATGGCCGCAACCACCTTGCCACCGACTACCAGGCAACGGATATCGGCACCGCCGGCTTCCTTGATGAATTCCTGCACCAGAATATTGGCCTGCAAGCCCATGAAGGCCTCGATGACCGACTCTGCCGCCTTGTTGGTCTCGGCCAGTACCACACCGATTCCCTGGGTGCCTTCCAGCAACTTGATGACTACCGGTGCACCACCGACCATCTTGATGATGTCCTTGCTGTCACCGGGCTTGTTGGCGAAACCGGTGACCGGCAGGCCGATACCCTTGCGCGACAACAGCTGCAGGGAACGCAGCTTGTCACGTGAGCGCGACAGCGCCACCGATTCGATCAGGGTATAGGTTCCCATCATCTCGAACTGCCTCAGCACCGAGGTGCCGTATGCGGTTACCGATGCCCCGATGCGCGGGATAACGGCATCGAAGCTGTCCAGCTCCTCGCCTTCCAGATGAATGCTGGGCTTGCGCGAGACGATGTTCATGTAACACCGCAACACGTCGACCACCTGCACCTCGTGACCGCGCTGTTCCGCCGCTTCAATGAGACGTCGCGTGGAGTACAGACGGCGATTTCGGGACAGTATGGCAATCTTCATGAGGCGACTCCCGCATACAGCTGACGTGCGGAGACCCGACCCAGGGTGAACGACTGCGAAGGATCGACCTGAATACCCGGCACCATGGCCGTGCGCCCGAGCAACATCCTGAACAGCATGTCATCACGCTGCGACAGCGTGATCTCGATGGTACGGCTGATCGATCCCAGTTGCAGCACGGTGGAGATGAAGAATCGATCGGAGGCATGACCACCGGAATCGGTGACACGCCGGATATCGAGCAGGGGTGCTTCGCAGCGACGTTCGGTCGAGGCATCGCGCTGGATGGGCTGAACCGTGAATTCCACCCAGTCCTGACCACCATCTCGTTTGACGCGCGTGATATCGCGCGCATGAATGGCAGAGGTTCGGGCACCGGTATCCACCTTGGCCTTGACGGCAGGCAAGCCAAGCTCGGGCAGGCTCACCCATTCCCGCCAGCCGATGATCAGGGTATCTGTTCCGGCATCGGCTGCCGGCTGATTTTCAACGTGTTGATTTGACGCGATCATGTCGTATCCGACCAAAAAGATGCGCTATTGTCGCACGCTCTTGAACTGCAGGTGGGCACCTGTTGATTCTTCCTGCACAAGGCGTGCATTGGGTATGTCATTGGATAGTGCACGCTCTCTGGCAGCCTCAGGGGCCAGTCCGTGCGCCAGCCAGCGCTCGACAAGACGCTCTTCCAGGGTGCCCAGTGGCACATCCAGCATGACACTCAGATGATAGAGCGGTGCCAGTTTCTTCCAGCCCTCGCGCGCCAGCAACAGATAATTGCCTTCCACGATGATCACGGAGTGGCTTGCGGTCACGCATTGAGCCGCATTTCTCGACAGATCGGCGCTACGGTCGAAAACGGGGATATAGACATCGCCCGCATCAGCAACGCTCAATCGCTGCAACAGCGCGGCAAAACCTGTCACATCAAAGGTCTGGGGTGAGCCCTTCACCGCCATCAATCCCCGCTCGCGTAACAGCACATTATCCAGGTGAAAACCGTCCATCGGCACCACGACAGCACAGCTGCCAGTCGCATCCGTCACAGGGTTACTCGATTTGGCCTCCGCGCCCACAGGCTTGCCGGGATTGTCGCGATTCGACGCCGCTGCGGACATCGCGCCACCGCCGGCAATCGTGTCTCGAGCGTCAGCTCCATTCAGCAGATTGCAGACTTGCTCGGCAAGTGTGGACTTGCCGGCACCCGGAGCACCGGCAATTGCCACGATCAATCGCTGCCCATGAGATTGTTCGGCCAGCATGATGCGGATGCGCTGCACCAGCGCAGCGACAGAGTCAACGGTTTGAGTCATGTGTTATTTCGCTTGAGGTTGGATGACACAGGCATCCAGTCTGACTGACAACGGCTCCGTCTTCCAGAGCCCGGGAGAGCTATCCGCGTGATACGTCTTCGAATATCGCGATGTAGCGCTCGATCATGTGCTTCTGATCGAAATGCGCCAGCGCATGGTGTCGCGCAAAAGCGGCACGTTCGGCTCGCAATCGAGGATGCAGGATCATTTCCCGCAGCGCCGCGGCGAGTGCCTCGGTCGATCGCTCCACCAGAACTCCGCCACACTGGGCGCCATCCCGAGCGATTGCCTCACTGGACCCTCCGGCATCCGTCAACACCACCGGCGTACCGGCAGCCTGCGCTTCGAGCGCCGTCAAGGGGTGACCTTCACGATCGGATGACAGCACGAACAGATCGAAGGCCGCCAGCACGTCGGGAATATCCATACGGGCTCCGGTGAAGATGACCGTCTCGTGCAGGCCCTTCTCTTCCACGTAGACCTCGATATCGTGACGATCCTCACCGTCGCCGACCATGACCAGCTGAATATCGTGACCGGACAATGTCGAGTCCTGCTTGAGCAACCTGAATGCATCGATCAGACGTCGATGATTCTTGGCCATCACCAGGCGGCCCACCGTTCCGATGAGGATACGCTTGTCTGCCGGCGTGGCATCATGAGGCGCCGAGTTGGCCAGCCATTGCTCTCGCAAGGCGCGACCATCTCCAGCAGCATATTTGCTGGTATCCACCCCGTTGTTGACCACGGTGATGAGCTCGGCGCCCACCCCGACCACATCGCGATAGAACGTGGCTGTATCGCCGGATACCGTGATCATGGCAGCTGTTTTCAACGCCAGAATACGGTCAATCCAGAGATAGTAGCCGGGTTTCCAGTCATCCCTGGAATGTTCGGTCACGACCACTGGCAAACGGCTGAACAGCAGCGCCAGACGGGTCCAGGTATTGCCGACCCACAAGTGGCTGTTGACCACAACCGGATTGATCTTGCGCAAACAACGGTTCAGACGCCAGGGCAGAGTCAGGTCCAGCCCCGGGCTCTTGTGCAGAACATGCACGCCAATGCGCGCGTCCAGGTCGGCAGCCAACACACCCGCATCACGCAGGCAGACCAGATGAACCTGCCACCCCAGATGCGTCAACTGATTGGCCATGGCGACCACCATCCGCTCGGCACCACCGACCGTCAGCTCTTCGATGACGAATGCCATCACTGACCCACCACGGGGTTCAGTTGGGGAGTTCTCTGACGTTACCGGCTTCATCGAGACCGAGTGACAGCCTTGTCTGCCAGTGGCAAACCACCCGGTACATGCTGTTGAAAAAGTGCCAGCAGATCATCGATGTTCTGCTTCTGGTTGAACAGTCTGGCGACGCGATCGGTGGCCTTGTCGCTGAGCCGGCGTGCCAGCTCGGGATCGGCGGCCAGACGCTCGATGGCGGCAGCAAAAGCTTCCACATCATCAACCTCCACCAGACAGCCAGTCTCGCCGTCGCTCACCAGTTCGGGAATGGCGCTGACGCGAGTGGTCACCACGGGCAAGCGCAGAGCCATGGCTTCGGCAATGACATTGGGAATACCATCGGGTGGATGACCCGGTATCAGGCGTGGTGCCAGGCAGAACAGGTCAGACTGATCAAGTGCTTCCAGTACATCGGCAAAAGCCAGCGCACCACGAAAATCGACCTGGTCGGAGATGCCCTGCTCCTCTGCCAGTGCCTTGAGTTCCTGTTCGGCAGGGCCGGAGCCGATGATGCTCAGCCGCAGCTCTCGCCCGGCGCTGATCAACGCAGCGCAGGCACGAATGAGCACGTCATGCCCCTTTGTAGGCACCAGGCGACCGATCGTGATCAGAGCCAGCGGTTCATCGGCAGATCTTGATCGAAATTGCTTGTCAGTCACGTGTTCGAGCACGCGCGGATCGAGGCCATGGTAGTTCAGGTGCACCTTGTCCGGACTGGCCAGGCCCATTGCATTCTTCAAGTGGTTGCAGAAGTAACCGCTGCAGACAACGGCAAACTCCGCCGCGTCCAGCTTGTAGCGCAGGAATCGATTGGGCGAGAAGATGTCCTCACCGTGAATGGCAGCCGACCACGGCTCGGCGTAGATCTGTTGCAGATACCAACAGGCAGTCGTGGGGATATTCGCCCAATGTCCGTGCCAGTGATTCACGCCGCGCTGTCTTCCCTGCTCTCCGATATACAAGGCCAGCGGCAGGATGGCCAGATTCTTGACCATATCCATGGGCCGGTCGCGGCCCTTGATGACAACCCGCCCAATGGCACTCGCCAGTCTCACGGGATGACGAACCAGCGCACGCATGAAGGCGCCGATGCTGGCCAGACTCAATAGCGGTGAGTAGAAGGTGCGTTCCGTGGAGAGCCGAATGGCGTCTTCCATGGTGATCGGGTCGCGTGGATATTGGAGTGAGTAGATATCGAATTCGACACCCCGGCGTTCCAGCGCCACCAGTTCACGCAGAATGAATGTCTCGTGAAGTTCGGGAAACATCGAAATGATGATACCCAGCCTGGGCCGCGGATTGCTCGCGTGCTCGTCCATAAAGTCCGTTTCCTGCCACGATCAGTTGCCAATAGAGAACCTGACATTATCAGCTATTGGCTGGCGTCCTGCGCAACACGGCATGTTAATTTGACCGCAGCATGTCGACAGGTTCACGAAATCGACCCGCATGAGCCCGCGGAACGACCCTATCGTGCCCGATCCGGCCGGCAACAGTGCCGATCTGGCACGAAACTATCATTGAACGCAGGTCTCTCTGACCACGTAATTGCATTGCCCAATGATTCTGGATTGTGCCGGCGTTTCCACGCACCTGAGTTACTGCACCAACATTCATTCAGGTGATGCCTGGAGTGATGTCCTGCCCCAGTTGCAATATCAATTGCCGCTGGTTCGTGAGAGCCTGGGCAAGACAGGGCCCATGGGAATCGGGCTGCGACTGTCACGCAACAGCCTCGACACTCTGGAGCAGCCAGCTGCGCTGGAAGAATTCAGAAGCTGGCTGGCCGACCAGGATCACTACATCTATACCCTCAACGGCTTTCCGTATGGTGCCTTCCATGGCGAACGCGTGAAGGAGGATGTCTACAAACCGGACTGGACCGAAGCCTCGCGACTCGAGTACACCTGTCGCCTGGCCTCACTGCTCTGTGAGCTGGCTCCCCCGGACAACTATGGCTCGATCAGCACCCTGCCCGGCACCTACAAGGACTGGATGATGCCGGGTAGTGAACAACGCATCAGTCATAATCTGATTCGTGCCGTGGCCCATTGCGTCGGACTCGAGCAGCGTACCGGCATTACCATTGCGCTGGCGCTCGAACCTGAACCTTGTTGCATGCTCGAAACTGCAGCGGAAACCGTCTCGTTCTTCAAGGAGCATCTGTTCAGCAGTGCCGCCATCGACAAGCTGGCCTCCCTGAGCGGCCTGGACACGGCGGCGGCGGATGCAGCCATGCACCGCCATATCGGAGTCTGCTATGACGTTTGCCATTCGGCAGTGGAGTTCGAAAACCCTGCACACGTGATTGCCCGACTGCAATCGGCCGGTATCGAGATCATCAAGGTTCAGTTGAGCTCGGCTCTGGAAATACCGCAGGTCAATGAGGCCTCGCTGCGAAATCTGGGGCGGTTCGATGAACCCGTCTACCTGCATCAGGTTGTCGAGAAATGCGGTGATCGCATGACTCGATACAACGATGTACACGCTGCCACCGTGGCCTGCCGCCATCGCCTGGAATCGCGCTCGACCCTCGATCCGGCACTGCAGATGGCCATGCATGCCGGCTATACGCCGGTAGCAGCAACGCACTTCCAGCCGATCAGCGAACCGGATATACAGTGGCGGGTGCACTATCATGTGCCGGTGTTCGTGGAGAAGACCGAACACTTTTCGACCACCCAGGCCTCACTTGCTCAGGTACTGCAGTTGCAGAAGATCAGCGGTTTCTGTCGCCATCTGGAAGTGGAAACCTACACCTGGGATGTCTTACCCGAAGAGCACCGGCAACAACCTGTCAGCCAGGCGATCGCCAGGGAATTGAGCTGGGTCGGCGAACGTCTGCAGAGCGAGTAAGTTCTGAATTACGGTGCTCTGCGCCGGAAGGCAAGGTAGTATTCCTGTCGCTGCCCATGGCAGCCGTACCCGATGCTGTCAACAGAGCAGGTTCTAATGATGAACAACCCGATGATCGCCATCGCCGCCATAGGGGCGCTGGGCGGATTGTGTCAGTGGCTGGCATGGAGATTCAAATTGCCATCCATCCTGTTCCTTCTTACCGCAGGCATTCTGGCAGGCCCGATATTCGGGCTGCTGAACCCCGACGAGCTGCTCGGCGACCTGTTGTTCCCAATCGTCTCGATCTTTGTCGCCATCATCCTCTTTGAAGGCGGCCTGACACTCAAGTTCAAGGACATACGAGGTCACGGCACAGTTGTCAGGCGCCTGATCAGTGTCGGTGTGCTGCTGACAGGTGTGCTGATAGCCGTTGCCGTGCATTTCCTGTTCGACATGCCCTGGCCGCTTGCCTTTGTCTTCGGATCCATCACCGTCGTCAGTGGCCCCACGGTGGTCAAGCCCCTGCTCAGAGCGGTGCGTCCATCGGACAAGGTCGGTCATATATTGCACTGGGAAGGCATTCTCATCGACCCGATCGGTGTATTCCTCGCCTTGCTGGTCTTCAATTTCGTGATGCTCGATGCGCCCGACAAGAGCTTCAGTTACATGGCCATTCTGCTGGTCAAGCTGGTCGTCATCGGTGGCGGTATCGGCCTGGCAGCCGGCGCTGCAACCGCTCTGGTGTTGCGACGCTATCTGGTACCTGACTTTCTGGTCAATGTACTCACACTGGTGATGGTGGTCTGTGCTTTCACCCTGTCT
>CBDUIJ010000067.1:0-20211 GCA_965367215.1 uncultured Granulosicoccus sp.
ATTGGCGAGCGCCTTCGGGACCTGCGTGAACGTAACCGGCAGGCGGGCAAGCGCCAGTGATCCGTCAACACTGACATATGGCTTGATGGGCCACCAATTCGTATCAACTCACCGGATGATCAGAAGCCATGTCCAATTACGATCTGCAAGTAGGCAACGTGAAGTTCGCACTGGCCCAGTGGGACGAGCCGGAAGATTGTGCTGCCGTGCTCCATCTTCTGGATGACTATGCCCGTGACCCGATGGGAGGCGGTACGCCGCTGAGCCAGCATGCGCATGACAATCTGCCGCAGGCCATGGCTGCCATGCCGGGCGCTTTTTCGGTCATCGGTCGTATCGATGACAAGCCGGTGGCCCTGGCCAACTGTTTCACCACGCTCTCCACCTTTGCCTGCAAGCCACTGATCAACATTCACGATCTGGCGGTCATTGCCGATGCCCGCGGGGGTGGTGTGGGTCAGAAGCTGCTGGCCTTCATCGAAGCAGAAGCGAAACAGCGTGGCTGCTGCAAGGTGACCCTCGAGGTGCTGACAGGCAATACACGAGCTCGACGTTCCTATGAGCGGTTCGGCTTTACGGCCTACACCCTGGATGAGTCCACCGGGCACGCTGTGCTGTTGCAGAAAGTGCTATGAGGCCTGGTGTTGTTCCAGTGCCCAGGCGACATGCTCCCGAATAACGGCTGAGGCATCATCCTGGCGCTCGCGCAGGGCGCTGATGACGTCAGGGTTGCCTGGGGCATTGCCCAGGGCCACCGCAATGTTGCGTAGCCAGCTTTCGTGGCCGATACGATAGATCGGACTCCCGGCCATGCGTGACGTGAAGTCGTCTTCGCTCCAGCGGAACAGGCTCACCAGCTCGGGACTGTCCAGCTCGTTGCGAACACTGAAGTCGGCCTCGAGCGTATCGTTACTGAACTTGTTGAAGGGGCAGACCAGCTGGCAGTCGTCACAGCCATAGATGCGATTGCCCATGGCAGAGCGAAACTCGACGGGAATCGATCCTTTCAGTTCGATGGTCAGATAGGAGATGCAACGCCTGGCATCCACCTTGAACGGGGCCACGATGGCATCGGTGGGGCAAGCCTGCAGGCAGGCCGTGCAGCTACCGCAGTGCGAACGGGGCAGTGGCTGGTCGACAGCCAGTGGCAGATCGGTAAAGAGTTCGCCCAGAAAGAACCAGCTGCCGGCATCGGTGCTCAACAGATTGCTGTGCTTGCCGATCCAGCCCAGGCCGGCTTTTTGTGCAATGGCTTTTTCCAGCACCGGCGCGCTGTCGACAAAGGCGCGGTAGCCGAATTCGCCATAGTGTTCCTGAATGCGTGCGGCCAGTTTCTGCAGGCGGTTGCGCAAGACCTTGTGATAATCACGGCCCATCGCATAGCGGGACACATAACCCAGCGTGGGGGAGTTCAGAACGGTGTCGGCATCGGCGCTCTGCGGAGGGTAGTAGTCCAGGCGGACCGAAATGATGCGAATGGTGCCCGGCAGCAGGTCAGCAGGGCGAGAACGCCGGGTTCCATGGCGCTGCATGTAATCCATCTCCCCGTGAAAGCCTGCTGCCAGCCAGTTCAGCAGGTGCGCCTCGTGCTCGCCAAGGTCGGTATCGGTAATCGCGCAGTGGGTCAGACCCAGTTCTGCAGCACTGTCCTTGACGAAACGACTGAGCGCCTCTGGCTCGTCGATGAGAGGGGAGTCTGTCACTGCGGATCAACAGGCGGCGCGAAGTGGCCATTCTTGTAGTACACCACGGTACCCGGAACCGCCCCCCAGTTCTGCCAGGCTTCCACCGGGTTGCGAATCCAGCTGCCGGCGGGGTAGTGACCCAGTGCATCCTGTAGCGTCCCACTGAGCACCAGTATTTCCTCGCCGGTAGGATCCAGACGGGGCTTGATCTCGACCGGGGTATTCCAGCGGATCAGCATGGAGTTGCCGGTACCATGGCCATGCAGCGGCAGAACTTCCGTGCCTTCCGTGGGGCCGGGCAGCCAGCGAGAGGCATCATTGGTATCGATACGGCGCTGCTCGGTATCACTGGTCAGCATCTGTCCAGCGGCCACATAGAGCAGGGCACTGCCATCGTCGTTCTGGCCCGGGAAGGTAGAGGAACTGTCGTTGCTGGCCTCATTGCAGCGAATGGTCAGTGCCTGCAGGTGATGATCGCCGGTCAGTGGCAAGCGCAGGTAGAGACCCGCCGGATAGACGCCCATGGTCGATTCCAGCTCGCCACGCTGGACCAGAATCTCCAGATCCGGGTTGTCGCCTAGCAATGCGGGGGAATGTTTCTCTTGCAGCCGGACCTGCCCGGTCATGCGCGGTATGGTGCCGGGAATATATTCCAGAACGCGCAGATCCACCCCCTCGATCTGGGTGCTGCGCCAGTTGGCATCCTCGGGAAGGCTGACCACGCGCTGCTCGAAATCCTCGTTCAGCGGGGCCATTTCATTGGTAAACCACCAGGGTAATTCAAGCCCTGGCTTGATCCGGTTGATGAAGTTCTGCTGCTGGTTCATGCTGGCGTTACGGTATGCCGAGGTTGATAAGATAATGTAGCGGCGAAATCTGTGCCGAACCGTTGAAATTTCTCTGAACGTTCTCTATGCTGGGTGAGTACATTTGGAGAACGTTCATGGAATCCGACAACCCGCTCACCCATCTTGAAGCTCGCGTTCTGGCAGCTATCGAACGTCATATACGCTCCGAGGGGGTGGCGCCGACCATTGCCGAGCTGGCTGCCAATCTGCGCCTGAAATCCAAGGGGACGGTTCATCGTTACGTGCAGTCGCTCATTGCCAAGGGACGTCTGGAACGGCATGGTAACGGTTGGCGCGGGCTGCGTATCGTCGGATTGGCCATGCCTTCGAGGCCGTCAAATGTAAAGCATTTGCCGGCACCCCATCGCGCCGGTTCTCTGACGCACCTGTCACCGGACTCCAATGTCGAGCATCCCATGGGCCTGCCTGAGCAGATCGGCGCGCAAGCCCGTGAGGATTTCGTCATTCCGTTGCTGGGGCGCATTGCTGCAGGCCAGCCCATCGAAGCCATCGAGGATGCCAATTATCTGGATCTGGCCGCGTTCTTCATCGGTCCGGACCGGTATGCTCTGCGGGTTACAGGCGAGTCCATGATGGATGTCGGCATACTGGATGGTGACACGGTCATCCTGCGCAAACAGGACACCGCTCAGACTGGTGATATTGTCGTGGCGCTGATAGATTCTCAAGAGGCGACACTCAAGCGACTGGGCGAGACACGTAACGGCATCGTCGAACTCATTCCGGAGAACAGCACCATGGCGACCATGCGATATGATGCCAGTCGCGTCAGTTTCCAGGGCGTGCTGGTGGGTCAACTGCGCAGTTATTAGTTCGCCATGTCATTACTGAAACAGGGGAAGGGCAAGATGAAGATCAGGATGATGGAACGTTACCGGGTGGTGGTCCCTGATCGTTATCTGAAAACCCGCTTCGTTGAACAACTGGTGTCGATCAAACACGGTGATCACACGCTGATCACCACCGATCTTGCGCTGCAGATGCTGGAAGGCGAACGTCCCGCTGTCACCTATGTGCCCATGGAAGAAATTGTCGGTGCCACGTTGCATGCCTCCGATACCACCTACAGCTGCCGCTGGAAAGGAGAGGCCCGTTATTACGACGTGCACCTGCCCGATGGCACCCTCATTCTGGATGGTGCATGGGGCTATCCTGCTGCACCGGATGAGCTGGCCTTGCTGCGCACACAGGTATCGTTCGACACGGCCAGTTTTACCGAAGAATTCAACGCCAAATACAAGCGACCATGAGCAAGCTGGACGAGCAGTCACTGACAGCGCTGAAAACTGCCTTCTGTTACATGCCCAAGACCAATGATGTCAACGAGTTCGATCACCCGGGCAGAGTGCAGCAGATCATCGACGATATCGAGACAGTTCGGGAAGTGCTGTTGATGAACGATGTCGATCCGGACGAAGTTGCGGATGAAATACATCCTGATCAGGCCAATAATTCATCCTATTGATGACGACAGGCCGTATCACCCGGGGGCTTGCTCAGACGGTATTTCGTATGAATATGGTGTTTGCTCAGAGGATCGCAAAGCGTGCCGATATTACCTGAGCATGCCGTTGTAACGTGTTGTTGTGCACGAATATGGCCGCTGTAGCAGGGTATGCTGCGTCCTGTGGTTCAGTACGAGCCTCATTTCCAGTTCAGATACCAATGCCGCTTTGCCGGCCGGTCAAATGACCGACTTCTCCCGGAGAGCATTCGCAAGTAGTATGAGTCAGGAATCTGTCCACCTGCAGGGCAGATCAGGGAACATGAATCGGGTCAATTCCGGATAGCTACAGTGGCTATCCTCGCAAGCAAGGCTTATCGGAGATACACGGGCACCGGTAGTCCTTGAAGGATAATGCAATGGTGCATTTTCCCGACAAAGGCCCCGGGACAATCGGATGTTGTTGGCCATGAATACAGACACGTCAGATACACGCGGTACGGTTGCGATCTCCGAGAGCAGCCTGCAAGCCGTTGTTGCAGTCATTGCGAACATGGTCGACATGGCCTGCGAGCACGAACCCGATCTGGGGCTCATGCGACTGGTCAACTTCATGGACCTGTACCGAACCTACCTGTCGCACGAAATCGGTGTGAACCCTGCCCATGCGGACTCGATGGGTTTTGTCGCAGAGCATGCCGGCCGCAGAATGACGGATTGCGTCAGCTTCGAGCACTTCATCGGCGATTCACATCTGCTGGAGCTTGCCGCAGAGGCAGCCAGTCAGGATACCGGCGTCAACGTTGCGGCCCCTCTGCCACTGAAGCTCAGTGCCAACAGCAGTAGAACGGCGGCGAGCCGCGCCTAGCCCAAAAGGACAAGGTGTCCTTGCCCGTGTATCAGCTGGCAATCTTGGCCTGGTAGTCAGCCCGCAAGGGACCGTCCGCACTGATGAGGTAGTGGGCACAATCCATGATCGTTTTCAACTCCTCTGCGCTGAGCCGCGTGCCGGCGTTGGTACTCAGGTGCAGGTTCTCCACATGAGTGATGCGGCCAGTCTGGGCATCGACCAGCTGCACACTGATCTGGGTCTCTTCGGGCAAGGGCAGCACATTGATCGACACCAGATAGTCTTCAGGCCAGTACTGCTGTCGTTGACTTGAACGAAACAGCCGATATACCCGAATGTCCTCCGACTCGGAGAAGACGTCGCTCATCATGGTGCTGAGTTGGCTGACCAGAGAGTCGGTCTGCTCCATGGCGCTGACAAACAACGACAAGGAGTCCGGTCTCTGCCGAGGAGACGACAGGTTGTAGCTTGCAAGAGAATGAGCAGGCGACGCTGCCTGCATCAAGGGGGCGGCGGGCTTGTCCACTCCATTCACCAGGGTGCCGGCCAGAAAGGCAAGCAACACGGCGGCCGCCATGCTCAGCTTCGGAAATCTGTAGGGCAGGCGGAGCCATGAGGAGCCGCTTGGCAAGATGCCAGGTGGCAATTCGAATGCACTGTGTCCGGCGGTAGTTGATCCACTGGTTTGTCGTGGGTCTTCGCTGGCATGGTCTGCCTGTGTCCGCGAATCCTGACTCAGGTCCTGGCGACAAGCCTCAGCCTGAGTGGTCTGCGCCAGATCGCTTTCGCTGATGATGCTGTTGGCCGCGGTAGCGGAGTGATCCAGATCTTCCTCGGCGACCTGTTCCGTATCATCAGTACTGGTCTCGGATGCTTTGCTGTTTTTCAGAACAAAGACGGGCACGTAGGAGCCGGGCTTCATCTCGATGACGACATCCTCGTCCGGCCGGTTTTCATAGTAGGCCGTGAGTGAAGAGCGGAGTCTGCCAGCCAGTACCCGAACAACGGGATCATTCTGAGGATCGAAGGTGTCGGGTTTGCCCAGCGCATCGACGGCTACCGTATAGGCCTTGATTCTGAACTGGTTGCCACTGGCGGCCTGCTCGACAACATAGCGCAGGAACGCTGACATCTGTGGCGCGGCAACAAACTTCTCCGAGGTCAATATGGCCTCAAGAGCAAGCATTATTCGCTCGTATCCTGGGTCAGGTTTGCCTGACTGGAAGGGCGGTTTCTGCATAACGGACGGGCTACCTTGCGTATCTGCTAGATGCTGTTGCACGAAACAGGTGGTTGACGAGTTGTCGCCTGCCACGAACCCGGTACGGTTGTACCGATGCGGCTAACGTGCGACATTCATTCTCCCTGATCGCGAAGTATTCCCTTGGATGGCTGCGGCCAACACCTCCTGCACCAATGAGTCATCATAGCCGCATAATAGGTGTCGATTCGTCATGAATGCACGCAACATATTATAGGTTACATTCGTACTCTTACCCATCGACAATGCACAGCAATAGTAAACGGTCAGTCCATGAACCAGGTTAAACGCGCTGAAATGTTCCGGCGCTTCAAAGAGGCCAATCCGAACCCCGAGACGGAGCTGAATTACACCTCACCGTTCGAGCTGCTGATCGCTGTCATATTGTCGGCGCAGGCGACAGATGTGGGTGTCAACAAGGCAACGGCCAGGTTGTTTCCGGTAGCCAATACAGCGGCTGATCTTCTGGAACTGGGTGTCGAGGGCATTACGCCGTACATTCGTACCATCGGCCTGTTCAATGCCAAGGCACGCAATGTCATCGCCACCTGCCGCATCCTGTGTGAGCAGCATGATGGAGAGGTGCCGGCGGATCGCGAGGCTCTGGAAGCCTTGCCCGGCGTCGGTCGCAAGACCGCCAATGTAGTGCTCAACACGGCTTTCGGTGAGTTGGCGATGGCGGTTGATACCCATATCTTCCGGGTCTCCAATCGTACCGGCCTGGCACCCGGGAAAACCGTTCTGGAAGTGGAGCGCAAGCTCATGCGCATGGTGCCGCGCGAATACCTGCTCGATGCACATCACTGGCTGTTGCTGCATGGTCGTTACGTCTGTCTGGCGAGAAAGCCCAAGTGCCCCGATTGCCTGATCAGGGACCTGTGTGATTACCGACCGAAGACGGAAAACGAAACGCAAGACAAACAGGCCGGTAGCGGCAAGGCTCGCGGGAAAAAGGAGGTCAGCAGCAAGGCGAAGGGAGGCAAGCCGGTGAGCAAGGTCACGCCCGGCAAGCGGCAGGTCCGGTGAACCTCTCTGCCATGAATCTGACGAAGAGCGATGGTGAGCTTGAGCTGATCTTCAACCGTCTGCTGCGATCTGCCGCCATTCTGGTTGTCGATGACGAGCCGGGCATGCGCAATTTCCTGAAGCGCGCCTTTGAAGATCGCTGCGCCTTGCTGGAAGTGGCCGGCAGCGCCGAGGAGGCCGAAGCGCTGCGACTGCGTTATCACTTCGATCTGCTGCTGGTGGATATCCGGCTGCCGGGATTGTCAGGTCTGGACTGGATGGAGAAACTGCGTGAGCGCGGCGTCAGGACTCATGTGATCTACATGACCGCCTATGCCGACCTGGAAATGGCAGTTGCCGCGTTGCGTAATGGTGCAGATGATTTCATCATGAAGCCGTTTCGTACCGAACAGATACTTGTCTCCATGCGGCGAACACTGATGCGCCGCCAGATACTGCGTGAAAACTCGCTGTTGCGTCTGCAGGTAGAGCAGATGCGCGAAGACGATGGTCTGGTGGGGGAGAGCGAGGCCATACGGACCTTGTCGTCGCTGATCCAGCGCGTTGCCGCGACACGCTCGACGGTCCTCGTACAGGGGGAGAACGGTGTGGGCAAGGCGCTAGTCGCCCGAGTACTGCACCGGCTCAGTCGTCGAGGTGGAGCATTCATCTCGTTCAATTGCGGTACCGTGGATCCGGACCAGATCGACAGCGAACTGTTCGGCTATATCAAGGGCGCGTTTGAAGGCGCCAGTCAGACACGCGACGGACTGATCGCGCACGCTGACAAGGGCACCTTGTTTCTGGACGAAGTCGCGCGTCTGCCCGAGTCTGTGCAAGCCAAGCTGTTGGGCGTGCTGGAGCGAGGAGTCCTGCGCCCCCTGGGCAGCGCCCGGGAGTTTCCCATCGATGTGCGAGTCATCGCAGCCACCACCAGTGATCTGGCGCAGCTCGGCGCTTCCGGCATGTTTCGCGCGGACCTGTTCTATCGACTCAACGCCATGCAGTTGCAGGTACCACCACTGCGCGAACGAGGCCGCGATATCGAATTGCTGGTGCAGCATTTCATGGAACAGTTGTCCTCCGAACTGCGTCTGGCGCCGGTGCAGCTGCTGCACGCGGACTGGGAGAAACTGCATGCGTATCACTGGCCCGGCAATGTTCGTGAACTGCGTAATGTGGTTGAGCGCACGCTGTTGCTGGGGGAGTTGCCAACCGACAGTCTGGGCAAGGGCAATACAGTCTCCGCACCACTGGAACCCGGCTACCCGCTGGACTGGAGCATGGAGCAGGTGGAGCGGGCGCATATCGAAGCGGTGCTCGAATCACTGGGTAACAACAAGTCGGCAGCTGCCCGGCAACTGGGCGTCTCGCGCAAGACGCTGGAGCGCAAGCAGGCCTTGTGGAGCGGTAGCGGGGACGAGGAATAGTGCCCGCCAATGACTGTTGAGTTTTCAGCGGTGAGCGCCTTCCTGCGCAAACGCTTTCACACGCTGCGTTATCGACTCCTGGCGCTGGTGCTGGTGCCGCTGCTGTTGCTCAGTGGCACGGTGATACTGCTGGCCGCCAAGTGGTCCAGTGACTATACCTACGAGCAATTGTTTGCCAAGGTCAATGCCGATCTGCAGGTCGCCGGAGAGAGCTTTCGCCGGATACGTGAAGATGCCAGAAGTGAGCTGTCGAGCGTGGCAGGAAGCGCATCACTGGCGCATGTCCTGCGTGGCGGGGAGGTCGCTGACATCATGCAACTGCTTGCCGATCAGCAGGCGGTACGCGGTTTCGATTTTCTGCGGGCCTGGTCAGTCGACGGGCAGCGGGTCCTGACAAGCCATGGTTGGCAGCCGGGAGAGCTGCGGCGCAGCCCGCAATCGGACTCCATGCGTGCCGGAACAGGCACCGACCGAACGCAGTCCGGGGTCGTTGGCCTCGAGTTGTACGAGGCTCAGGACTGGCAGAAGATACCGGGTATCGAGGCATCCCGGGTCGTGTTGCCACTGGTACCGACAGACAGGGCCAGGCCCACCGATCGTGAAGTGGAAGATCGCGCCATGGTCATTCGCTCCTTGCATGAGGTGCAGGACAATCAGGGGCAGGTGATTGCTCTGCTCGAAGGCGGGGTGCTGCTCAACCGGAACTTTGCCTTCGTCGACGAAATCCGCGATCTGGTCTATGGGCCGGGCAGCCTGGCGCCGGGCAGCCGGGGTACCGTGACACTGTTTCTGGATGATGTGCGGATCAGCACCAATGTGCCATGGCTGGATGATACGAGGGCGCTGGGAACCCGTGTGTCCACCGAGGTCTACCGCACGGTTCTGTCGCGCGGGGATACCTGGATCGATCGTGCGTTCGTGGTCAAGGACTGGTACATATCGGCCTATGAACCGGTCATCGATGTCAACGGCCAGCGCGTCGGCATGCTGTATGCCGGCTATCTGGAAGCACCCTTCCGCTCACGCTTGCTGATGGCCATTACTGTCTTGTCGGTGCTGGTCATTGCCGGCAGTCTGCTGGCCGGACTGGCCGCCATCCTGGGTGCTCGCAGCATATTCGCACCGATAGAAACCATGACGGCAGTGGTGCGTGCCACGGCAGCCGGAGAGCATAGACGCATCGGGCCCCTGTCACCGGACAGCGAGATCGGTGAACTGGCCTCGCAGTTCGACCTCATGCTGGATACTCTGGAACAGCATCGGCAACGTATCGAGCAGGATGCCGCCTTGCTCGAAGACAAGGTGCAGCACCGCACGGCAGAGCTGGAAAAACAGAACCGGCGCTTGCAGGACTCCATCGATCTGCTGCACCAGACCCGGCGTCAACTGGCCAATGCCGAAAAGCTGGCTGCTCTGGGTGAGCTGACCGCCGGGGTTGCCCATGAGATCAACAACCCGACAGCCGTGATACTGGGCAACATGGATGTTCTGGTGGCAGATCTGGGCGAGGGCTGCGACAAGGTTCAGACAGAGATCGATCTCATTTTCGAGCAGGTGTATCGCATTCGTTCGATAACCGATCGGCTGCTGCAGTACTCACGTTCCGGTCAGATGGTGCCGGGGCAGTCACTGCAGGCGCTGGCCGAAGTACAACGCTCGGACCTCCAGCCGGTATCCCTGCCTCAGGTGATCGAGGACTCACTGACGCTGCTGGCTCATGAGTTGAGTGGTTGCCGGATCAGTGTGGTCGAACAGCACGATGCCACACGGGCTGCTCTGATCGATCGGCAGGAGCTGCAACAGGTGCTGGTCAATCTGTTGAGTAACGCCATCCAGTCCATGGCGCAAGGAGGACAGATCCGTATCGAGACTCGTGATATTGATGAGAGAGATGTGTGCATCACCGTTCACGATTCGGGGTGCGGTATCGCATCCGAAGATCTGCCGCGAGTCTTCGATCCGTTCTTCACTAGCGGAAAAGCCAGCGGAACGGGCTTGGGTCTGTCCGTCAGTTATGGCATCGTGAGAAGGTTCGGTGGCGATATTCAGGTGCATTCCGAGCGTGGGGTCGGTAGCGTGTTTGAAATAGTCTTGCCGGGTGTTGTCGACCCTTTGCACGATGAGGCATGACAATCTGTATCGAATAACGCTGTACTTGGTATTTTTATACCTTAGCTTGTTAATTCTCGTTAAATGAAGAGTGAACTGATCGAGTTTTTCGAAATACGGCTGGATTATTGCGTCGGTAATCGCAACATTACCGTCCGGCTGGCCGGTGTAACTACCGTTTAATTCTGGCGCGGTATTGCTATTCTTAGCCAAGCCAGTACTTTTTGGAAATACAATACCGTGGCGCGTGCTTATCCGCTCACTGACCTAGTCAAACTTGTCAGAGCCTATGGGGTTCTGGCAGGCACTTCCGATATGGAACGTGTCATCGCAGGAACCTTGTCCCGCGAATGGATCGCCAAGGAGGTCGAGCGTCTGGTGCCGCTGTCCTCCTTGCCGCGTCGTCTGTTCGATACGCAGAGAGGCCGGGACCTGCTCGCTGCCGAACTGTTCGCCAAGCAGGACATCGATCCCGAGACCATCAAGCCCGAAGCCCTGGATGCGCGCATTGCCGGCTCCGGGCGAATGATCAACACCAATCGTCTGCCCAAGCTCGAACCCATCATTCATCAGGCGGTTCTGGCTGCGAACATGTTGCTCGGTGTTCGGCTCTACGGCAGTCATGGTCGAGGCACTCGCAGCATGTCTCACGATCTCATCGTGGCCACCATGCTGCAGGATTCCTACGGCAAGCTGCATCGCTACAGTGCGTTCTCTTCACACGATCACGAAGTGGTTGACGACACCTACGTGTTTACCTGGTTCGGCGACTCGGTGGGCAAGCTGGTTGTCACCGTGGCCGAATACCTGAAGCAGTTCAATGATGCGGTGGAAGCCAGAATTCCCATTCCCGAACCACCCAGTCCGGAAATTGCCACGGCCATTGCCGCCATTCAGGCAAGTCGCCTGCGGCTGGTCGCCCGTGCAGCCGGCGACCAGGTCATCAGTTTCATGGACTGGGAACAGCGCCGTGAGCTGGAAGAAGTCGGTGTCGACTGCGACGCCGATTTTCCGGAACGTCCTCTGCTCGAAAAACACTACGAGCTGACCATCAAGGCCTTCAAGTTGCCGGGAGTGGATCACTACGCGCTGCGCGAGCCGCTGCGTAACACGTTGCTGATGGCGGTCCGTGATGCGCTGGACGATCCAGCCAAGCGCGAGCGGCTCTCGGGTCGTCGCGGCAAGGCCGTTCACGAAGTTCACATCAACCTGCCGGTCATGGAATATTTCGTGGTGTCCGAAGCGCCCAATTCCATCGAGGCGGTGCATGTCGCCAGTCTGGAGATGATGCGCTCTCTGGAGAAGGGCCGGCGCAAATCACTCAGCAGCATGGCAGCTCATGCCTTTCGTATTTCTGCCATCGCAGAGCGTGTCCTGGGGCGTGCACTGGAACCACTGATCGTCACCCTGGCCATGCTGCACGATGTCGTTGAAGACGGCTCCATGCGCGTGACGGGCTACGGTCACTCCCTGCGCAAGATCCAGTTTCGTTTTGGAGGTCCCATCGCCGCGATGGTCTCCGAACTGACAGACTCTTCGGTGCATTCAGCCGGTGCCAACAAGGCCAATCTGACACTCAAGCAGCCCCATCTGCTGCTGCCACAAGCGCAGTACAACGTTGGACGATTCACCGACATGACCGTCAGGGCGACAGAGGCGGAAGTGCCTTACACGCTGGCGGGTATCGTCATCAAGCTGCTGGATACGGTGGTCTCCCTGGAAGAGGGTATCCGCGATCCGGAGCTCATGTCAGGACACTGGAGACACAGTGGCGCTCGAATCTACTGGGCGGAACGTGATCGGGGGGCCATCGTCACACCACTGGTCGAACGACTCCTCATCGAGCTGAAGACCAGCCAGGCGGACCCGAAATATTCCACGCGTCCGCACCATGTCAACGCGGTTCGACTGCGTGCCGGCCTGGCCATTGTCGAGACCATTCTGATGTATCAGGATATGTATGCCACCCAGAACCTGGCAATCCTGGCCAATGAATTCGGGCTCGACAAGGTGGAGCGAGAAACCCTGATCAGTCTGTTCAATGATCGTAATGTCAATGAAGAGCAGTTTGCCGAACGTGCTCTGAAGGGGCTGCTGAATGACCAGCGCCTGCTCGACAATATCGAAGCAGGTGAATTGCCCTGTATCGGTTTCACCACGCTGTATGCCAAGGATGCCACGCTGGAGTCACCGCGTAACGAGGAGACCTTCATCGAGTATCGCAACAGTGCCTTGCGTCGCCAGGAGATCCGGCGCGAACTGTCCATCGATACCGCCGAGAAACTCACGGCCCTGACTCTGCGCCAGGAACAGGTACTTCGCATGTTCGATCGAACCCTGACATGCCAGCGCGCGAAGAAAGTGGCCGAGATCGTCGACAACAAGGTGGTGGCCAATACCGGTCATGGCCTGAGCGATGAGGGTGATGATGGGCACCGTCTGGTTGCGACCGGGCGTTAGTCAGGGTTGGGCGCTAGCCAGGACCGGGCGTTAGTCAGGGGTGGGTAGAGCGTCCGGAGCTGCTCTGTCAGTCAATGGTCAGTAACTGACTGGCGGGTAGCACGGTGTAACCGCCGAGATTTTCGGCGAGGCGATGCGTATCGGTATCGAGCAGGCGGGCAATGAAATCCTGCACCAGCGTGCGAAAATAGGTCTTGCGCGTCATCACCAGATCCAGCGAGACATTCGCAATCGGCAGATAATGCAAGCCGAAATCCCGGGCGATGCTCTGGCCGGCGCAACACAGGTCGGCATCACCCCGGTTCAGGGCGGCGGCGGCCGTGGTTTCGCTATCGCAGCAGATGCTGGTCAACAGACTGCTGCAGCTGTTGCCTTGAACCGAACACAGATCCTCCAGCAGGCGAGTGGTGCCGGAATCATCCGGTCGCATGGCCCAGCGCAGACGCGTATCGCCAATCAATTGCGAGACCAGGTCGGCGGTAGCTGATTCCCGCGTGTCGCCTTGCGTCCTGGCCTGCAGCAGACCCTGATTACGCTGCAGGCAGCGCACGATTACCCAGCTCTGGTGGTTGCGATAGCGCCGCAGCAAACCCATGTGACGACGGGCGCTTGGCTCGCTGGCCCCCCAGTTGATGAAACAGGCATCAATGCGCCCGGTATCAAGCATCCGCAAACCATGACGCGTGCCCGTCGGGCTGTAACTGATCAGCGCCTGTTGTTGCCATTCGGTGGCGGCCACATTGCACAGTTGCTGAATGAGACGATCATCGCTGCCGGCAATCAGCAGACGGTCGTGCATGACGCCGCCGTGACTGTTCTCCAGCAGCCAGTCTTCAATCAGCTGACGCGGGAAAATCCACTTGCCGGTGACCTTGGTGCCGGGAATTTCACCCACGCCGGCAAGCTGGTAGATCTTCTTCTCATTGACGTGCAGCAGCTGCGCCAGTTGCGGCACGGTCAGGAAGGAGGAGCCATCCAGCTGACTGCCTGCGGTTCTGGCGGGGCCGTATTGCGTCAGTTTGTCGACAGAGCTACTCATCAGGCAGCATCTCAGCCAAGGTCACGCATGCCCTTGGTCGGTGGCGGGCTGCGCCGTTCTGCCGGGATGGCATCGAAGGTCATGTTTTCATGACCGTTGTAGATCAGGAAGTGCCGCCCTTTGGCACGGGCGATCATGGTCATGCCGATTTCCTGAGCCAGTTCGAGGCCCATCTGCGTAACACCGGAGCGTGACAGCAGGGTAGGTATCCCCATGAAGGCGGTCTTCATGACGATTTCCGATGTCAGACGGCCCGTGGTGTAGAAGATCTTGTCTGCGCCTTCAATGCCTTCGAGCCACATGCGCCCGGCAATGGCATCAGCTGCATTGTGACGACCGACATCCTCGATATGCATCAGGGACTCGGTAGGCGTACACAGGCCGCAGCCATGTACCGCGCCGGAGACTCTGTAGACATCGTTGAGCTGGCTGACATGTTTGATCAGGGCGTAGATCTCCGACTGCTTCAGCGTCGGTGTGCTGAGTTCGACTTCGTACAGCTTGTCGACAGTACAGCTGAAAATGGTGCCCTGGCCGCAGCCACTGGTGACGATGCGACGCTTCATCTTCTCCTGCCAGTCGGCGATGCCGGTGCCGGCATGAGTCACGACATCCACCACCTCACGATCCCAGTCCACCGTGACCGATTTGATCAGACTGATATCGTCGATGAGCTTCTGGTTGCGTATATAGCCCAGGGTCAATGCTTCGGGCTGCGTTCCCAATGTCATCAGGGTAACCACTTCCATGCCATCGACACGGATGGTCAGTGGCAGCTCGCCCGGAATGTAGGCCTCTACGGATTCTCCGAATTCGTTGACGGCAATGATGCCGTGCGCAGGCATCAGGGATTCATTACTCAGGCTTGGAAGTTGCTGGGCCGTAGCGTGCATGATCGTTCTAACTCGAAGGTTGCTGCCCTGACTTTAAGAGTCTGGGTGGGTCAAGTCACGTAATGTCGGCCAGTTTTTCATGATATTCAGTGCCATGGTGAGACAAATTGTCGCGCTTTTGTCGGGTCAAGGCTAAAATCTGTCTTCAGGCGGAGAAAATGGACAATTTCAGCACCTGCTGTCTGTTCAACACCGCTTGCAGTCGTGCAATAGTTCACTGTTATGAACACCCAGATTCCTACTCGATTGAAGCTGCCGGTAACGGTGTTGCTGGAACGAAGAATGATCAGCCGATCCTTCTGGTCGATGCCCTCGTGGTATCTGTATTCGGTTGCCGTGGGTGAAAACGTCGCGGCTGCCGAGTCGGCCAGCGGATCAGCGGTCTCTGCCGGTCAGTCCGACAAGGGAGAGCTGTTTGCCTGGTCAGGCTATCAGGTGACCCTGTACAAGGATGCCTGCGAACGCTACTGGCATGCCTTGATCGGTGACAAGCCGCTGGTGTATGTGGTGTGTCGTGACACGGAAGAAGAGGGTGGCGAGTGCAATATCCGACCGGTCATCGTCACCATCGATTACGACGAAGCCACTGCCTGCGCCGAAACCGATGAACTGGTGCTCAGCGCCCCCATACCGGCCGAGCTCTACCGCTATATGGAGTCATTCGTTCTGCAGCACTACCAGCCGAAGGAGTTCAAGAAACGCAAGCGGCGGAAGTGGTCCGAAGAAGGTGACAAGGGTCAACAGCCGGGTCGTGGATAAGGCATGAGCAAATCCGATGAATCGCGCGGTTTCCTGAATCGCTGGTCGGCTCGCAAGCAGGCTGTGGAGAAAGATCGAAAGGTCGTGTCTGAAACAGATCCCGGCTCCGACACAACTCCGATACCCGGGCCGGAAACGACGTCCGAGGCCGAGCGCCTGGCATCGATTGCATCGGCCACCGCGGATACTCTGACCGATATATCCGGCGACGGCTTGTTGGCTGATGGTGTCCGACAGGGAGATTTTCCGTCCACGGTGCCGCCTTTGCAGGTACCCGGGTCAGCATCGCAGCAGGCCTTGATCGACGAGGCAGGCACCACGGGTGAGCCGCTGGCCGGAGTCTCGATCACCGACGACACCGGGCAAGCGACAAAACCGCTGCTGGTGGATGCCGATATGCCGCCCATCGAGACGTTGACGGCCACTAGCGATATCAGCGGGTTTCTCAGCAAGGGCGTGAGTGCGGCACTGCGCAAGGCTGCGCTGCGGCACGTGTTTCGCCAGTCAAGCTACAACGTGCGTGATGGCCTGAATGACTATGACGGTGATTTCACCTCGTTCGAACCACTGGGCGACACGGTGACCTCGGACATGAAGTTTCATGCGGCCCGCAAGGAGAAGGCGCGCCTGGAAGCCGAGATGGCAGCTTCGGAAGAGCAGGCGCGGTTGGAAGCCGAGCAGGAAGCCTCGGTAGAAGAAGACCAGGTGGAAGCCGAGAGCGAGACTTCGGCAGAGGAGGACCGCTTGAACGCCGAGAACGAGGCTTCGGCAGATGAGGACGGCCTGGAAGGCGAAAGTGAGGCTCAGGAAGAACAGGGCTCATTGGACGCCGAGCACGAGGCCAGGGAAGCGCAGGGCCGGCTGGACGACGAGAGTGAGGCTCCGGCAGAGGCGGATCGCCCGCAGGCCGAGCAGCTCGCCGCTGCGCAAACCGACGCCGAAACCAGAACAACAGCAGACCATGGGCCGACTGTATCGGCCGATGAAGACCCGCGCACCCGGAACCAGGACAGCACGGCCGGATGACAGACAGCCCAGAGAAGCAGAAGAATGAGTGAAGAGCAGCGTCCGATAGAACTGATCAGTGATCTGTCGCAAGTGGTCAAACAACAGCAACTGGGCGAGGCCACCTCGCAGATACAGTATGTATCGCAGGGGCACTGCCTGATCATCGGCGATGTGGACGCCGCATTGGATGCCGGTCAGCGTTTCCCGAGTGCCAATTACACGATCGCCAGCATCGATCCTGACATCGCGCGTATGGGCAAGCAGCTGACAGAGGACGGCGTTGCCGTGTTCACGGTGCCCTCATTGTCACTGACTGGGCATCTGGGCGCCTGGCGTGCCGAGGTGCCTGCGGCAGAGGGTGAAGCCTTCGATCTGGCCGTGTCCGTCTATCGTGAAAGCGGTTATTTCGATGTGGTGCTGGATCTGTCTGCCGAACCATTGATGTCCATGCGCCTGGTGCCGTTTGGATATGTTCATCTGGGTGAGGCCGATTCCGAGTCGCTCGATGAGGCCGTCGAGGCCCTGGGAGAGCTGACAGGGGAGTTCGACAAGCCACGGTATTTCCACTACCAGCCTGACATCTGCGCGCATAGCCGCAGTGAGCTCAATGGCTGCAACAAGTGCATCGAGGTTTGTGCTACCGATGCCATCCGCTCGGATGGCGAAGGAATCAGCGTTGACCCCTTTCTGTGTCAGGGCTGTGGAAGTTGCGCCACGGTGTGTCCCAGTGGCGCCATGAGTTATGCCTTCCCCAGGCCTGCCGATGCCATCGATCGAACACGCCGGAGTCTGCAGGAAGAGGGCGCCAGTATCATCGTTCTGCATACCGAGGCTGAAGAGCCCCTGGTCGAGCAGATGGCGCTGCCTGAGGAGGTGCTGGCGCTGGTCGTGGAGGAAGTCAGTGCCTTTGGTCCTGACTACTGGCTGACGATGCTGGCAGGGCCTGCCCGGCATATCTGTCTGGTGATGGATGTACCGGCCGACGACCCGGGGCGACTGGCCATCGAGGCTCAGTTGAAGTGGGTGGGTGTCCTGATGTCCGATCTGGGAATACCCGATCTGCCCGTGACACTGCTGGCGCCGGAAAAGCTGGATGCGCAACTGCGCCGCATTATCGCCGGTACTGATGGTTCAACCGCCCTGGCCGGCATCGAACCGCAGATGTTCGCCACGCATAACGACAAGCGTCAGACCTTGCGTCTGGCGCTGGATGTCCTGTCGGAGCAGCTGATGCCCTCGGAACCGAGGACACCCTTGCCCAAGGGTGCACCTTTCGGGCAGATCAAGGTGGACACGAATGCCTGCACCTTGTGCATGGCCTGTGTGTCTACCTGTCCTGCCAAGGCTCTGCAGGACGGTCAGGATACGCCGGCATTGCGTTTTGTCGAGACCAACTGCCTGCAATGTGGTCTGTGTGAGGCGGCTTGTCCGGAGTCGGCGATAACGCTGAAAGCCCGCTACACCTGGGACAGTGTGCAGGCCCGCAAGATAGAGACCCTGCACGAGGAAAAGCCGTTCAACTGTATTCGCTGTCACACGCCGTTTGCCACGCAGAGCATGATCGATACGATGACCGAAAAGCTGGCAGGTCACTGGATGTTCCAGAACGAGAAGGCCGTTCGTCGTCTGAAATTGTGCGGAGACTGTCGAGTCCGGGACATGTTCGAAGAAGATGCAGCCGGCATCAGTACCCATAAGGACAATAGCTGACCTGTTTCCCCGCTATCGTGCCCACCGGGGTCTCCAGAGCAATCCGGGGGCGGTTTTATGGGTCTGTATGTCGCATGGTGAGCACTATTGCCCGCCATTGGTGCGCGACTGAGACATTTTGGACCGCCGCCTTGTACGACGATAAATTTTTCCACTTTGCTCAGACCGCAGCGGATCGCACGTGATTTTGTTGAAAGCCCTTGAGCTCGCCACTTTGCTGGTCGAGACTATATGGAATGAATGTGATGACCAGTGACAAGCCGCTACTCTCCGTCAAGAGCGAGGATGAATTCCTGCACGATCAGGCGCAAGCCGTGCGTGCGGCGGTCTATGAGCTGCTGGCCAGTCTGCTGGCTCGCCAGCCGGATGCCGATGTTCTGGAGCGCCTGCGTCAGATTGGTGAGGTGGATACCAGTGATGGTCGCATTGCCATGGGCTGGGAGCTCATGAAGCAGGCGGCGCTGAAAACCGACCTGGAATCGATACACGAAGAATACTTTGCCTTGCTTCTGGGCTTGGGGCGCGGCGAGCTGGTGCCATTCGGATCCTGGTACATGACAGGGTTCCTGATGGAGAAACCGGTGGCTGCGCTGCGGGCAGATCTGCAGCGTCTGGGGATCGAGCGCCAGGACGGCGTGGCCGAATCGGAAGATCACATTGCGGCCCTGTGCGATGCCATGGCACTGATTATCCGCAACCCGGACGAAATTCCTCTGGAGGTCCAGCAGGCCTTCTTCAACGATCACCTGGCACCCTGGGTCGGACAGTTTTTCAACGACATGCAAGATGCCAGCTCCGCCCATTTCTATCGCTCGGTCGGATTTTTCGGCGAGAGCTTCTTCGACTTCGAGCAGCATTTGCTGGGCATGCAGAGCTGATGCCGTCACCTGACAACTTCCAGAACTCTCCCGAAGAGTTCTTCAGTGAGGACTAGAACCATGACCGACAAGAAAAAACCCGGATTCATCAACGCCAAGCGTCGCGGATTTCTGCAGGGCGCCGCCGTGGCCAGTGGTGCAGTGGCCAGCGGAGCTGCATCGGCTGCCAGCAATGTGGCCGACGCTGTCGAGACCATCGATGCCGCGGCAGGCAATGCTTCCGGCAAGAAAGGCTACGAGCGCACAGAGCACGTCAGCCGTTATTACTCACGAGCCCGTTTCTAGCATCCGGCCTACTGAAATTCCAAGGAGAAATCCATGAAACTGAAGCGCAAGATAGCCGGACAGAGCCCGGAACAAAGCTCTGACTTGTCGGCCGGTGTCGCCAGCAAGGCCAAAGGCCTGCTGGGTAGTTCGATCAATCGACGTACCTTCCTGAAGAACTCCGGCCTGACTGCCGGTGGCGCTGCACTGGCTGTCGGTGCCGGCCCCAGCATGCTGAAGAAGGCCCGTGCGGCCGAAACACATGCCAAGGCGGATGTCGAGACCACCGAAATACGCTCCGTCTGCACGCACTGTTCTGTTGGCTGTGGTGTTATCGCCGAAGTACAGAACGGTATCTGGACCGGGCAGGAGCCTGACTTCGACTCACCCATCAACATGGGAGCTCACTGTGCCAAGGGGGCTTCGGTACGCGAGCACGGTCACGGCGAACGTCGCCTGAAGTATCCGATGAAACTGGTCGGTGGCAAGTGGACCCGAGTTTCCTGGGACCAGGCCATCACCGAGATCGGCGACCAGATGCTGAAGA
>CBDUIJ010000068.1:0-20120 GCA_965367215.1 uncultured Granulosicoccus sp.
ATACGGGCAATACCGACGGTGGTAGTGACGGCAATACGGATACCGGCAATACCGACGGCGGTAGCGATGGCAATACCGATACGGGTAACACCGATGGCGGTAGTGACGGTAATACGGATACGGGCAAAACCGACGGTGGTAGTGACGGCAATACCGATACCGGCAACACTGACGGTGGTACTGATGGCAATACCGACTCAGGTAACACCGACGGCGGTACCCCCATTGATGATCCGAACACCGATGCAGTCGATGATGTGTTCGAAGTCAACCAGGGGCGGTCGGGTACCTTCGATGTTCTCGCCAACGATCTGGACGGCGTCGGCACGGGTCTGACACTGATCAGTGTCTCCGAGTCGCCCAACGCAACGATAGAAGTGGTGGACAATCAGGTGCAGTATCATCCTGACTATGGTTTCTATGGAACCGACACGTTTCTGTATGTCATGGAGGATGCTGACGGTACGCGCTCAACGGGCAACGTCGTGGTCAATGTCATTCGTTACAGCGACCTCAATGGCAACATGATCAACGACTATGTTGAATGTGGTTGTGATGATCTGAGATTGCAGACAGGCGTAAACGGGTCAGGTGTTGGTAGTCTGTCCCTCTTCGGTTCATGGTTGCTTCTGATGGGCGTATTGGTCCGTCGCATTCGCAGCAGAGCGGTGAGAAGCACAAATCAGGAGGTGTCATGATGATCGCTTCTACAGGACAGAAACGTACCGTCAGGCTTGCGATGGGTCTGTTGACTTGCACGGCATTGTTTGTCGCTACCGCAGGCACAGCGGCAGCTCAGGAGGGTGGTGCGGCCGACTTCACCAAACGGGTGTATATCAATGGCGGTATCGGTCTGACGAAGGTTGAGCCAAAGTCGTCTACCGATGCCTTGACGATCAGCGACGATAGTGATTCTGGTGGGCATCTGGCCATCGGTTACGACCTCAGCAGGATGTTTGCCGTGGAAGGCTATGTTGCTGACCTGGGGACTGCCGACGTGGACTTTCTCGGCACTCCTGCCGGATCCATCGACTACCAGGTATTTGGTCTCAGCTTGCTGGGATACCTGGTCAACTCGCGCAGCGGCTTTTCCATGATCGATTCGGATACCGACGGACTGTTCCGACGTGAAGGCCTGTCTCTCTATGGGCGTGCCGGTATCGGCCATATGGAAAACGATGCCAAGACCGTGGAATACTTCCGCGATTATGCAACGCACGCTGCTTTCGGCCTGGGTCTGGAATACGGGTTCAGCAATGGCTTTGCTCTGCGCACGGAACTCATGAGCATGGATACCGATGCAAAATATCTCAATGTGGGTTTGTTGAAACGATTTGGCAGCGTACCTGTTGTGGTGCCGCCTCCGGTAGTCACGAAAGTGGCTGAAGTAATTGACGAGCCTGTCCTGCCGGATGAAAAGCCTGTGATCGAGCCGTTGGTTCCACCGCTGGTCTATTTCGAGTTTGACCGGTCGGATATCAACAGTGAGGATGCCGTGAAGCTCGATGCATTCGCCGAATCCATGCTGGAGAACGATCTGGAGATCATGGTTGATGGTCATACCGACTGGATTGCCCCGGAACAGTACAACATGAGCCTGTCTGTGCGACGAGCTGAGGCTGTCTACAATTATCTGGCCAGCAAGGGATTGGAGACAGAACGCATGACCACCATGGGTTATGGTGAAACACGTCCCATCAGTAATAACAATACTGCCAATGGACGCGCCCTGAACCGACGAGTCGAGATACAGATAAGGTAAAGTAGTCGCCCTGTCTATGTGTAAAGAAGGGGCACGTCAGTGGTCGGATGGAGAACAGGATGTCTGATACTGGCGTGTCTGGTCAGTGGCTGTGGTGGTGGCGGTGGTGACTCTGTATTGCCCGACGAACCCTCTGGGGACGATCCTGATGAGGGGCAGTCGGTCGAGGATGACGTCGTTGCTCGTTCCGATATAAGGGATACAGACCAGCTGTATGCCTACCGTCCGGATAGCCCTTATGCGGACGTGTTGCGGGACTGCGCGCTGGTTGACAGGTCTCAGGATGCCTGCAGCCTGGAAGTCCTGCCATTCATCACGCAGGCAACGCCGGATTTCACGCGTGAAGATGTCCTCGATCGGCTGTTGGTCACGCATGACTGGATGGGTGCGCGTTTCGAACAGTTGCTCGCTGAAGCTCCCGAATACATGGTTACCCTGTTCGGATCATTGACATCCATCGCTATCGGTAGCACCGTGCGTCCTTCCAATTACTGGGGAGGTACCGGGGGCATACAGCTGGATCCGGAAAACCTGTGGTTGAGTGTCGAAGAGAAGGCCACCGTTTCCATCGAGGAAGACTATCGGAGTGACTACGGCAAGGATCTGAATTACTGGGCGTTCGGCACACTGCGCCGAGGAAGCCAGCCGGCAAGCTATTATCTCAGCCTGACCAGCCCCACCGAGCGTACACTGGCTGACATCAGAATCCCCATGTACCGCTTGCTCTATCATGAGCTTGCGCATGCCGTGGATTACCTGCCGAGCGCCAGCGTGCCAACGCTTGACGCCCGACTGACTCCTGCCGCAGCGCTGGCAGCCAATGAGCAATACTGGCTCTCGCCACAACTGTATCTTGACCTGCCGCTTTACTCGGAAGAACTTCAGGCTCTGGCGCAGGTCAGTTACAAGGGCGAGGATGCAACGGCGGCGCAAAAGCGCTATTCGCCGGCTCTGGTCGGCTCCCTCATGGCAGGGGATGGAGCTGCGAAATATTACGGCTACAGCACTCATCGCGAAGATTTTGCAACCTTGTTTGCAACCACCATGATCAAGCGGGATTTTGACGTCGATTACTACATGGCTTTTGTGCAGAAACCGGAAGATGAAAATGATTACGACTGCAGCGATCTTGCCGTGGGCTGGGGAGTGCGCAATCGTATTGCGGACCCTCTGGTCATACCCAGAGCCAGGTGGGTCATGGAAAGTGTTTATGGGTTCAGTGCCGAGATCGATCAATTTTTTGCCAATGCTCTGGGGCAGCAAAGCCTGATGACGGAGGGGCTTGACTGGTGCAGTAATCGTGACGGCCTGTCGAGCATTGCCGGCAAACAGGTTTCGGATGAATCTCGTGCCGCTTTCGATACCAGAACCAGAATGCAACTCGAAGGTGAGCGTCTCGACAACGAGCATGGACATCATGCTGAATAAATGGCTTGAACGAATCTCGGCGGCGCTTGATCCGGCGGAGCCCGTGTCGGCGCTGGATGTAGAGCGTGTCACGGCTACCTTGCTGGTGGAGATAGCGCGAGCCGATCATGACATCGACCCTGCCGAACGCGAAACCATCATCAAGGCCTTGCAGGAAGCAGGAAAACTCGAAGCCGCAGATCTACGGGAAATCGTGGATGAAGCTTTCGAAGAAGCAGATTCCACTGTGTCCCTGTACGAGCATGTGCGCCTGATCAATGAGCAATTCGACAAGCCGTGCAAGCTTGCTCTGGTCGAGCAGATGTGGCGCGTTGCGCTGGCTGACGGGGATGTCGATGGGTATGAGGAATACACCATTCGAAAGATCTGCGATCTGCTCTACATCAAGCATCGTGATTTCATGCAGGCGAAACTCAAAGTGATGGAAGGGTAGACAACATGATTCAGCTGATCATCGGCCTTGTCCTGTTTCTCGGCGTGCACTCCGTGCGGATCGCCGCGGAAGACAAGCGCGGGCAATTCGTGGCGGCGAGAGGAGAGCTCCTCTACAAGGGGTTGTATTCACTCATATCCCTGGTGGGATTGGTGATTATCGTCATGGGGTATTCCGCGACGCGTTTGCACCCGGTTTTCGTCTGGACACCACCGATTGCAATGTCGCATGTGGCGGCCTTGCTGATGCTGCTGTCCTTCATTCTGCTGGCAGCAGCCTATATCCCCGGAACCCGGATCAAGGCGGCGCTCGGCCACCCCATGGTGCTGGGTGTCAAGGTCTGGGCCGTGGCCCATTTGCTGGCCAATGGGCGACTGGGTGATATTGTTCTTTTCGGCGCGTTTCTGGTCTGGGCCATTGTCGACTATGCCGTCAGTCGTCGGCGTGATCGTCGAGACGGCGTCGTCAGACAGGCAGCTGCCGGCATTTCTCGCGATGCCATGGCGGTGGTGGCCGGTAGTGCTGCCTGGTTTGCCTTCGCGTTCTGGCTGCACCTCAGTCTGATCGGTGTCAGCCCCTTTGGTGCCTGAGAGGCTGTCAGCTGCATGATCATGACCTCGAGCGTTCACACATGACGCTTCTCTGGGAACATCCGTCGAGCGATACCCACTACAGTGTGCGCCAGTCCGGGGCCTCCGTCAGGCTCTACAGTAATCGTGTCTTTCATAGCCAGTGGAATCCTGACAGGCCGTTTGCCGGCGGTGTCTGGGACTGTCTGAGCCTGCCGGTACTGTATCGACCCATTGACTCCATCCGTCGTGTACTGCTGCTCGGCGTCGGGGGAGGGGCTGTCATCCGGCAGTTGCAATGTCTTTGCAACTTCTCGGAACTGACCGCTGTCGAGATCGACGAGCAGCATCTGGAGGTAGCCAGACGCTGGTTCGGTGTCGAGGATGAGCGAGTCGAACTGCTACACGCTGACGCCATTGAGTGGCTGGCCAATTTCGATGGTGAACCCTTTGACCTGATCATCGATGATCTGTTCGGCCATGATGAAGGGGAGCCATTGCGCGCCTGTCCTCTGACGACTCACTGGGTGGGGCTGCTGCAGCAGAATCTGACGGCGGGTGGTCTTCTGGTGGTCAATTGCGTGAATTCGCATGAACTCAAACAGGCCTTGCCGGTGTTCGCCGACAGCGGTTTGCGTCATGGTTATCGCTGGACGCTGCCTGCCTATGAAAATGCCATAGGCGTTCTGTGTCAACAGAGTCTGCAGGCGCGGGACTGGTCAAGACAGCTGGAAGCCGTGGCTATCGGAGCGGCCGCCCAGCGACAGGCCAGGGCAATTGTCAGGCGACCACTGCGTTATTGAAGCCGGGTTGGTCGATCGTTGTGTTTGACGTCTCGCGGCGTGGACTACGCCGCGAGGCGAGGGTTCAAGAATGATCGGGGCTTAGAAGCTGTAGGCAAGCTGGGCGCCGGCTTCAAGAGATTCCAGGCCGGCCAGGCGTGCACCGACCTGCAATGGACCGAGTCCGAAGCCGAGACTGACCGAGGTTGCATCTTCATCGCGTGACTGGTCGGTACTGATGCCACCGCGTATCGCGAATTTGCGTGTGCCGAACTCCACGCCGATACCCATTTTCTGCGTTTCGAAGTTATCCACCTTGCTTTCGTTCAGAGCCAGATCGCCGCTGATACTCAGCATGCCTCTCTGGTAGTGCGCACCGACAACCAGCTGTGGAGTGGTTTCGAATTCGTAGTTGTTTTCTGTCTTGACCGATTCGGCAATGACATTGCGCAATACTGCGGCGACTCGAATGGGCAGGGTGGGCAAGGCCATGGAGGCACCAGCATCGAAGGTAAATGTGGTTTCGGTGACTTCGCTGTCGTCCAGTCGATCCTGAATGGATCTGGTGGTGTCCTCGAACTCATCTTCCACGCGAATGGCCACATCGTAGGCAACCAGGGTAGAGATCTTGGGAGTAATACCTGCATCTACGATGTAATTGCCCACATTGAACGATTTGGCAAAGCTGATACCCAGCTGGGCTCTGGCCAGTCCTGCCCCGCGAGCCTCGGATCGCAGAACATCCTCTGGTTGCTGGACTTCCAGCGTTGCACCCAGTGCGTTGGCTTCAAGAAACTGCGAGTCGCGCGCTTCATCCAGAGTCAGGACATTGTCACCCAGCAGGTCCTCGAACTCGGCTATGTAGCCACGGTCTCCATCAGCAATGTCCGGCGTACCTGCGGCGGTACCACTGAATCTCAGATTGACAGCCATTGGCCAGGCCTTGCCGGTGAAGGCGACCCCCATGTCCAGAGTTGCCTGGCCATCGATGGTTTCATCATCAAGGGTATCCAGAATATCCAGCAAACGACCGGAAAGGTCGGCGACAGCCTGTGTGTCATCGACACAGGTATCACCGCCATCGCCGAAGATCGGGTCGCACTGGACCTGTGATTGGCTCAGAATGTCGATCTCTGCTTCGATGTCATCGATGATGTCTTCGTTCTCATCGTCGGTCAGGACATCGATGGCGTCACCGGTATCGCGCAACTCCATCGCAAAGCCGATACGAAAGTGGAAGCCTTCCTCCCGACGTTTCATGGCCATCAGGGCGGCCGGATTATCCACGGCACCGTGCACACCCTGGCCGTTGGCAATCACGGATCCGCCGAGTGCGATCGAGCGTGCATCGCCCGCCAGTGCCGGCGTACATAGCAGTGCCGACAGGGCGACAGAACAAATGCCTGCAGTAGTCTTGTTACAAATAGGACGGGACATTGAAACCTCAGTGTCAGATCGGAATACGGAATTCGGAAAGATTCTGAGTGCACGTACCGTACCGGGCGGCGATTTGAGGGATCAGGACACGTTACTGGCTGCCAGGGCTGCATTGATGATGGCGTGCCGGTTCTGTTCACCCAGCAGCGTGCGCGCCTCGCTTTCGACCTCCAGCATGGAAGCCTGGGGAATCAGCATGCCGTTATCGCGCAGAACGTAGCCGTGCCTGACCAGTCCATCAACGAAGATCGCGTGCAGGTGCTTGTCGAACAATTCACTGACTTCACCGCCATGTGTGCCGGCAAGCCTTTCAGCGCCGAGCAGGTTACGTCTGGCCAGTTCCTCACTGCTCAACTGTCCTTCCGGCGCACGAGCGAGCAAGGAGGCGCAAAGATAGTGACGTTCCAGAGCAGGCATGACGACCTGTGCCAGACGCATCAGGGAGACAGCCTGTAGTGAGCCTGCCGGAGCGCGATGCCATACGCCTTCTCTGATGTGCAGCAGGCCTGCGTCCACCAGGGCACTCAGACTGCCATCTATCACGGGACGTGGCAGTTCAGTTGGCAGGAACAGCTCGCCCTGTAGAAAGGGGAAGGTCAGTGATAACAGGTTACGCAAGTGCACATCGTTGCGGGTGCCAGTGTTGGAAAATGCGGCAGCTATCAGTGCCGGCAGTGTCAGCAGATGCAGGATGTTGTTGCGGAAATACAGCAAGGGTGCCATCTGGCCGGCGCGAACCTGGATGATGGGGCCGAGGCTGTCGGAGTGGGTCTCGATGAAGCCCAGACGGATGCCATGTTCGATCAACTCAGAGGCGTTGATGTCCGGGACTTCTACCAGTGAATGTGAGTGGGCCGACTTGAGAAGCTGCTGGTACATGTCGATCTGTTGCACCAGCTCTTCTCGGCTGATACGTCCGCGAGCCGTGGCGAGCATGGTGGTAGCGAGCAGGCTGATCGGTGTTACGCAGGCCGCTTCATTGATATTCTGCATGATCTGGTTACCCAGATCACTCACCAGCGGTTTGAGCCAGTCAGGTCGTTCGTGAGAGGGTGGAAGATGCCGCCACTCGTTCTGGTGAGTGTCCAGTAGGGAGGACAGTGATATAGGCTCTCCGAAGTTCACATAGACCCGCCCGTAATCTTCCTTGAGCGAGCGCAAGGACTTCAGCAGTGCCAGTACGGTTTCCTTCTGCTTCTTGCCACCGGACAATTCGCTGGTAAAGGCGCGTCCTTCCAGCAAGCGTTCATAGCCCAGGTAGATGGGGACAAAAACCACCGGGGTGCGGGGCTTTTGCAGATAGGCATGCACCGTCATCGCCAGCATGCCTCCCTTGGGCGGCAACAATCGACCGGTTCGGCTGCGCCCACCTTCAACGAAGTATTCCAGTGCATGGCCACGTTGCAGGATTTCCTTGAGGTAGCCATTGAATACCGCGGTGTACAAGGGATTGCCTGCAAAGGTGCGTCGCAGGAAGAACGCACCGCCACGACGCAGCAACCCTCCCACCAGTGGCAGGTTCAGGTTGATGCCGGCGGCAATATGCGGCAGGGCGTAACCCTGCCGGTACAGGATGTAGGACAGCAACAGGTAGTCGATATGACTGCGATGACAGGGGACATACACCAGCTCATGGCCATCAGCCACAGATTTCAGGCGTTCGAGGCCATGCAGTTCAACTCCTTCATAGAGCTCGTTCCAGAGTCTGGTCAGCAGTTTGTTGAGAATGCGCACGGTCGGGTAGGACACATCAGCCGCTATTTCATAGGCATATTTTTCGGCATGACGACGTACCCTGGCCGGTGACTTGCCGGCGGCTTCGGTGACGATGGCCTGGCGAACGGAGGCATCGGCCAGGACATGATCGATCAGCATGCGACGATGGGACTGGTCGGGTCCGAGGGTGGCGTTACGTCGCTGGCGGAAATGAACTCTCAGAATGCGTGACAACTTGCGTTCCAGGACTTCCGGGGGTTCGCCGCTGCTGCGCAAGGTATCGAACGAGAGTGGTTCGCTGATGCTCAGCAGCGTGTTTCGACCATGCAACAGGGTGGTCATGAACTTGCGACTGCGGCCCGCGAAATTCCAGTTCTCGGTAAACCACAGCCTCCACACGGACGATTCCTTGTCCGGAGCCTGTCCCCAGTAGACGGCAACGGGCACGATCTGCAGTTCACCGGCACCGTTTTCCATGCCAGCGGCGACGATTCTGGACAGTCGTCGTGATAACAGGCGGCGATAGGGCCTGAACACGGTGCCCTGTCGCTGCTTGAGAATGTCGACAGAGGAACTCTCCTGCAGGTTTCCGAACAGTAGCCGGCCGGAAGGATCGGGCAGGCCATGTCGGGCACAAACCAGCTGCAAGGCAGTACGATCAGCCACGCCGCCCACTTCCAGTACGTACAATACCGGTAGTTCCGGATTGATCAGCCTGGCGGGCTCGACGGGCAGTACAGCGGGCTTCACCCAGTGAGACATGAGCCGCTGTGGGAGTCTGCTCAGCGCACCGTAGAGTCTGTCAATCATGAATAGGGTCTCTGGGGCATAATGATTCTCTCCTCCTTTGATGGTGATCATACCGTGTCGCGACTATCCACTCTTGCCGAGAATGAACTGCAGCTGGAAACCCTGGATGCACTGGAGGCTGTGCGCATGAACGGCAAGCTGGCCGATGTGTATCTGCAGTTTGCGAACAGCGAACCGGCATTGCGAGCCTACCTGCAGATGGAGCAGGCTCTGGCCGCCGGCTCACTCAGTGGGCGCGAGGTCGAGGCCATCAAGCTGTGGGTCAGTCAGCAGACCGGCTGCGACTATTGCCTCTCCATTCACACCTTCAAGGCCAGCAGGGCAGGGTTTCATGCAGAGCAGCTTCTGGCACTGCGTCGCGGTGAGGCCATTGGCGATGCTCGCATCGACTGCCTGTTGCGGCTTGCCACCAGATTGATGCAGGTACCGGGAAAGCTGCCTGACGAGCTCTTGCGGGAAGCCAGAGAAATCGGTATTGATGACGGGAGCCTGGTCGACCTCACACTGGTGATCAGCACCATCTATTTCACGAACCTGACGAATCACATCAATGATTCGAAATCACCACTTCCGCCGGCACCTTCCATTGATTCCTGATTCCTGATTCCTGATTTCGGTGCTTCGGTATTTCAGGGCTTCGGGGGGGAAGGGTCCTGCCCGGAGCAACACTCGCGGATCAGGAGTCCGATTCTCCCCGGCCGGTCGCAGCGCGGCCCAGTACCTGACCCAGTCGCTTGACCTGTGACCAGCGTTCCTGCCAGCTGACACCCTGTTCTCCGCGTTCGACTCGTCGACGATTCAATTGGGTCAGAGTTGCATTGTCTTGCAGCATCATCAGTTGTGCGGCGACGGCTTCGACATTGTAGCGACCCTTCTCGACAGACAGACAGACTGGCACCGCCGGTGTTTCCTCCGGTAACCCTATCTGAACCAGGGCGCTTTGCAAGGCCGCTCGGATGCTGACGGCCTTGCGATCATCGCTGTCGAGCACATAGGGAGGGGACCACAGTGCTCGAGGCGTGAGCTGATCGATATGGGTCATGACCAGCATCAACGGTGGTGGTCGTCGTCTGGGCAGATTGGCAAAGGCTTCTTGCAGAATCTCCCAGACCTGCTGGTCAGGCGCTCGCGCCGGTTGGTTGGCTCGTACTGTCAACAGCACCATATCGGCATTGACTGCCAGTCGCGTCAGCGTACCGGGGTCGGTGCTGTCCTGATCGAGACCCACCGTATCGATCAGGTGCATGGGGGCGGCGCCCTCGAGTTGCAGTCTGTGTGTGACAAGGCGATCGGTCGTGGGCAGAATATCGATTTCGGCATTCAGGGCATCGGCCAGCGCATTGATCAGCGAGGACTTGCCCGCGCTGGTCTGTCCGATGATGACGATTCTGAGGGGTTCGGCCAGTGGCGCGCTCTGTTGCAGATCTTCCTGGAAGGCACGGCTACGGTAGTCCTGCAGTTCGGCGGTCGAGGTCTTGAGCCTGCCGCTGTACAGATCCATGCCGACCTGTACCACTTCCTGCAGCAGCAGACGTTTCAGGTCGCGTTGCACATTGTTGCTCAGATGATCGAAAACCCGGTTGGTGAACTGGTCACGCAGTTCGCCGATGGCCGCCGCCAGCGGGTTGGCCAGACGCAAGGTTCGGCGGATGTTGTTGAACCAGGTGTATCCCGTTCGGATGTCGTGCTGTCGGTCGTACAGTGTGACCAGCGAGGCGACCGTCACTTTCTCGGCAAACGGAATGTGTTGCAGGATGACATTGCGATAGCGGGCGCTGGCGACAGACAACACCAACAATGCTTCTGGCAGGGTAAAGCGATATTCCAGACCCTCTGAACCGTCGCCGGACTTGCTGCCTCTGCGCGGGTTGTAGTGGCTCGAGACGATCGAGAGCAGCTCCAGGGTTTCATCGGGCAGGCCTTGCCAGGGCATGTCCTCCTTCAGCCGCTCTTCGATCACGGCGCACATGGTCTGCCACAGTGCGCGGTCCTGATCTGTCCAGTCAGCCTGCTCATCCAGTCTGTCCGGGAGTTTCTCCGTCAGATTCTCTGTCGTTGTCGAGCTGGTGCCGGCTGCCATCTGTCGCCCGCGAGGCAGGAATCTGAACAGGCCATAGCCTGCCAGAGTGATTACCAGCCAGCCTGCGAGTACCAGCAACAGGGAGTTGTTCTGCCACAGGTAGAGCAGACCGAGAATGCTGAGGCTGACCAGCGGCAGAACGATTACCAGTGCGACGTACCAGACTGCACTGCGGGCTGTGCTCCTGAACAACGACAGTAGTTTCATTTTTTCTTCTGTTCCTTGAAGGCCTGTACGAAGGCTTCGCGCAACACGTCCGGATCCACAGCCTGGTTATGCTTGCGGCGGTAGAGATACAGACAGGCGGCGCGGCCCAGCGCGTAGGTACTGGCGAAACTTATGCTGGCGGCGGCCGCGGCACCAGCTGTCTGACCGTAAACCGGGATGAGCTTGGCCAGTTGACGGCTACCCAGTGACAGCACATAACGGTACAGAAAGCCGCTGCCCAGTGCAGCGATGAACTCGGTGGCAATACGACGATCCCAGTCGATGTCGTAACGACCTGCCAGGGCGTGCAGCATCTTTCCCTGCAGGCTGGGCACCGCCACCAGTCCGACGGCGGGTACCAGATCAACTGCAGCGGCGGCACTGGCGTAGCCGGTTATTTCCCGGCGCATGGAGAGGTAGAGGGTTTCTTCCTGGTTGTGGCCATCGCTGCGGCTCAACACACGAGCCAGTTCAGGCACCAGGGCGATGATGGCTTCTCGAAGATCCGCCAGGCCGACGTCCGGGTCATCGAAGCCGTCCTCCGGATCGGTAAAATCGATACGGACCGTGGCCGGCTTGCGCTGCAGGGCCGTGGCGACCTGTTCGCTGTTGAACTGTATCGCTCGTTCACGTTCAGCGTCCGACAAGCTGTGCAGGGCAGTGTGCAGGTGCAGGGTAGCCAGCCGAGCGTCGCTGCGAGTCAGCGATTCCAGTGCCGATATCAGTGCGGCCTGCGCAGGATCGTCTACCCGGGTCAGCACCAGCAAGGCGTGACTGCCACCACGGGCAGCCGCCAGATCAGCGGCCGGATCGTAACGGGCTTCGCCGAGACCGCGTGTGTCGAGAAATCGCATGACCGGTGCATCCTGCGGGTGGTCGTAATGCATGGCACTACGGGTGCACGGTTCGAAACCATTGCCGATCTGTGCGCGTGAATCTCCCGTCAGACGCTGGATGACGGAGGACTTGCCAGCCCCCGTCTTTCCCAGCAGCCACAACACCGGCAAGGTGTCACGGTGTCGTGACAGCGCCTCTTCCAGCGCAGGGCTCGGCTCCGGTTGTACCAGCGCCTGTAACCAACGTCTCCAGCCAGGCTTCAGGTTCATCTCCCGTATACTCCGCCAATGCGAGAATTATTAGAACTGCAAACAGGCCAGGTGGCATTCATCAGTGGTCTCATGTCGGGCTTTTCGTTGTCGATTGCAGCACATGTCCTGCGCTATGGCATTCGCAGCCGGATGGCGCAAGTGGTGTTCCTGTTGTTTCTGCTGTCGTCATTGCTGTTTCTGGTGGCCTTGTACACCGACGTACGCCTGAGCATCGAGCTGGCCGGTCTGGATACCATGCCACAAAGCCTGCTGGACAAGGTCTCCTCCGTCCGGGGCGTGGGTACTGCCTGTGCAACATTCGCCTTTGTCATGTTTGTCCTGGCCACCGGATTGCTGGGTTGGCTGGCCTCGTCCACGGTGGGCGTGCTCAGCTCTCTGATAGCGGCCGCCACACTGTCTGCACTGTGGTTCGTCTGGCAGAATATCAATGTCATCAGTAGTGCTGTGAGTAAATTATCATGAGTCTGGTGGATCGTTTTCTGGGCTATTTCGAGAATCGTATCGAGCCCTTTCCGGAATCGGCGCCCACCCGGCCACCAGCCACATTGGTGCCGTTCCTGTGGCATTACATCGGTGCTTCGTGGCATTGGCTACTGCTCATGGGACTGCTCTCCGCCGTCATTTCGGTGCTGGAAATCAGTCTGTTTGCCTTTCTGGGTAACCTGGTCGACTGGCTGGGCAATCGAGATCCGGCCACCTTGCTGGCTGAAGAATCGAATCGGCTGTTTTGGATGGCGCTGGTCATCCTGGTGCTGTTGCCCCTGGCCGGGCTGTTCCATTCCCTGCTGTTGCATCAGACCATCATCGGCAATTTCGTCATGACGATTCGCTGGAAGGCGCATCGCTGGATGCTGGGGCAGAGCTATTCCTTCTATCAGGATGAGTTCGCCGGACGCGTTGCCACCAAGGTCATGCAGACCTCTCTGGCCATCCGCGATGCGGTTCTCAAGGTGCTGGATGTGCTTGTCTACGTCAGCGTCTATTTCCTGGGGGCGATGGTGCTGGTGTCCTCGTTCAGTGTGTGGATGATTCTGCCGTTCATCATCTGGCTGTTGACCTATGCGCTGATGCTGCGCTACTTCCTGCCACGCCTGAAGGGCGTTTCGCGGCTCCAGGCCGATGCTCGCTCGGAGATGACGGGGCGGGTCGTGGACAGCTATACCAACATCATGACCGTCAAGCTGTTTGCACATGCCGGTCATGAGGCAGACTACGCGCGCAACAGCATGCAGAAGTTTCTGGGAACCGTGCATCCGCAGTTTCGCCTGGTCACCGGTCTGAACACCTGTCTGTCCCTGCTCAACGCTGCTCTGCTGTTCAGCGTCGCCATGGCGGGTCTGTTGCTGTGGGTCAACGGCCTGACCAGTGTCGGCGCTCTGGCCGTTGGTGTCGGCCTGGTACTACGACTGCAGGGCATGTCTCACTGGATCATGTGGGAGCTGTCCGGCCTGTTCGAGAGCATCGGCGTGATCTATGACGGCATGCAGATGCTCTCCACGAAACAGGAAATAAAGGACAAGCCGGATGCTGTAGATCTGACGGTGCCGCAGGGGCGCATCCAGTTCGAGGACGTGCGGTTTCACTATGGCCGGGATGCCGGTGCCATCGAGCAGCTGACACTGGAGATAGCCGGTGGCGAGAAAATCGGTCTGGTCGGGCGTTCGGGAGCCGGCAAGACGACACTGACCAATCTGTTGCTGCGTTTGTACGATGTCGAAGGCGGGCGCATTCTGATTGACGGCACCGATATCACCGGGGTGCGTCAGGAAAGCCTGCGTCAGCACATTGGCGTGGTGACGCAGGACACCTCATTGCTGCATCGTACTGTCTACGAGAATATCGCCTATGGCAGGCGTGATGCATCGCGCGAAGAGGTGGAAGCCGCAGCGCGACGCGCCAACGCCCATGAGTTCATTCTGCAACTCGAGGATACGGCTGGGCGGCGTGGTTACGAGGCTCAGGTGGGTGAGCGCGGTGTCAAGCTCTCCGGTGGACAGCGGCAGCGCCTGGCCATTGCTCGCATGTTCCTGAAAGATGCGCCCATTCTGGTGCTGGACGAGGCGACCTCGGCGCTGGATAGCGAAGTAGAGGCTGTCATTCAGGAGAATCTCGGTGCCCTGATGCAGGGCAAGACCGTTATTGCCATTGCGCATCGCCTGTCCACGATTGCCGCGATGGATCGGCTGATCGTCATGGATGCGGGAGCTGTGGTGCAACAGGGAACCCATGCTGAACTGGCAACGGGTGAAGGCCTGTACGCCAGCCTGTGGGCTCGTCAGTCTGGCGGATTTCTGGACTTGCCCGAGTCACTCGATAAAAGCGTGAATCAGTAGGCATGGCGGATCAGGGTTTGCTCATCAACTGTTTTGTCAAAACTCTGCCGAGGCTTTACACTGCCTGCTAGCTTATTTATCAATCGAGTATCAGAATGACAAGACGACTACTGACAGCCCTCGCTCTGGCCAGCACTTTTGCCTCTGCCAGCGTTTCGGCTGAAGCACTGCGCCTGGGTACCGAAGGTGCCTATCCTCCGTTCAACTTCATGGATGCCAGCGGCGAGATCAAGGGTTTCGATGTCGAAATCGGACTGGCCCTGTGCGAGAAGATCGGCGCCGATTGCGAGATCGTGGCTCAGGATTGGGACGGCATCATTCCCGGTCTGCTCGCCAACAAGTACGACTTCATCATTGCCTCCATGTTCATCACCGAAGAGCGTAGCAAGCAGGTCGATTTCACCGATCCCTACTACCTGGCGGCCATGACACACGTGGTTTCCAAGGATTCCGACATCACCGACTTCAGCCCTGAAGCGCTTGAAGACAAGGTTATCGGAGCGCAATCGGGTACCACCATGGCGGACTTCGCCGAAGCGACCTATCCCGATGCCGACGTTCGTCTCTATCCGACTCAGGATGAAGTCAACCTGGACATGGCCAGCGGCCGTATCGACCTGGTCATTGGTGATCTTCTGCCCATGCTTGACTGGGTCAACAGCACTGATGATGGTGCCTGCTGTGAGTTGGCCGGTGATCCCATTACCGATCAGGCTTTCGTGGGTGATGGTGTAGGTATCGCCGTTCGTCAGGAAGACGATGAGCTGCGTGAACGTCTGAACAAGGCCTTGCAAGAGATCCGTGAGGACGGTACGTATCAGGAAATCAACAAGAAGTACTTTGATATCGACGTCTTCACAATGAAATAGCGCCGATAGTCCCGGCTATCAGCATGCAGGAATTGTTTGCCTATGGCGAGACCGGTTGGGGCGATGAATTGCTCGCCGGTCTGGCCGTCACACTGCAGTTGGGTGTGGCTGCCTTGTTGCTGGGTCTGCTCATCGGTTTTGCCGTTGCCTGGGCATCATTGTCCAGGCAAGCCCTGTTGCGTTCTGCAGGGTTCGCCTACTCGACCATCATGCGTGGTCTGCCCGAGCTGTTGACATTGTTTGTCGTCTACAACGGAGTCGGCCTGCTGCTCAATCAATTCTCGGCATTTCTCTCACCTGGCTCGACACCTGTCGAGTTCAGTCCCTTTGCCGCAGGCGTGGTGGCACTGGGAATGGTCTTCGGCGCGTTTTCCTCGGAAGTCCTGCGCGGTGCCTTCAACTCACTGGATCCTGGCCAGAGTGAGGCAGGGCGAGCCGTCGGCATGACGACACGGCAAGTGTTCCTGCGTATCAAGTTGCCGCAAGCCTGGCGTTTTGCGTTACCCGGCCTGGGTAATCTGTGGATCAACCTGCTCAAGGACACGGCGCTGGTATCGATCATTGCGCTGGATGACCTGATGCGCATGACCAAGATCGCTGTCGGGGCAACCAAGCAGCCATTCACCTTCTATCTGGCTGCGGCTCTGATCTACTGGTCACTGTGTGTGCTCTCGGAGATCGGTCTCAACAGGCTCGAGAAACGCGCTAACCGAGGCATCGTGAACCGCTGATGGATCCGCTCTACATCATCGCCAACTACGGGCCACGCTTTCTTGATGGCACCCTGATGACCTTGCAACTGACCGGGCTGGGCGCCTTGATGGCTGGTCTGCTTGCACCCTTCCTGGCGCTCGCTCGTATCTCCGCGCCGCCAGCGGCGCAGTGGCCACTGCGACTCTACATCTCCTTCATTCGGGGGACGCCACTGCTGGTGCAGCTGTTTCTGGTGTACTACGGTTCGGGGCAATTCCGGCCATTGCTGCAGGATTGGGGACTGTGGAATTTCTTTCGGGATCCCTTCAATTGCGCCTTGTTCACCTTCGTCATCAACTCCACCGCCTACCAGACCGAAATACTGCGTGGTGGACTGATGGGAGTCGACAATCGAGAGATCGAGGCGGCGCGGGCTGTCGGCATGTCTCGCTGGAGGATCCTGCAACGTGTCTCCTTTCCTCATGCCTATCGTATTGCCTGGCCGGCCCTGGGCAATGAAGTCATCCTGCTGATGAAAGCCAGCGCACTGGCCAGTGTCGTTACCGTGTTCGATCTCATGGGGCGTACACGGCAAGTCTTTTCTCGCACCTTCGATTTTTCCAGCTACCTGTGGGCTGCCCTGATCTACCTGGGTATCACCGTTGTGTTCGTCTATCTGTGGCGCCAGGCAGAACTACGGATGACTCGCCACCTGCAGACCGGCAGCAATACTACACAAGGCGAACAGCGCAATGGCTGACAACGATATCGTTCTGAAGGCAGAGGGAATCTGCAAGTCCTTTGGCGCTCTGGAGGTGCTCAAGGGGGTGGATATCACCGCCCGCAAACAGGATGTGATTTCCATTCTCGGGGCGTCCGGTTCCGGCAAGAGTACCTTGTTGAGGTGCCTGAATTTCCTCGAACCACCGACCTCCGGCAAGGTGTTTCTGCATGGTGACGAGATCAGTGTCGGCAAGGGCGGAAAACCGGATCAGAAGCAGATCGAAAGTCTGCGCAGTCATCTGGGCATGGTGTTTCAGCAATTCAATCTGTGGTCCCATCGAACGGTGCTGGAGAATGTCATGGAAGGCCCGCTCATCGTCAAGGGCGAGTCGAAAGCCGTGGTCAGGAAGCGGGCTGAGCTCCTGCTGGACCGGGTCGGGCTGTCTGAGCGCAAGTCCATGTACCCATCCCAACTCTCCGGTGGGCAACAACAACGGGTCGCCATTGCCCGGGCTCTGGCCATGGAGCCAGATGCCATTCTGTTTGATGAGCCCACCTCGGCGCTGGATCCCGAGTTGGTTGCGGAAGTGCTGAAAACGATGAAATCACTGGCAGAAGAGGGGCGCACCATGATCGTCGTGACGCATGAGATGGCTTTCGCCCGGGATGTCTCGACGCATGTCATCTTCATGCATGAGGGCCGAATTCTGGAAGAAGGCACGCCGCAGGAGATGTTCGGCAATCCACGCACCGAGCCCTTTCAGCGCTTCATTGCCGACGTCAGCTGAGTTTTTGCAGCAGCTCCTCGGAGCCTGCCTTGTCGTTCAGCTTTTCTGACGCGCGACCCAGGCAACGTGCCTGGCAACAGCCGGATCCTGGCACAGGGCCTCCAGAGTGTTCAGCTGGCTGCCAAGCTCCATCTCACTGTACAGCTTGTGGATGCCGCGATGACAGCGGCGACACAGCATGACACCTTCATTGAGCTGCTCACGGCTGTAGTGTTTGGCAAATCGGTTGCGGCGGTGCAGCTTCCTGGGTATCAGATGGTGAAAGGTCAGGGCGCTCTCACGAGCGCACAACTGACACGGTCCCTGTTTCAGCGACACTGCAAGTCCGGTTGCAACAACAGCGAGATCAAGCCGGTCCAGCCGGTCTGATGGCTGGCGCCGAGGCCTTCACCGGTATCACCGTTGAAGTACTCGAAGAACTGATGCATGCCCTCGTCACTGGCCTTCTGCAGGTCACTGTTCTCTCCGCACCACGGACGATGACCATTCTCGTCCCTGGTAAACAGAGATACCAGCCGTTGCGAGATCAGGTCAGCCACTTCATTCAGGTTCATCATCTGGCCGGAACCTGTCGGGCATTCGACGGTAAATGACGGACCATGAAAGGCATGGTAGCGACGCAGCGCTTCGATCAGCAGATAGTTGATCGGAAACCAGACAGGGCCACGCCAGTTGGAGTTGCCGCCGAACAGGTCGGTTTCACCCTCGCCAGGTTCATAGCCGACGCTCAGTGTGTGACCTGAATCGGTGGTGTAACTGAACGGGTGATCGGCATGGAAGCGTGACAGGGAACGAATACCGTGATCGGACAGGAATTCGTTTTCATCCAGCAGGTAATGCAACACCCGGCGCAATTTTTCTTCGTCCAGGAACGACAGCAGATGTCGGTCCTTCCTGCCTGTCTTGTTCAGGTTTGCCATGGTGCCAGCCAGTTCGGGGCGATGCTCCACCAGCCAGTTCATGCGGCGTACAAAGTCCGGAAACTCCTGATAGACATCGGCTTCGAGAATCGACGTGGCAATCATCGGCATCAGCCCCACCAGGGAGCGCACCTTGAGTGGCGAGGAACGGCCATCGGGCAGGTCCAGACGATCGTAGAAGAAACCGTCTTCCTCATCCCACAAGCCAGGATGATGCTCCTTGCCGTTGATGGCATAGGCGATCTGCAGATAGTGCTCGAGAAACTTGGTGGCAATGTCCTGATACACCGGATTGTTGCGTGCCAGTTCGAGCGCCATGCGCAGCATGCAGGCGGCAAAGAAACCCATCCAGGCGGTGCCATCGGACTGGTTCAGCACGCCACCGGTAGGGGGCTCTTCACTACGATCGAACAGGCTGATGTTATCCAGCCCCAGAAAGCCGCCCTCGAAAATGGAATTGCCCTGACTGTCTTTCTGGTTGACCCACCAGGTGAAGTTCAGCAGCAGTTTCTGGAATACGCTTTCCAGAAAGACAAGGTCACCCTTGCCGGTATTTTCCTTCTCCATGGCATAGACGCGGAGTGTCGCCCAGGCGTGTACCGGCGGATTGACATCGCCATAGGCCCATTCATACGCAGGGAGCTGGCCATTGGAGTGCATATACCACTCACGTGTGATGAGCATCAGCTGACGCTTGGCGTAGGCAGAGTCGACGACCGCCAGTGGCAGGGTATGAAAAGCGGTATCCCAAACCGCATACCAGGGGTATTCCCATTTGTCCGGCATGGACATGACGTCGAAATTGTCCATGTGCTGCCAGTGGACGTTGCGACGATCCACACGCTGCATGGGTTTGTTCGGATCTCCCTCGAGCCATTGGTGCACGTTGTAGTAGTACAGCTGCTTGGACCACAACATACCGGCGAAGGCCTGCCGTTGAATCTGGCGCAATTCATCGCTCAGGGGTTCTGTCTGCAGATGATCGTAGAAGACGTTGGCTTCGTGCTTGCGACGTTTGAAGGCTGGTTTGAAGCCGGCGAAGGGTTTGCTTCTGGCCGTGTCGCTCAGTCGCAGCTGTATCGTGCGGGAGGAGTGCGCAGCCAGGGTCAGGGGATAGTGCACGCCGGCCTTGGTGCCGGTCATCTCGGGATTGATGGCATCCGTATCGCCGTCGACGATATGACGATGAAAGGCATCCTTGACCCAGGGTGAGTCGTTTTCCGAACCGAACAGGCGCTCCTTGTTGGTCTCGTTGTTGGTCATCAGCAGCTCGGGGCTGCCTTGCCAGTAGAGATGGTAGCGACCCAGCAGGGGATGCTCTGCCTGCAGCGAATTCTGATCGGCCTGACTCATCACTGGCATGCCGTTGATATTGCCCTGCGGGCCTGCCGGATAACCCCAGCTCCAGGTATTGCGAAACCACAGTTGCGGTACCAGTGACAGGCTGGCGGATTCATCCGC